>JACCRC010000031.1 GCA_013813765.1 Deltaproteobacteria bacterium | reverse complement strand
GCCTGCTACTCGGCGCTCTGGTGCCTACCGAGACGGGACTTGCACCCGCTGGATCATCACAGCCTGACGCCGGGTTCCCATCGGCTTCGCCAACGAGGCTTCCGTTGTCGTCACGGCGCTCCACGCGCGCAGCTTACTCCGAAACGCCGAACGCCCTGACCGCGCGGTGCGATCAGGGCGTCGACGAAGCTAGGTAAGCGTAGTGGGAAACTTAAGCGGCCTTGTTCTTTCTCTCGGCCTTCTCGATCAGTGCGGGGGTGACGACGAGCGAGCGACCGCGCGGGATGATCAGACCATCGCGCGCGAGCTGGTTGAACGCGCGAGAGATGGTCTCGCGGCAGCTGCCGATCATGTTCGCGAGCTCCTGCTGCGTCGGGCGGCGGCGTACGACGAGTCCATCCGGGCTCGAAGCACCCTCCTCGCGGCCGAGTGCCACGAGGCGATGGATGAGGCGCTCGTTGACGTCACACAGCGCGAGCTGCGCGATCGTCTCGTCGGCGCGGCGCAGGCGGCGCGCCATCTCACCAAGCAGGTTGACCGCGGTGCGCGGGTGCGCCCCCATGTGGCGCATGAGGTCCTCGCGCGAGAGCACGAGCAGCGTGGTGGGCTCGATCGCCAGGCAGTGCGCGGAGCGCGGCGCCTGATCGAACAGCGACATCTCGCCGAACGAATCTCCCGAGCGAAGTAGCGACAGCGTCACCTCGCGGCCGCTCTCGCCGAAGATCACGACCTTCACGCGGCCGCTCATGATGACGAACATCGCGTCACCCGGTTCGTCCTGGGCGACGACCGCCGAGCCTACAGCGACCTTGCGTACGGAGACGCGGGCCGTCAGGTCCTCGATGGCCGAGATGGGCAGCGCGGCGAACAGCGGCGCGCGTGCAATGGTTGCGCGAATCCGCGCGGGATCCTCGCCTCCATTGCGCGGGTCCGGAATCGACGTGCGAAAGGCCGAGGACACGGGGGGCGCGATGGCGGGGCGAGCAATTCCTAGCGTCATGTTCGGTTGACTCCTGTGGAACGGACCCACTGAGCCGCTTGTTCTGCCAGGGTCGTGCCGATGCACGGGATCGCACCCCTCGGACCTGTTTCTCGACGGTTGCCGCACTGCAACACCCTCGGGAGTGTGACTCTAGCTTCACAAAACCGATCACGACCACGGCACGGATGTCATGGTCATCACACCCTCTGGGGCCCGGGGTGGTAGGGTCCGCCCCGATGTCGACGACCATCTCCGTGGTCATCAACGGTGAGCCGAGAACCGTCGCAGACGGCACGACCGTCCTCGCGCTGATCGGCGAGCTCGGCCTGTCGGGAAAACCCGTGGCTGTCGAGCGCAACCGCGAGATCGTGCCGCGTGCGCAACATGCGTCCACACTCCTCGTTGCCGGCGACCGGCTCGAGGTCGTGACGTTCGTCGGCGGAGGCTGACATACGTATGACCACCAACGACTCCTGGAAGCTCGCAGACCGCACGCTGACGTCGCGGATCATCGTCGGCACCGGCAAGTACAAGAACAACGACGAGACGCGCGCCGCGCTCGCTGCCTCTGGCGCCGAGATCGTGACCGTCGCGCTTCGCCGCGTGGACCTCTCCAGCAAGGAGCCCACGGTCCTCGATGCGATCGATCGCAAGAAGTACATCCTCTTGCCCAACACCGCCGGCTGCTACACCGCGGACGAAGCGATCCGCACGCTCCACCTCGCGCGCGAGCTCGGGATGGACGAGCTCGTGAAGCTCGAGGTCATCGGTGATCCGAAGACGCTGTTTCCCGACAACACCGCCACCGTCGAAGCCGCGCGCCGCCTCGTCAAGGAAGGCTTCAAGGTCCTGCCCTACTGCTCGGATGACCTCATCACGTGCAAGCGTCTCGAGGAAGCCGGCTGCCTCGCGGTGATGCCGCTCGCTGCGCCGATCGGCTCGGGCCTTGGCATCCGCAACCCGCACAACATCCGCCTGATCATCGAGAACATCGGGATCCCCGTGATCGTCGACGCTGGTGTCGGAACAGCCTCTGACGCCGCGATCGCAATGGAGCTCGGCTGCACCGCAGTGCTGATGAACACCGGCATCGCCGGCGCGAAGCAGCCCGTGCTCATGGCCGAGGCGATGCGGCTCGCGGTCGACGGTGGGCGCAAGGCGTTCCTCGCGGGCCGCATGGCCCGCCGCGACTACGCGAACGCTTCATCGCCCACGGCCGGGCTGATCGAATGAGCCTGCACGTGCTCGATCCCGTCCGCGTCGTGGCGATCACCGATCGCACGATGATGGGATCGACGCCCGCGGAGTTCGGCGCCGCGATCGAGCGCGCGGTCGCCGGCTGCCCGCCCGGCTCCGTGCTGGTGCAGGTGCGCGAGAAGGACCTCGACGGCAAGCCACTGCTCGAGCTCATCAGCATCGCCCGCCGCTACACGCGGGTGATCGTCAACGACCGCGTCGATGTCGCGCTCGCCGCGGAGGCGATCGCCGTGCACCTGCCCGAGGATGGCCTCTCGGTCGCCGACGCGCGCGCTCAGTTTCCCGGCGGCATCATCGGGGTCTCGCGCCACGCGCCCGATGCGGAGACCGGTGCCGACCTCGTGCACCTCGGCCCGATCTGGGAGACCCCGTCCAAGCCCGGCAAGGCCGCGCTCGGCCTCGACGCTCTGCGCGCCCCGCACGGGACCGCGAAGCTCGTCGCCGTCGGTGGTGTCGACACGCCAGAGCGCGCGCGCGACGCCGCTGCCGCCGGTGCCGACGCGATCGCGATCATCCGCGCCGCATGGGAGGGCTCGTCTCTCGTCCCGTTCGTGACCGCGGTCGACGCCGGCCTCGCCCTCCGCAGCTGATTTCTCGCCGATCGTGGAATGACCACGATCACCCCGGCGTTCCGGCCCCGTGCGCTTCGCCACGCTCGCACTCTTGACGGCCTGCGGACGTCACGAGCCCACCGCGGCCCCGCCGCTCCCGAACGAGACCGCGGCCGCGAAGACCGCCGCCGCGCCGAATCCGCTCCTGCCCTGCCCGGTCGATCGCCCCGTCCTCGGACCCGGCCTCACCGTCGAGCGCTGGCCGCTCGCCGCGAAACCGATCGCCGGCGGCGCCGCCTGCATTGACGTGGTGCGCGCCGACGCCGCGACGTTCGCTCTCAAGATCTTCTCGCAGTCCACCGACGATCCGACGCCCCGCACCGCGCTCACCTGGCGCGACGCGTTCCACCTCTCCGCGGTGATCAACGCCGGCATGTTCCACGACAGCGGCAAGCCCGTCGGGATGATCATCGCCGACGGCCACGAGCGCTCCGACGACAACTCGCGCATGGGCGGCTACCTCGCGTGGGATCCCGTGACCGCCGCCGACCCGGCCTTCACGATCGTCGGCCGCGACTGCCCCAACTTCGATCTCGCGTCGCTCCGGGCCCGCTACCACACGATCGTCCAGTCCTACCGGATGCTCGGCTGCAACGGTCAGGCGATCCCGTGGAAGGACCCGAAACAGTACAGCGCCGCCGCGATCGGCCTCGACCGCTCCGGCCGCATCGTGTTCCTGCACGCGCGCGCCGCGATCACGATGGCCGAGCTCTCGGCCACGCTCGGCGCCCACGACCTCGCCGGCGCACTGTTCCTCGAGGGCGGCCCCGAGGCCTCGCTCGTCGCCCGCGGCCCCGAGGGCGAGCTCGCCCGCGTGGGCAGTTACGAGACGAACTTCGTCGAGAACGACAGCAACACCCAGTTCTGGACCCTGCCGAACGTGATCGCCCTACTCCCGCGCTGACCGCAAGCCCTTGCAATCGCGCGCTTCGTCGGGTACACGAACGCCCCTACCCCGCCGCTATAGCTCAGTGGTAGAGCAACGGTTTCGTAAGTCGTTCTCAGCGGTTGCGACCGACGCGAATCGAAGCGAACTCTCGTGGACGACCGCAGCGCCGACAACTGAACAGACGCGACCCGAGCTGGATTCTCGAATCGGCGCGGAACAAACCGCTCGCGATTTTCTCGATCCGATTTTATGCGCACTTCTGACAGCACAGGGCGCGTGGCTGACCACGCGGGACGCAGCGACGTTGCGACGCGAGGTGCTGCGCGTCCTCGCGCTCCTCGGGTAGTTCATGCGGCGTACCGGCCGCTGAGTGGGCTGATCTCCCGCGTTCACTCCATGACGCTCGACCAGGTCGCCGATCCGTGTTCGTGCGACGTCCACTACGACTACTTCGATCTCGAACGGATGCTCGCGGCGCGGCGCCCATGGCGCTTGCACACGCGTCCCGTTTCGGGTACAGACCTCTTCCCTAAGCCGCTATAGCTCAGTGGTAGAGCAGCGGTTTCGTAAACCGCAGGTCGCCCGTTCAAACCGGGCTAGCGGCTCCAATCAAGTCTCCATCGGCCGCCGCGCGCCGACTTCCGCTTCGGAGGCCGTGTGACGGAGCGTGGGGACCGCGACCCAAAGCGCATCTATCTCGCGCTCTGGCCCGACGGGTCGGCGACCCTTCTGAGCGCGGAGTCGTTCGAGCACTCCGTCGAACGTCTTGACGAGTGGCCGATCCGGGGACGTGCGAGCCGGCCGAGTTTGACGGAGTTCACCAGAACCCGAGGCGGCAACCTGATCGCTGCGAGCTACCGAGGGCTCCGCTTCCGTAACGATGCGAGCCTGTTTTCGACAGCGTGAATCGCCGCACGCTTCTCGTCGATCGCGCGCGTATCGGGAGGGTCCTTCGCGAGCATGGTGGCCAACTCGCCCTTGGCCTTGTCGCGTGCCGCTTCGAGGATCAGAATCTCCTCGTCGGTGGACCGCTCCGCTTTCCGCTTCTGCGTATTGCGCTCCGGCGAATCGCCAGATGCTGCCTTCTCGCCGCAACCGCTCATCAGAACGACGAATGCAAGCCTCAGCATGGGGCTCATCACTGGAACACCGAAACGTAGATGTCGAAGCCGCTCGACGAGCTGATGGGTTTCGCAATCAGATAGACCTCGGTCTCATTCGCGTTCCAGCGCAGGTCCGCATTGGTGGTCTCAAGGGCGAGCGCGTTGATGACTTGCAGCGGACCCCACGTCGCGGTTGTGGTCGAACGCCTGCTCTCGGCAGCTCGAATCGAGCTGCCCGAGTACGGGTTGCTGACGAGAAGCCGAAGTCCATCCCCGGAGACATGCGCGTTGTTCCATTGAACTGTCGCCCCTGGCCACTCAATGAAAACCGGCGTTGACCAGGCGGCACCGATACTCGCCCTGTCGGCTCGGAACAGACACGGTCCGTCGTTGTTGTGCTGTCCGGGTCCGCAGCCCTTGACCAAGTACAAGCTCAGTCCGTCCGCGGTCAGACTGTAACCGAAAGAGATCACCCCCGTGGGCACAGGCATGCTCCAACTCCCAGCAGGAGTGGCTCGGGTTGCGATCGTGATCTCGTTGCCCTGGCTCACGAACAGCTCCAACCCGCTGTTGGAGACCAGGACGCCGTTCTCGTTGCTCGGCGTGTTCACCGCCGTTACCGGAGTGGCGGTTCCAAACGGTTGCGTTGTCGACGGGCGACTCGCGACGAACACCTCTCCGTATGGCGGGTTCAAGCTACCGCGCCAGAAGAACAGCTCAAGACCGTTCGCGCTGATCGATGGCTGCAGATCATCCCCGGTGGAGTTGACGTTCGCGACCCGTGTGGGGGCGCTCCATTCGCGAAGGTCAGCATCGAGCGGTCCGTCAATTCCCGCGTCCTGGCCGCTGACCTCCGAAACACATTCCCCACTGAGCCCGTCGCCCGTGTCCTGATCGGAGTATCGGTAGCCGCCCGGGCATTGCACATCTGGGTACGCACACCACATGCTTCCGCTCGTAGATGCGACGCACCGGCCGCCTACGACGAGATCGCAGTACGCGTCGCGCTCACATTCGACGTCCCGACGCGCGCTGCACGAGGTCATCACGATCGCAACGACAGACAGGCGAACGAGTGCGCGACAAACATTCCGATCGGTGGCCTTCATGATTTCGCTTCGGATTCGGAGGCAAGTGCAGCACGAATCTCCTCGTATAGGAACGCTGCGGTCGTTCCCAGCGGATTGCCGGCGATATGGTGATGCACGAGACGTGCAGACCACAGGAGAGTGGTGGTGTTGGCCATGTTGATGCGTGTCAGGTATGGGTAGCTCCGCAGGAAGTCGCGCCAGGCTGGAAGAACATCGTCAAACGGTCGGCCGTGAACGATCGCGCCAGCAAGGTGGACGATGAACCCCTGCACGTTGAACTCGAAGGTCGCACCCGGCGTGAAGGGAATCGGATCGTTCGGAAGGAGGCCTGCGATGGGCCCCCACGTGCGCCGGTCGTCCAAGACCAGCGCGGCAAGCGCTCGGCTCCAGTGATCGAAGACGTACTCATCACGGCGCGACGTCGCGATACGAATCAGATGAGGCTTGAACACAGCAAGTGCGCCATCGGCATCGAGGCCGAGACACTCGTACATGCAAACGCCCGTTGCTGACGCGAGCGCATTTGTCGTCACCGTGTCGTCGGGGCGGTAGTAGTCGCGAAACATCTGCTCCGCCTCCGTCCGCGCGTAGGGAACGAGAGGGCGCAGGTCTTCCCGTAGACCTTCGGGGCCGCGTGCCACGAGAATCATCAGCGACTGACTTGCGGCGATGTGAAGACTCAGCCCGATGATGCCGACACTTCGGGCGTACTCCTGGAGCCTCCGCTCACGGTTCTCACGCAGGCTACGGATGTTCAGCTCGGCGAGGCTCTCGAAGTGCGCGAGGATTCGCTCCCAGCTGGGTGGTTCGGGTGGAGTGGTTTTGGCCGACGTGTTTGCCTTACTCATGTTCGTCTCAAGTGTCTGGGAACCGATTTCGGGTGGCTTCGTCTACAAACTCTGGCCTGACCGTCACTGCGTCGGCCTTCAGGACATCCTTGCCATTGAAGTAGCGCCGCAGGTCGGCCCGCAACCGGGCCATCGTCTCCGCCGTAACGCGCGTTGTCGGCCCGAGTCGCAGCTCGACGGATACGTCCATTGAGATGAGTGCGTTTTGCATCGCGATGAGCTGCTCAGCGCTGAGATCCCGGAGTTTCCCCTTGCGCGCGTCGGGTTCCAGGGTCAGCGCCGTGTCGATGTCGCGCCGAAGTCGGTCGTAGTTGGTCTCGAGATTCGTGCGGATCGCAGTCATGTGCTCGTACCGCGTCGTGCTGTTCGGGTTGTCCTTGGTCTCGATGATCCGGATCTTCGCGGTCGGCCGGTTTGGATCCCCGGCAAACTCGACGATGACGTCATCGAACCCTGCCCCGCTTCCGGTCTGGTTGTCGAGCCGCACATGGCTCGTGAGGTGATTTTCGCCCGGCGGCTCCTTCATTTTGGCGTCCAGCTCGGCGTCAACCTGTAACCGTGCGGCGTCCTCGGTGATGTAGCCGCGGGTGCGCACGAAGTCACCCCCTTGTTGCCAGCCGCGCTTCGCGACCTTCTCCTCGACGATATGCTCGCCTCCCACGTCGAGGAGCCGATACTCGCGGCTTCGCTCGTGGAGCACGGGCGTCCCGGGCGCGACCGGATCGCCCGCGGTCACGGCGACGGTTGCGTCCTTTTCTCCGGTGTAGAAGTGGACCTTGCCGCTCGCCTCCTTCACGTGGACGATCGTCGCGTCTGCCGTGCGATCGATCTTGGTGACCACGCCGGTGTACGTGCTGGTAACGACGACGGCTTCGCGCCATCGCTCGCCGACTTGGAAAACCGTGGTGCCGTCCTTGGCGGCGCGCTTGGCGGCCGGTCCGTCGTCGACCGGCGTCCGGTTGTAACCGGGGCGCGCCTCGTCGCGGAACGGATTGAGCTTGTTGCCTGACACCACGCTGCGCGGTGGCGCGAACAGGAACGCAGGATCCTGGAGGTAGGCTGGCAGCGGGGCCGCGCCGGCCTTCATCATGAGGAGCTGTTCCACGGTGATGCCGGCCAGCTCGTTCTGCTGCTCGCGCATCGAGGCGATCTCTCGCTCCAGTTGCGCGCGCGCCTCACCGTCCGCCTTTTCGAGCTGCCTCTCGGCCGCGTCGATCTCGACAATCAGCCGATGCTCAAACAGCTCCTTGCGGTAACCGGCGTCGGCCTGCTTCCACCTCTTCGCGTTGAGAGTCTCATCGCTCAAGATTCGGATGCTCGCAGCGACCTCGGGCTTGCGCCCGTCGCGAAGCTGCGCCACGTGCATCGCCTCGTGAGCGATGTCTTCGGGCGTGGCGCGCTCGCTGGCATAGACCGTCGGCTGATCGTGCTCGATGATCATCGCGGCCGGTCCGCGATCTTCTCCGAAGCGCTTGGCATACTTCGCATCGGGAAGCACCTCGACGCGGTACGAACCGCCTGGCACTCCCAGCTCGGCGAGCTTGGCGTCGACCTGCGCGCGTACCTGCTCGGCGCGAGCGCGCGACGCGCGCGGGGTCTTGGTCGATGGCAGCGGTTCGCCCGCGTCGACGAGGTGCGCTTCGCGGCGGCCCCGATCGCCAATCGCAGACGCACGATCGCCCAGCCCGCGCATCCCTGCGGCGAGCCGATCGACGGTGCGCTCCACGAGCGACTTCGGCGCCGGTCCTGTCTCGTTGACATCGCGTGCGCTGGCAGGAGCCGCATCCTCGTCATCGGTCGCCGCCCGCGTCGGCTTGTCCGCGGAGTCCTTCGTCGCGTCGACCGGCCGCTTGTTCGCCCCAGCGGTCGTCGGCGTCGCCTGCGTGGGTTCCGCGATGGCGTGGAACGTGATCTCGCGATCACCCAGCTTTGCCGTGGTGACGCCGGGCTCGGTCTCGCGCACCTGCGCGCCCGGCTGCGTCTCGCGGACCTCGGCGACTGCCTGCGCGACCTCGGCGGGCGTGCCGCGCCACAACGTCCCCGGCGCGTGCTCGCGCAGGCCCATGAGATGAAACTTCGTCGTGAGCATCGCCGCATCGCCTGCGCTCGCCCGCTGACCGACCAACTCGGCTTTGGTGCGCGCTAGATCGTCGGCCGAGTAGCCGCCGTGGTCCGCGCGCGTGAGCAACTCGTCGATGACGCGGATCTCCTCGTCGATCAGCCGCGCCTGATGGTCGAGCACGTCGAGTGCCGCCTGCGCGCGCTCGGCTGCCGGACGGCTGACGAGCAGCGTCGTCAGCTTCTCGAGCTGGCGGGCATGGGCGCCGAGCTGCTTGCCCTGCGGTGTCGCGCTCTTGCGTGCGAGAGCGTCCATCGCGTCGCGGCGCTGGCCGATGCGCGCGTGGACCAGACGCCCGATCGCGACCGATGCGCCCTGGATGATCGCGTCGCTGTTGATGTCGCCGACCGCGCCCGCCTGCGCAGTTCCGCTGCCGTTCAGCTGCGCGAGCACCTCGTGCGAGAGCGCGCCGAGCGCCATGCCCATGACCGCCTCGCCGGAGATTCCGATCGCCTCGCGGCCGATCAGCGTGGCAACCGTCCCGGTCGACGACGCGCGCATCGCTGCCTTCGCCTCGACCGACGCGATCCGCGCGAGCTGCGTATCGAGCGCCTTGTGCCACGCGCGCGCGACGGCGACATCCTTGGCGATGAGGCTGGCCGTTCCCTCCATGCCGAGCGAGAGCAACGCATTCTCGGCGAGCGCCTTGCCGGCGCTGTCGCCCGTCATCACGACCTGGCCCGACGCGCTGACGAGCGTCTCCGTCGCGACCTTCATCGCGAACATCCCGGCGCGCGCGCCGAGCGATAGCTCGGCCACCGTCGCCACACCCTCGGCGGAGGTCATTGCGCGACCCGCGCCCTTGGCGATCGCCGAGGCCAGACTCGCGCCACCGAACGAGATCCCCATCATCGCCGCCATGTTCACCAACATCGTCCGGAAGCGCTGATCGTCGACCAGCGAGTACGCCTTCTCGACGAAGGTCCGCAGCTCGTAGTCCCGCGACAGCGCCTCGAAGCCGCCTTGCGCCTTGGTCAGTGCGTCGCGCTTGGCGACAACATCGAACTGCGGCGGCGTGAGCCCGTCGCCGTCACCCTGCTTGGGCGTGGCCGCTTTCAGTGCCTCCTTGGGATCGAGGAGCAAGTCACGTCGCACGGTGACGAGCTGTGCGCGGACGTGGAGCGTCAGGTCACGAAGTCCGCGGAACTTACCGCTGGGAAGGCTCGCGAGCTTGGCGGCGAGCCCCGCGTTTTCCGCGGCGGCGGCTTCGTCGGCGACCAGGTCCAATTGCGCATTGAGGCTCTCCAACCGTGCGCGGAGCGCGACCTCCTGGGCTTCCAGCTGCACTCGCTGTAGCTCGTCGGCGTCGACCTCACCGCCGGCAAGCAAGGTGTTCTCCAGGACGCGCGCGCGCTCTTGCGCGTTGTTGTTGAGGGCGCCGAGCTTCCGGGCTTCTGCCGCGCTGTTTTTGGAGCCGCCGCGCTGTGCGTCGCCTTTGCCTTCCAGCGTGTCGATCTGCTTGTCCATCCAGTCTCGATCGTCCTTCGGTGCCTTGGGGTCGCGCATCGCCGGACCCGCGCGCATCTCGTCGATCGCCTGCATCGCCGCGAGCTGGTTGGCCTGGAGCGACTTGACAACCAGCCCGCGCTGCATCGTCTGTGCGTCGGCGACGAGGCCATCGGAGACGTCGGCAAGTTGAGCGGTGGCAGCCGCCTGCGCATAGCGCGCGAGGATTCCGTGCACCGGGTTGTCCGCATCGCGGCCGGGAAACTGCTTGCCCGCCGCGATCGTGTTGGTGATGCTGCCGGAGATCCGGCCGAGCCGCTCGCGTTGGCCCAGGGCGACGGCGGCGTAGGCCATGATCTCGCTCGGCTGCGCGCTGCGCAGCGTGTCGCGCGTGGTGACCGCGTGCATCACGATCGGGATCAGGTCGCCCGCGAGTCCCCATGGTGTCAGCACGCTGCGCAGCGCCGCCGGCTGCACGATGACGTCCTCGTTCGCAGCGAGCACCTGCGGTACGTCGACACCCGCATCCAGCGGCGTCTTCGCGGCCTGCTGGAGCGCGATTGCATCGGCTTGATCGCTGCCTGCGATCAACATCAAGCGGCTGGCGATCGTATCGTTGGCCGGATCGGGGAGCTTGCCCTGCCGAACACTCTCGGGCGCGCTATCGCGGGCTTCCGCGAACTGGATCGCCCACGACGCGGGCAAGCCGAACAGCGATCCGGCCTGCGCGAACCCGTACGCCAGATACGTCCGTGGCTCGCCGCCGAGGTACGCGAACATCACCGCGGCGACTTCTTCCGGCGTGGCGTCGGGAAGGTCCGCTTGGACCCAGCACCAGAATCGCTTGTCGCGCATGCCCTGCCAGGTCAGCTTCGGGCGGCGCAGCGTCGTGCGCCCGGTGGGCTTCACGGACGGATCGGGCACCACCTCGCCGACGAGCGCGCCGCTCTCGTTCGGCGTGACGAGTCCGAGGCCAACGAATCGATCGACGGGCCGCGACGTGATGAGATCGCGCTCGGTAAGCCGCACGTTCGCGTCGTGGGCCGTCAGCCCGGCGCGCGCGCGATCGTTCATCGCATCGACGTAGCGCCCGGTCATGCGGACTGTGGATCCGGCGATGGCCGACTTCAGGAGCTGCGCGAACCGTAGGCCGATCGACGGGATCGAGACCCGCGCGACGGACTGCACGTAGGTCTTCTTGTCGGTGGGCACCGTCGCGTCGACCCTCTTGGCGGCGCGTTCGAGCGCCGCGGTCTTCTCGTCTTCGCGTTGCTCGAACGGGACCATCGGCGTCAGCTCGTCGGTCATGCGCGCGGGGTACACCAGCTCGTCGAGCGGCGAGAGGTCGCCCGCTTTCGCTTGCTTCAACACGACGTCGTGCATGGCTCCCAGCACGGTGTCGGCGAACGCCTTCGGATCCTTCCAGGCGAACTGCGCGGTGGCCGTCGGAAACGACATGACTGCAAGCTCGGTCCGCGCCGCGTTCCACAGGTCGTCGATGTTTCTCATCACGTACGCGCGAAGCGCGCTGTCCGGACGCGGAGGCTCCTTCTCGGTGTGATCGTTCGCGGGGCGCGCGGCGACACCCGCACCGGTTGATGCTTCGGGCTTGAGCTGGAGAGCGTCTGGCACGGCGATCGGTGCCGCGCTCGACGTTTCGATCGAGTCGCTCAGCAGCGTCGCGGGTGCCGGCGCCGCACCGGCGGGTTCGGCCGAGGGCACAGGAGCCGCATCCTGCGTGCTGGGCTTCGTGCTGGTCTCCGAGGTCGGTGCGTCCAGCGCGCCGTAGATCGCCTGTTGATCGGCAACGGCAAGGCGCGCGAACCGCGCGCCGAGTTCGTCGCCTCGCCCAGGCCTGTATCCGCGGAGGCGTCGCGTGAGGCTGCGGCGGGTGGACGGGTCGAGCGGGGCGAACGCGGACGCGTCGAGCGGCGTCGTTGCGGGGCTCGCACCGTGTCCGTCGAGCACACGGCGAAGCACCGCGTCCGGATCCTGCGCTTGGTGCTCGACGGCGGCGCCCATCGCGGCGGCCGTGGTCTGCGACCCAGCGCCGCTCTCGACACCGCGTTCTTGTGCCGGAACATCGGGGCGCGCGGCATCGGGTTGAGGGGTCGGCGCGCTTGTTGTCGTGGCCGGAGCCGCGTTGCTACCGCCGGAACGAACCTGCTGGTCACGCAGAAACGCCGCGAGATTGAATCGCGCAGGATCGGCGAGCACGCTCTGAAACTGATGGAGGTCCCGGCTACGGGCGAGATGGTTCGCGAGCGCGATGGCGAACGTGTCGCGATCCGTGGAGCGGTGCACCGTCGTGGCCTCGCGGAGTCTCTGAGCGAGTGACGTCCGCTCCGCGGGGCTGAGGCCCACCGCCCACGCGAACACCTCGACCGCGGGCATGCTGCCGATCTGCGGCTCGAGCTCCAGCTCGCGCGAAATCGGCGGCTTGACCCGAGGCTGCTGCGCGGTCGCAAGCACACGAGTGAGTTCCTCGACGTCCCGCTTCGCGGTTTGATAGTCCTCGCGTGCCTTCTCCGACACGGCCGCGTCGGCTTCGCGTTCGCGGAGCGCGGCCTGGAGCTTCAGCTCCGCGCCTTGCAGCGCTTCTTTCTCCTGTGTCCACTCCGCGCGCACCGTGATGGTCGCGAGCTTCCTCGCGCCTGCGGCGCTATCTCGCGCGTCGCGAGAGAGCATCGCCACGCGATCCGCGGAAAGCTCCTCGGGCGTCTGGCGAACGGGCTCGGGGCCGTAGCTGGGCGATCCGAATCCCGCG
This sequence comes from Deltaproteobacteria bacterium, assembly GCA_013813765.1. Taxonomy (GTDB): domain Bacteria; phylum Myxococcota_A; class Polyangia; order Haliangiales; family Haliangiaceae; genus JABFXX01. The sequence goes on along the minus strand of JACCRC010000031.1, from coordinate 6,246 downwards.
TCTCGCGTGTAGCCACGACTTTGCCCCGGACGTTCGCGCTCCATCACGCGCCGCCCCGCGGGACCGCGTTGTGTACGCGCATTGGAGCATGGAGGTGCCCGGCCATGGGTTGGCCCCGGGTCGCACCGCGCCCGGCTCGGCCAACCCTCATCGAACCACACCCCGGCCCAGAGCACCATCCGTCGCGTTTTGCTGCACCCCCTGCCCCGTGCCGGGAGCGACGCAAGCTCGGGCAACCACGTTGGTTCTCGCCCTTGGCCGCCCTGCCTTGGAACCCGCTCACGACGACTCCCCCGGCATTCGGCGAAGCGGTGGGAGGTCGGGGATGAGTTCGGCCGGATCGAGCCGAGCGTCGAGCGAGAGCAGCAACGCTCGACAAGCGATTGTGAATCGTAGCGACGGCATCCGGGCGCCGGCCCGCAGGGCGCGAAGAATCCGATCATCGTGGCCAAGCGCCGCGAATCCGGCCTCGGCCTTTCCGAGCGCGACCTGCTCCCACGCGGCGCGCACGGCGGCCCGATCGATCCGATCGGCGATCTGGCGCTCGCGTTCGAGCCCGGCGGTGACGCGCTCGATACCGCGCACGATGTGCGCGCTGAGAGCGTCGGTCGAGGAAAATGCGTCGCCGTAGAGGCGCGCATCGGGTGGCAAGTCGAGCGCCGCGTCGCGCAGCATCGCCAGCTGCGCGAGCACGACGAGCACGCGGGTCTGCATGAGGGTTCCGCTCCACTGCGCACCATACGCGGCGACGCACGCGACGCACGCGATCACGCGCTCGCGTAGCGCGGCCCGCGTGACCTCGAGCTTCGCGAGAGCGGGCACCAGCTCGTCGCGGAACCCGTGATCGGCGACGAGCGCATCGACACGCAGAAGGACAGCGGCCAACTCGTCGTCGAGCTGGCGCATCAGGTCGAGGGTCAATGCTGACGAGACAACGGCCACGGCAGCACATCACCAGATCTGCCGGCCAGCGGACAAGGGGCGGTCGGTGGGCGCATGCAGATCGGTCGTTTCACCGACCACCGGGCGGATCGCGGGGCGCGACGCAGCGCGGCCAAGCGTCGACTGGTCGGTGATTCGGGCGATCGACGACCCACCGCCGACCAACCCCTTGCGGCGCCGCGACGCTCGTGGCCAGGTGAGGCATGGCCAAGCGCGTGCCGCCCGCAGAGCCGCCTCCGAAAACCAAGACACAGCCCGAGTCGCTGCGCGTACCGTACTTCGACGGCCCGGACGTGGTGACGGGGCTGCGCGTCGTCGGAACCGGCATCGAGTTCACGCTGCCGCGCGAGCAGCGATCGTTCTCGCTCGGTTCGTTTCCGGACAACGACGTCGCGCTCCCGCCCGGATACCTGTCGCGCAAGCACTGCGTGCTCGAACGCCACAGCGGCGTGCTGCGCGTGATCGACAAGGGCAGTACGAACGGGACGATCTTCGACATCCGGCGCGAGGAGACCTTCGACCTCCGCCCGGGCAACACGTTCGTTGCCGGACCGTTCGAGTTCTTGGCCGTCAACGACGAGATGCGCCGGGCGTCACCCGTGCTCGCCGGCATCCTCGGCCCCGAGGGCGACCCGTCGGCTCCGTCGTCGTTCGAGCCATCGAACAAGAGCGAGACGTCGCCGAGCGCGATGATGATGCTTGCGACCAGCGGTCGCCCCGTCCTCATCATCGCCGAGCCCGGCTGCGACCAAGCGCGGCTCGCGCGCGTACTCCACGAGATGTCCCTCGTGCGGGCTCGCCCGCCCGTCATCCTCGGGCCACTGCCGAGTGACCGCGCTCGCCAACGCGAGATCCTCGACGCCGCATCGCGATCGAGCTTGCTCGTCACGATCGACGACGACTCCGAGGTCATAGACGCCGCGTTCGCGTCCTCGGCGTTCTCGTCGAGCTTTCGGATCCGCGTGATCGCCACCACGCCCTCGCTCGAACGTGCCCGGTCCGTTCTTTCGGCCGAGCACGTGGACAAGATGGGCATCGTCAAGTTGCCGGCCCTGGCGTTTCGCACGACGCTCCCCGCCCTGCTCGATCACGCGCTCGCCGAGCGCGGGGCCATGGTCCGGTTCTCCCAGCTCACGGCCGGCAACCAGTCCGCGCTCCAAGGATTTGGCTGGCCGCGAAACCTCGACGATCTGCGCTTCTTCGCGGAGCGGATCGACCTGCTCTCGCGGACATCGCTCCGATCGGCCGCAAAGACCCTCGGCTACAAGGCGCATTCGACGCTTTCCGAATGGCTGGCCAAGGTCGGGCTTACTCTGCCGCTGGTCGCCGATGACGCCGCGGGCGAGCGCTGAGCGGGGCGATGACGACGCTTGAATTCGTCGGCGGTTTGGGCACACTTAGGTTCGAGGCGTTGTCGGTGTTCCTTGCAGCCACGCGGTGAAGCGGATCCGTTGATCGGTCAGTCGATCGGTCGCTATGTGATCCGATCGAAGCTGTCCTCTGGCGGCATGGGGGCCGTGTATCTCGTGGAGCACGCGGTACTCGGGAGCAGGAAGGTGATGAAGGTCCTGCTCCCCGAGTACGCGAACAACGAGATCCTCCGGCAGCGCTTCGAGAGCGAGGCGCTGGTCAGCTCGCCGTCGCGCGTCAAGCCGCACAAGAGCGTCGTCACGGTCGAGGATTATGGCGTCCTGCCCGACGGCCAGCTGTTCCTCATCATGCCGTTTCTCGACGGCCGGCCGCTCGACCAACACATCGGCCAGAATGGGACGCTCACGCTCCATCACACGTTCCATCTCATCGTTCAGCTGTGTCGCGCGCTGCAGCACCTGCACGATCACCGCATTGTCCACCGCGACCTCAAGCCGGGCAACGTGTTCATCGTCGAGGGCGATGACAACCCGTACGAGGTGATCTTGATCGACCTCGGCATCGCACGTGACCTCGCCGCGGAGCCCACGACGAGGAAGACCCAGACCGGCCTCGCGATGGGGACGCCGGGATACATGCCGCCCGAGCAGATGGGAAACGCGGCCGGCGCGACCGCGCAATCCGACCTCTACGCGGTCGCGATCATCGCGTGGGAGATGCTGTTCGGCGAGATCCCATGGGGCCGCCACGTTCCGAGCGTCCTTTACCACCTCCAGATGACGCAGCGTCCCGAACCGCCCGCCGGGCACTCGATTCCCGCCGATGTGGTCGCCCTCTTGCTCAAGAACTTGTCTGTCGATCCGAGCGAGCGGCACGCGTCGGCGCGCGCGTTCGCGAACGCATTCGCGTCACGGGTTCCACCGATCCCGCCGCACGTGCCGAGCGGCGCGGAGATCCTCGCACGCTACGCCCGACAGCTCGTGGAGGGCGCGGGTCCGGAGCTCGAGACGGTGCGCAACTCGTCCAAGGGAGAGCACGCCACGCCGCTGGCGTGGCCCTACCGCAGCACGCAGGTGCCGATGCTGCCGCAGGAGGTCCCGATCTCGGCGATGTCGGCAGGCTCGCCGATGTCAAACGTTGCGCGCGTCGCGTCGCCGACACCCGTGCAGCCCGGCACCGTGCCCGCGCGCCCCAACGCGCGGGCGGTTCCCGTCGTGCCGCCCTCGACGACGCTCGGCGCATCAAGCGGCGTGCTCGCAGCGGTCGCGCCACCCTCGCCCCGTCGCGCGTCGCGGATGTGGGCGCTCGGCGTCGCCGGAGCGATCGTCGTCGGGTTCGCAACGTTCGGCGTGGTCGCGACGCGCGCGCGTTCGGACGAGCCGCACCCCACTGCCGTCACACCTGCCGACGAGCCCGCCGCGCCTACCTCCCCGGCGACGGCACCTGGCGCGAGTGCGGAGGAGGAGCGCTTGGCTCCGGCGAGCATGAGCACGACCCTGCCGACGGGCGAGCGAACCCGTGCTCCGAGCGCGACAGTGATCGACGCAGGGACCGACGCCGCGCCCGATGCTGCGCCCGCCGCCGTGGTCGACGTCGGGCGCCCCACGACGACGCCCGCCCCGCCGAGCCGGCCGAGCGGCGCACGTCCGCAGACGACGACGCGCCCGACCACCGATCCACGTAGCCCCGCAGCGCGCGCCACCGACAGCAGTTCGTCGTCAACAGTGATCGATCCGGAGGCGGTGGCCGAATGAGGGCATCGCACGTTGTGCGCGCGTTGTGGGTGACCATGGTGTTCGCGCTATGGGCGATGCGTAGCGCATCCGCGCAGGCACCGATCCAGAAGCCCACGTCCAAGGCCGCACTCGAACACCTCGACAAAGGCAACAAGCTCTACAACGTGCGCTCGTGGACCGAAGCCTCCGAGGAGTTCAAGGCCGGCGCGCTGATCGATCCGGCACCGATCTTCGACTACAACCTCGGCCAGTGCTACCGCAAGCTCAAGCGGTACGACGATGCGATCTGGCACTACGAGCGCTTCATCAAGACGAACCCGCAGGCAGGTCACGTCGCGACGGCGGAGAAGCATATCGCCGACATGAAGGCCGAGCTGCAGCGCACGGCGATCACCGAGCCACCCTCCGAGTCTGCCCCGACCACGACAAGAGCACCGGTTCCGACGGCAGCGCCGGCCGCCTCGATTCCCGCGGCGAGTGTCGTGGTGCGCCGTGCGTCACGCGAGGCGTGGTACGCCGACGGCCTCGGCTGGGGACTCGCCGGATCGGGCGTGATCGCGCTCGCAGCAAGCGCCGGGTTCCTGTGGAACGCGCGCGGGCTCGACGACGAGGCGAGCCGGGTCGCGAGTCAAAGCGAGGCAGAGCGCCTGCATGAGACCGCCGACACTCGCCGCCTGCTCGGCCGCGTCATCGGCATCGGCGGCGCCGCGTTGCTCGTCACGGGAATTATCACGCTCGCGATTCACCCGGCAAACGACGGCTCGCCGCCCGTCGCCAGTATCGCTGTCTCGGAGCACGGCCTGTTGATCTACGGACGCTTCTAACCCACAGACGCAGAGCAGCGACGACCAGTTCCACTGCATCGCCCTCAGCGTGTCTTACCGGCAGGCACCCGGCCGCCGATAGCTTCGACCACGAACACCGCCGATCCCGACTCGCGGCGGCGGGTTGCCTTCGACCGAATGCCCTGCGCGCGGACGAGCGGGGATTCACGGCGCGCGGGAGTGCTGACGCAACTCTTTCTCCGGCTGGTCGATACCGCGCGACATGACGATGAACGATGAGATCCTGGACTACGCGTGGTGTTCGCCGATGACGTACTTGGAGATCGAGCTGGTGCTCGTGGCGTGGGCGGTGGCGGCGCGCCATCACCGAGCGGACCTGGTATGGGCCGAGGTCGAGGGACTCGCCGAGCAGTGGCTGTCCTACGAAGCCGCGCGCGCCCAGGCGTGACCAACCCCCAGCACTGTCATGCCGTCCGCGTAGCATCCGAACGTGACCGTGTGTTGCTCTCGCGCAGCGCTGTGCCCTCAGTGCCTCGCCGACGTCATCGCGCAGCTGCGAGGCGTCGCCGCGTGCCGAGGCGAGGCGTGGGCGTTGGACGTCGCGCGCCGGTATCCGTGCCGACGACCGTGGCCGGGGTACCGGGGTCGCTGCGCGCAGATCGCGCGCTCGAAGATCAACGACCTCGGCACCGATCCGCGGCTTCTCGACGCGCTGGCCGCATCGTCGTGCACTGGGCCGCGCGTTGGTGGTCGCGGGCGCAGGTCACGTCCGGGGCAGCCAGCCCGTGATCAGGAGTCTCCCGATTGATGACACCGACAAGTATGCAGGCTCGACCCCACGTGCTTGTCGGTTCGGTCGCGTGTCGTCGTCGAACACCGCGCTCCAGACGGCGCCGCTCGTCAGTCGGCCACATCGCCCGACGTGATCCGGGTGGCGTTCTCGACAAGCTGACGCAGCGCCGGATCGCTGAGCGCCTCTCCGTCCCGATCGGGGTACGAGAGCAACGGGTGGGAGCCGCACAGCACGGCGAGTCGCACGAGCAGCTCGGCGCGAGTCATCGCGAGGATCTCGGTCCTGATCGTAAACCGCCGCTCGCGCAAGTCGGTACCGCGCGCGAAGACGGCAGGCGCGGGCGCGGCCTGGGCCGTGCGAAGCTGCGCCAGTTTCTGCTGGCCGAAGGCGTACAGCGATTCGACCGAGCGCTCCATCTCCGGGGTGGTCGTCATGTACTTCGCTTCTTCGGTGGCCAGTGCGATGTGGAGCGCCTCGAAGCAGTTCAGGCGCCGGTCACGGATGCTGATGGTCATGGTGTTCTCTTTGGGATGATGTTGTTGGTGGTGGTCGTGGTGTGATGGCAACAGGAGGTCAGTCCGCGAGCGCATAGCGAATCGCCTCGCGCACGTAGGGCGGG
>JACCRC010000540.1 GCA_013813765.1 Deltaproteobacteria bacterium | reverse complement strand
CCGCTGTCGCGACATCGCCGGCACCGAGCGCCGCGTTGCCCCAGTCCGCGAGCAGCTCGGGACGATCGGGGGTCGCACGGACGGCGTCGCCGAGCGCGACCGCCGCGCGCGCGAACGCGGCCTTGCGTGCCGTCGCGTCGGTCGTGAGGCCGAGCGCTTCCTGGTAGGCGGCGCGGCCCTCATCGATCGCGGCCGCGTGCGCGTTGGTCGCAGAGGCACCGATCGCGAGCAGCACGAGCGAAGCGACCGCGGCGGACCGGCGGGGCGACGGCTTGCGCGTCTCGCCGAGCCAGCGGCGGAGCAGGCCCGCAGCATCGGAGCGCACGTCGGGCGACAGCGGCTTGCCGGAGCTCTCCGGTGCGAATGCCTCGGTCTCGAGCTTCGCGATCAACCCGTGATCGTCGACATCCCGGCCGAGCACGCGCGCGAGGTCTCGCAGCGCGCCGCCGAGCGGCCCGGCGACGTCACGCGCTGGTTCGCTCGCGCCACGATCGAGGAGCGCCTCGACCCTCTTGCGCGCCGCACGGACCTCCGCAGCCTCCTCGCGCGAATCACGCGTGCGGATCTGCCAGCTGCGCACGCCGAGCAGCGCGAGCGGGATCGCATACAGCAGGCCGATCAGCACCCAGAGCAGCGCGCCGCCCAGCGGCCGATCCTCGACGGCGCCCGCACTCGAGAGCGCGAGCTGTGCCGTGACGGGGGCTGCATCGGTCACGGCCGGCGCCTGCGCCGAGGGCTTCGCCGGTGCCGCCGACACGACATCGCCCGCACCGACGAAGCTGCCGCCCTTGACCGACAGCGCGATCGGCTCGGAGCGAATCGTGCGGTACTGCTCCTTCGTCGGATCGAAGTACGAGAACGCGAGGGCAGGGACCTCGGTCGCCGGGCCGGTGACCTGCGCGGTGACCTTGAACGTCTTCGTCTTGCCCTCGTCGGAGAGCTCCCCGGTCGGCGGCTCTGCGGACACCGTGAACTTGTCCTTCGGCAGCCGCCCTTCGACATCGAGCTTTCCGAGCGAGAGCGAGTCGAGCGGCTGGTTGCTCTTGATCGTCACGTCGAGCTCCACCGGCTCGCCGAGCTGGACGACCGAGCGGCTGGTCTTCACCGCGATCGAGAACTGGTCGCCGACGGCACCGGCGAACGTCGGCGGCCGATCCGTCTCGGGCAGCGGCTTGACGACCAGCGTCCGCGCGACGTCGGAGGCGCGGAACATCCGGGTGGGGGCGTTGCCGAAGAAGTCTGCTCGCCCCACCGGCAACGCGGCGATGACCGACGCCGGCGCGATGTCGACCTTGCCGCCCGGGGGGACCGTGCGCGGTGCGACGAAGATCTTCACGGTGACGCGATTGAACTGGACGCCGTTCACCGGCGTCTCATCGTGCTCGAACGGAAACGTGAGATCTTTCGCGCCCGCCGACAGCGTGAGCGCGCGCTGCTGGCTCGTCACCGGCGGAGCGCTGACGGTGAACGCATCGCTCGACAAGAGCGGCACCGTGAACGTCTGCTGCTGCGGCCGCGACTGGAACAGGAAGGTCAACGTCACCGGCACGGTCTCGCCGACGAACACCGGCCGGTTCGGCAGCTCGAGCGAGATCTTCATCGAGTCGGTCACCGGCACCGGCTGAACCGACACCGCCCCCCCCTGCGCGCTCGCCGTCTTGGATCCCTGCGTGACCGTGGTCTGCGGCACGCGCAGCTGGCCGGTCTTGTGAGCCTCGACGCGCCAGCGCAGCGTCCACGACACGCGCGTCGTCTCGCTGCGGCGGCCGTTCATGATCTGGAGCGAGCGGGTCACGTTCGGCGTCGCGCCCATCGGCGTGACCGTCGCGTCGGGGATGACGATCTTCGGCAGGTCCGGAGCTGGGCTCTCCTCGAACCCCTCGAGCGCCATCAGGAGCTGGAACGGCAGGCCGGCGTACGGCTCGCCCTGCGGCTCGACGCGGAACACCGCGCGCGGTTCTTCCGCCGCGGCTGTCCCCGCGAGCGCCACGATCGTCACCACCGCCAGGAGCGCGCGCATCACCAGTCCTTCTCGACGGGATCGTTCGCCCCGTCCTGCTTGCGGCGCTCCTTCTGCCGGCGCGCATCCTCGTCTCGCGCGCGCTGGCTCGCGCCGCCCTTCTGCTGCTGCTGGTCCTGCTTCTGCTGGTCCTGCTTCTGCTGGTCCTGCTTGTCCTGCTTCTTGTCCTGCGGCGGCTGAAGTAGACGCAGCGCGGCCTCGAGATGCTCGATCGCCTTGGCCTCGCTCTTCATCGCGGGCTCGAGGCTCATGCTCGCTTGCTTGTTGTCGCGGGCCTTCACGAGGTAGCGGCCAGCATCGCCCATCTCGGACTGCGCCTGGCGAACCTCGTCGGCGGCCGCAGAGAGCGTCTTCGGATCCGGCGCGCCGGGCTTTGATGGCCCCTGTTGCTTGCTCGCGGCATCGGCCTGCGCGGCGAGTGCGTCGGTGATCGCCTTCGCCATCTGTCCGTGCCCTTCCTGGCGGCCGATCAGCGTCGGGAACTTCGGCTCGCGCGAGAACGTGTCGTCACCGTTCGCGGCCGAGGTCTGATCGCGGGTATCGCCCTGATCGCGGATCAGCTGCTGGAGGTGCTCGATCACCGAGAAGAACAGCCGGCGCAGCTCCTCGAGCTTGGCCTCCGCTTCTTTTGCCGGGGGCAGCGGCGCGCCGGCGGACGCGATTGCCTTGTCGAGCTCCGCGAGCTTCGCAGCCGCCTGCGCGCGCAGCTGCTCGGCCTGGTTGAGCTGCTCCTTCGCCTGCGCGAGCTGCTGCTGCTGTGCCTCGGTCTCCTTCGGATCCTTCGGCGCCTCCTTCGGAGCCTTCTCGTCGACGGCGGCGAGCTCGTCGGCGATCAGCCCCTTCAGCCGCTCGACGCGCGTGCGATTCGACGCGATACCTTCCTTCGTCGCACGGCCGCGCTCCTCGGCGGGGACTTTCTCACCCTCGGGCGAGAGCAGGCCCGCGACCTGGTGCTGGGTCTGGTACGCGAGCTCGATCGTCTGCTTGAGATCGGAGAACTGCTCGATCGCATTTCCGAGCGCGACGAGCGCCGTGCGCTGGTGCTCGATGGCTGGGGCGGTGTTCTGCTCGCGCAACGAGCTCGCGGCGCGGTCCATCGCACCGCTCGCCTCGATGACAAACGGCAGCGCGATCCGCACGCGGTCGAGCACCTTCGCCTGCTTCGGATCGACGGGCTGCTTCGGATCGGGCGGCGTCTCGACCGCCGCGGCGAGCCGGGCGCGAACCTCCTCGAGGCGGTCGCGCAGGTTCGCCTGGCGCTCGCCGATCGCCGGCGGCTGCAGCCAAGACGGTACCGGCCCGGCGGGCTCCACCGGATCCTTGCCGAGCTCGATGGTGACCGATCCGCGCATCGCGTTCGAACGCATCGAGTCCTGCAGCACCTCGAGCTCGTCGCGCGCCACGCCCTGCAGCACGGTGATCGGATCCAGCAGCTGCTCGCGCGCGCGCTTCAGCGCGATCAGGGCCGCCTCCGCCTTCGCGACACCCTCCTCGGCGGCGAGCTCCTGGAGCTTGCGGCGGGCGTCCGCGATCCGCGCGCGGCTGTCGAGCAAGTACAGGTCGACGTTCTTGAGCTGCACGACGCGGACTTTCTCCTCGTCGCTGCGCTTGTCCCCGGACTTCTTGCCGATCGCGTCGATCTCCTCGGAGGCGAGGTCGCTGATCACACCCGCCTCGGCGACGATGCCGCGCTCGCGGTCGGCGAGGTGGGTCAGCGTTCCCTGGTGCGCGAGCGGGTCGGTGCCGCCGGCCTGCTTGATCGCGAGCCATGCGCCGCGCGCGTCGTCGAGCACGCTGCGTTGCTCGCCGATCAGCCGGTCGAGACGGGCCTCGAGCTTGCCCTCGCCCTTGCGTAGCTCGTCGCTGATCGACTGCACACGTGCGCGCACGATCGCGAGGTTCGCGATCGTGTTCGCGTCGTCGGTTCGGAGCCGCAGTGCATCGCTGAACCACGAGGCTGACTGCTGCGCGAGCTCGAGCGCCTTCGCGAGATCAGGCTCCTTGTCGTTGCGCAGCTTGTCGGCGTGCAGGGCGTACGCGACGCCGAGATCGTAGGCCGCGCGGAACCGCAGCTCGGGATCCACGCCGGCGGCGCTGCGAGCCGCGAGCAGCTTCGCCTCGGCGGTCTCGAGGTCGCCTGCTGCGAGCGCGGTGACGCCTTCGTTGTAGGTGACGCGCGCTTCGCGGTGCTCGCCGCCGCAGGCGCTCAACACGAGCGCGAGGATGAAGATCGCTCTGGTCATGCGCCCTTCCGATCGCCGGCGCCCGCGCCGACCCACAGCGCGCCGAGCAGGCAGAGCAGCGACGCGAGCACGAGCCACTGGAACTGCTCCGCCGGGATCCGGCGCACCGAGCCATCCGCGGCGGCGCGCACGATCGGCTGCACGTAGCTCTCCATGATCGAGTCGAGGTCGATCGCCGAGGTGCCGGCCGGCACGTATGCCCCCTCGGTCGCGAGGGCGATCTTCCTCAGCTGCTCGCCGTTGAGCTTGCTGATCACCGGCGTGCCCTCGTGCATCAGCGTGGTCTTCGCACCGGTCTGCGGATCGGTCAGCGTGATCTGGCTGCCCGCCTCGCTGCCGAGCCCGACGGTGATGATCTTCACGCCGGCCTCGCGCGCGAGCTTCGCAGCCTCCTCGGAGTATGGGTCCTGATCGTCACCGTCGGTGATCAGCACGATCAGCTTCGCGCCCTGGCCCTGCGGAAAGCCGCGCACGGCGACCTTGATCGCCTCGCCGATCTTCGTGCCACCGCGCCCCGCGCTCCGGCTATCGATCGTCGACAGCACGGTCGTGAAGAACGAATGGTCGGGCGTCAGCGGGCAGACTTGCGCCGCACGCCCCGCAAACGCGACGAGCCCGACCCGGTGACCGTCGAGCCGTGACACCAGCTGGCCGATCTCGGCCTTCGCGCGCGCGAGCCGGTTCGGTGCGGTGTCCTCGGCGAGCATCGAGCGCGAGGTGTCGATCGCGAACACCACATCCGCAGCCGCGGTCGACGTGGTCACGGTCTCCATCTGGCCGCGCGCCTGCGGCTGCATGAGCGACCACGCGGCGAACAGGAGCGACGCCGCGATCAGCGCGAGCCGCGCGATCATGCGCTCCGTCGAGGCCTGCGCGGTCAACCGCCGCTGCATCACCGGCGAGAGGAACGTGTCCATCATCCCGCGCGAGCGCAGCTCGAGGAACGCGAGCAGGCCGACGATGGCGAGCGCGAGCCACACGAGGTGGACGCGCTCCTGATGCGCGTACTGCCAGTCGAGGACGTTCACGGCAGCCTCCGCAGCACGGTGCCCCGGAGCAAGAACGCGAGGACGACGAGGCTCATCGCGATGACGACGAACCAGCCGTAGTACTGGTGGTACCTGGTGAACTGCTCCTGCTCGATCGTCGTGCGCTCGAGCGCGTCGATCTGCTTGTAGATCTTCGCGAGGCTCGCGTTGTCGGTCGCGCGGAAGTACTGGCCACCGGTCTTGTCCGCGATCTTGCGCAGCGTCGTCTCGTCGATCGAGACCTGCATCTGCATCAGATCGCTCGAGCCATCGCCGCGCTGCACGCGGATCGGAGCGATGCCGTTCGTGCCCGCGCCGATCGTGTACACCTTGACGCCGGCCTTCACCGCGTCGTCGATCGCGGTGTCCTCGTCGATGTCGTGGACGTTCGACTCGCCGTCGGTGAGGAGGATGACGATGCGGCCGACCTTCTCCTTCGGCTTGAACTCCGCGAGGCGAGTCACGGCGAGCTCGAGACCCGCACCGATCGCCGTGCCGTCCTCGCCCTCGACCGCGAAGTCGAGCTGGCGTGCCGCTGCGGCGAGGTTGCCGTGATCGAGCGTCAACGGGCTGCGCGTGTCGGCGTACCGTGCGAACGCGACGAGGCCGATCGCGTCGTCGGGCCGGCCATCGAGGCCCGCGCCACCGACGACGAACTGCTCGAACACCTGCTTCACCGCATCGAGCCGTGTCAGCTCCTTGTTCTTCGCGGACAGGTCGAGCGCCTTCATCGAGCCCGAAACGTCGACCGACATCATGATCGCGAGGCCGTCGCGGCGGACCCTGTCGGTCTTGTCACCGGCACGCGGACCGGCGAGAGCGATCGCGAGGCTGACGATCGCGAGCCCGATCAACGCATCCGGCAGCCACGCGATCCGCGTCCTCCAGGTGTCGCCGCCCGCGGGTAGGGCGCGCAGCGACGAGAACACGACGCGGCCCGAGCTGCGCACGGACCACCACACGGCCGGTGCGGCGAGCAGTGCCGCGAGCAGGAACCACGGCTCGGCGAAGTAGCTGAAGAACCTCATGCCGACCCCTCGCGCAGGCGAGTGTCCTCGACGAAGCCGCGTGCGGCGGCGAGCGTTGCGAGCGACTCCTCCGAGTCAGGGCGGTATCCGGCGAACTTCACGCGGTCGCAGCGCTCGAGGAACTGCGTGAGCAAACCGCGGTGCTCCTCGGTCAGCTCGGGGCGTGAGATCGCGACGTTGAGGAACTCTTCGGTCGTGAGCTCCGGCGCGCGGATCTCGTAGCGGCTCTCGAGGTAGCGACGGACGATCGACGACAGCCGCACGAACCATGCGTCAGCGGTGTCCTCGCCGGGTGGGCCCTTGTCCTCGAGCGCGCGCAGCTCGAGGACGGCCTCCTCGTACGCGGAGCGCTGCTGCTCGATCCGGCGGCGCGCGCGGAACGCACGGAACGCGAGCGCGGAGCCCGAGCCGAGCATCAGGATGCCACCGCCGATGCCGAGGATGAGTACCAGGCTCGTGCCGCCGACATCGGGATCGAGCTCGCCCTGCGCGGGCTTGAGCTCGGCCGTTGCCTGCTCTGCCGGGACCGGCGCGATCTCGAGAGGAACCTCGTCGGTCAGGAGCTCCTGCGCCTTCTTCGCGTCCGCGGAGCCGGCGGTGGTCGCACGCGCGTCGATCATCTCGAGTCGCAGCGGCGGGATGCGGTGGCGACCGCTTGCGGGAGCCTCGAGCGTGTACGTCTGCTTCTGGACCTGTCCACCACCTGGCAGCCGCTCGGTGTCGCGCGTGAACCCGACGACACGGAACCGGCCGAGCCGCTGATCGCCGGCCTCCTGGAACGGAGCGTCGATGCTGACGCCCGCGGGTGCTTCGATCTCGAGGCGCACGTGGATCGCATCGCCGAGCGTCGGCTTCGCGGGCCACACCTTCACGGTCGCCTTCACCGGACCGTTCTCGGTGGTCTTCGCGATCGCGTCCTTCGGGGGCGCGATCAGCTCGGCCTGCTCGGTCACCTCGACCTTCGAGCCTCCGCACGCGGCGAGCGCGCACAGCAACACCAGGCGCTTCATCGGCGCAGCCTCCGCTCGCGCTCGCGGAAGAACCGCAGCAGCGGATCGACCATCGATTCGGAGGCGTCGAACACGATCAGATCCATGCCGGTGGCGCGGAGCTGATCCTTCAGCTCGGTCTGCCGCGTCGTCGCGCGCTGCGCGAGCTCCTTGCGAAACGCGGCGCTGCGCGTGTCGACGAGGCGCGTCTTGCCGGACTCCGCATCCTCGAGGGTGACGAGCCCGGCGGGTGGCATCGAGGCCTCGCGTGGATCGGTGATCAGCGCGGCGACCACGTCGTGCTTGCGGTTCGCGTGGCGCAACACCTGGAGATAGCCCTCGTCGAGGAAGTCCGAGATCAGGAACAGCACCGCGCGGCGCGGCAGCACCTGGCGGCAAAACTCGAGCGCGGCGGAGATGCTCGTGGATCGGCGTGGCTCGCCGGAGGTCTTGTGCTGCAGCTTCGCCCACCAGCTGCGGATCGCGCGGGGCAGCTCGAGCAGCGTCGCGCGCGCGCGGAGGCCGGCCGCCTTCGTCTGACCGCGCGATAGCACCTCGCGCACCACGCGCAGCGCGTGCTTGCCGCCCTTGCGCGGCGGGATGTAGAGGTCGGCGCCGCCGTGGAACAGCAGCAGGCCGACCTTGTCGCCGTTCTCGACCGCGCTCATCGCGAGCAGCGCCGAGAGCTCCACCGCCGCTTCGAGCTTGCTGCGCCGCCCCGAGCCGAAGTCCTGCGAGGCGCTGACGTCGACGAGCAGCATGACGGTCAGCTCGCGCTCCTCGACGAACCGCTTGACGTGCGGCTCGCCCGTGCGTGCGGTCACATTCCAGTCGATCGTGCGGACGTCATCGCCGGGCACGTAGGGGCGGACCTCGTCGAACTCCATGCCACGCCCCTTGAACACGGACAGGTACGCACCCGCCATCACGTCGGAGACGTGGCGGCCGGTGACGAACTGGATGCGCTTGACGGCTTGCGCGATCTCCGCGGGCAGCATGGCGATCAGGGAACGGGGACGTTCTCGAGGATCTGGCCGATCACGTGATCGGTCGTCTTGCCCTGCGCTTCCGCCTCGTAGCTGACGAGGACGCGGTGGCGCAGCACGTCGTGGGCGATCGTCTTCACGTCGTGCGGTGAGATGTAGCTGCGTCCGCTGAGCAGTGCCTGCGCCTTCGCGACCTTGATCAGCGCGATCGACGCGCGCGGGCTCGCGCCGTTGTCGATCAGCGGTGCGAGGTTCGGCATGTTCGACGCCTTCGGATCGCGCGTGGCCGCGACGATGTCCACGGCGTAGCGCTTCACCTTGTCATCGACGAACACCTGCTTCACGACATCGCGCGCCGCGAGGATCTCGTCGGTCGTCATCATCTTCGAGGCGACCGGCTCGATGCCGGCACCCGCCATGCGGTCGATGATCTTGACCTCGTCGTCCCTCGTCGGGTAGCCGACCTTGACCTTCAGCATGAATCGATCGAGCTGTGCTTCGGGCAACGGATACGTGCCCTCCTGCTCGATCGGGTTCTGCGTGGCGAGCACGAGGAACGGATCGGCAAGCTTGAACGTCTGATCGCCGAGCGTGACCTGGCGCTCCTGCATCGCCTCGAGCAACGCGCTCTGGACCTTGGCAGGCGCGCGGTTGATCTCGTCGGCGAGGATGAAGTTGCCGAACACCGGCCCCTTCTTCACCGTGTACGTGCCCTCGCGCGGGTTGTAGATCTGCGTGCCGACCACGTCGCCGGGCAGCATGTCGGGCGTGAACTGGATGCGCGAGAACGTGCCGCTGATCGCGTCGGCCATCGTCTTGATGACGAGGGTCTTCGCGAGGCCAGGCACGCCCTCGAGCAGCACGTGGCCGCCGGCGAGCAGGCCGAGCACCAGCCGGTGCAGCATCTCGTCCTGGCCGACCAGGACCTTGCCGACTTCGGCCTTGAGCGAGGTGAATCGACCCTGGAGCTTGGTGACGTCTTCGGTGAGGCGATCGGACATGGGGCTTTTCGGAGTGGGAGGAGACGCCCGGGCGGGCGGCCTGTCAACAGGACGGGCGGCGTCGAAATTCCGAATTCCGGTTCCCGGTTCCCTATTCCCTATTCGGTTTGAGATTGAGGACTTGGAACGGCTCGTGGGCGCGGAGCGCGCGAGGCAGCGGGTTCGGATCGTGGTGCCTACTCGCATTGGATTCCGGATCGCCAGCAGCTCGCCCAGCAGCGCACGAGTCCGCGGATCCGCACCTGTTGATCTGGAATAGGGAATGCGCAGAACCGGGAACCGGAATTCGGAATTTGTGGCGTCGCGGGACATCCCTGCGACCTGACGCAGGCTGCGCGATCTCCGCCTGTCTTCGCGTACTTGCCGGTGCGACGGGGAGCCCCACGGGTGGCACGCGTCGTGGACCTGCGACCAACCGCGAAACGGGAGGCTCTTGGAGGAGCCCACCATGAAGTCCGTCTTGATCCTTGTTGCCCTCGGCGCCTGCGCCACCACCGGTACCTCGACCCTCGACCGCGAGCCGCACTCGACGGGGTCGCGCGTCCACCTCGACCTCGCCGTTCACGCGGATGCGCAGCGGTTGTTCCCCGCGGCGATCGATCCGCGGCTCCCCAGCGCGGATCGGCTCGCGCCACAGATCCTCGCGGAGCTCGGCAACCGCGCATCGATCGAGGTGAAGCTGTGCGTCGCGCCGGAAGGCCGCGTCAGCTCGGTCGAGGTGCTGAAGAGCTCCACGCTCACCGCGTTCGATCAGTCCGTCATGGCGGATGCGATGAGCTGGCAGTTCTCGGCGCTGCCGGGTCCTGCGAACGTGCGGACTTGCGAGCGCGCGACCATCACGTATCTCCCGCACGGGTGATCGCGATCGCACGTTCATGCAAAACATTGTCAGCGCGCGAAGACGAAGCTTGCGTTTCCGATTTGCGCGCGCGTAGAGTGAAATCACTAGGAGTCATTCCGATGAACATCGCAACCCGCAACAAGTGCATGCAGTCGTCGACGGGTGCCGTCGACGGTGGCACGGCCCGCGGTGTGCGAGGCTCGGACTGACCCTTCCGAGACAACTCCTCCCGCCGCGGGCTCCAGAATCCTGGGGCCCTTTTTCGTTTCGGGCGAACGAATAGACAGGGCCCCGCTGAAGCATCTGTCCTCCTGCTGCGTCGCCTTGCGCGACGCGAGGGCCGCCGTATGTCTGCTGCGCTGGAACCATCTGTCTCATCATCTTCTTTGAACTGGACCGAGAGACCTGGTCGCGAGCTCGTCAAGCTCGCATGGCCGATCACGATCTCGATGGTCTCGTTCTCCGCCATGACGCTCGTGTCGACGGCGTTCGTCGCACACGTCGGCTCCGACGAGCTCGCGGGTGTCGGGCTCGCCGGTGTCGTCGGCTTTGCGCTCGTCTGTTTCGGGATCGGTCTACTCCGCGGTGCGAAGACGCTCGTCTCGCAGGCGGTCGGTGCGAATCGCAAGGACAAGATCCCCGAGCTCCTCGGCGCCGCGCTCGCGCTCGCGCTCGTCCTCGGCGCGTTCGCCACGCTCGCGGGTCACCTGATCGCGCCGCTGCTCGTCTCGTTATCCGCGTCACCACGCGCGGGTGAGTTCGCGGCGGAGTACCTCGCGATCCGTTCGCTCGGTGCACCGCTCGTGCTCGTCTACGCCGCGCTCCGCGAGGCGAGCTACGGCGTCGGCGACAGCCGCACTCCAATGCACGCGTCGCTCGCGGGCAACGCGGTGAACATCGCTCTCGACTGCGTGCTAATCCTTGGCCTCGGCTGGGGTGTGCAGGGCGCCGCGATCGCGACGATCGCCGGCAACATCACCGAGACCGCGGTGCTCGCGTGGCCGATGCGCGCGCAGCTCCGCTCGCTCGTGTGGCGGCCCGCGGCGTTTCGCGCGGTGTGGGCGCAGGGCGTGCCGAACGGTCTCCAGTTCATCATGGAGGTCGGCTCGTTCCTCATCCTCACCGTGCTCGTGGCGCGGATGTCGGCGGTCGACGGCGCGGCGCACCAGATGGTCCTCCACCTGGTCAACGTGTCGTTCCTGCCGGCGCACGCGCTCGCAGAAGCAGCGGCGGTGCTCGTCGGTCAAGCCGTCGGTGCAGGCAAGGACGGGCTCGTTCCGAAAGTGGCGCGGCGTGCGCTCGCGATCGGTGCGGGGTACGCGGGCGTGTGCTGCGTGGTCTACGCGATCCTCGGCGGTGTCATCGCGACGGCGATGTCGTCCGGGGACGCGGCGCTCGCCGAGCGCGCGACGATGCTCGTGTACGTCAGTCTGGCCTTCCTCGTCGCCGATGCGGCGAACGTGATCGCGCGCGGAGTGCTCCGTGGCGCGAGCGACGTTCGCTACGCAGCGGTCGTCGGCATCGCCACGTCGTGGTTCACCACACCGCCGCTCGCGTACCTGTTCGGCGTGATGATGGGCCTCGGCGCGGTCGGTGGCTGGATCGGCCTCGCGGTCGAGATCGTCGTCGGTGCGGCCCTGTTCTGGCTGCGGGTGTGGCGGGGCGGCTGGCGTCCCGCGGCGGCCGCAGCGAGGCGTGAGATGGCCGGCAGCGCGGTCTAACTACGCACCGTGACTTGGCTTGCGCGCCCCCTAGATCGTCATTGATCTCGGGGGCGCGCGGCCCGACTATCCGCGGATGAAGTCGTCCCTGTTCGTGCTGCTCGCCGCGGCCGGTTGTGCCTCCGGCGGGAGCTCGCTCGGTCAGGGCGACGGTTCGGTGATCGAAGATACGGCCCAGCCCGATTCTCCGATGCAGCCGGACTCGCTCGTGACGGATGCGCTCGTGCCCGATGCGTTCGTGCCCGATGCGTTCGTGCCCGATGCGTTTGTCGCGCCCGACGCGTCGATCGATGCGATGGCCGATGCCTCGGTGACGCCCGATGCATGCGTTCCGGTCGTGTCGCAGCTGCTCCTCAACCCGTCGCTCGACCTGACGCCGATGGGCACGAACTGGCAGCAGACTCCGTTCAACGCGATGTACCCGCTGATCACCGATCAGGACGGTGCCGCCGAGCACAGCGCGCCGTACAAGGCGTGGCTGGGCGGCTTCGTCGCGGCGACCGCCGGCGGTACGGCCACCGACGTGCTGTATCAGGACTTCGTGGTCCCCGCGGGTACCACGCAGCTTTCACTCTCGTACGTGCACATCGTCGGCACGCAGGAGAGCGCGAGCGCGACCACGGCGTTCGATACCGCGTCCGTCGCGATCACCCAGACCAACGGGACGGTGATCGCGAACATAAATTCATTCTCGAACCTGACGCCGGTCGCCGCATGGACCGCGATCAACGTGACCGTGCCGCAGAACCTCTCGGGGCAGACCGTGCGGCTGCGTTTGACGTCGAGCAACGACGATAGCTTCACCACGAATTTCTTCTTTGATTCGTTCTCGTTGACCGCGACGCATTGCCCGTGACCGCTCATTAGCGCCTGCTAGAGTCCGGGGATGGCATCACTTCGCTCGCTCGCGGCAGTCGCGCTCGTCTCCATGGTCTCGCTGACGGCGGAGGCCGGCCCCGCGTGGACGGCAGCGAAGGCGAACCTGCCGAAGGAGACCGCGGTGCTCGTCGGTCTCGACCTCGCGCAGCTCCAGAAGTCGTCGCTGTTCTCGTTCGGCTTCCCGATGATGCTGTCGCAGCAGCCCGAGCTCAAGGAGGGCCTCGAGCTCGTGAAGAGCACGTGCAAGCTCGACCCGATGAAGATCGTGAAGGACATCGTGATCGGTGCAGATGACAAGCAGAAGCACGGCGCGATCTACATCACCGTCGATGGCCTCGATCAGGCGAAGCTCGTCTCCTGCCTCGAGGCGGTCGCCGCGGCGAAGGGCAAGAAGGATACGAAGGTAAAGACGGACGGCAAGATCACGGAGCTCGCGGTCGGCGACAAGTCGATGTTCCTGACCTGGATTGGAACCAACGTGATCGTCATCCCGCACGAGCTCACCAGCAAGGCGGACCTCCAGGCGTGGAGCGGCGCGAAGGGGCTCGCGAAGTCGAAGGTCGCGAGGGGGATGGGCAAGGTCAACACGTCGGCCGCGGTGTGGGCGGTGTCGGGGATGCCGAAGGACCTCGACGACAAGACGAAGATGAAGATGGGCTACGGCTCGGTCACGCTGTCGGGCGGCAAGCTCGGCGCTGACATGAAGGTGCAGCTCGCGTCGGCGGATGCCGCGAAGGCCGCCGCGGAGAAGGCGCAGAAGGAGCTGACGACGCTCGCGGCGAGCGACGGCCTCGACGCAGGCCTGAAGGCCGTGCTGACCGCCGTCACCGTCAAGGCGACGGGGGACGAGCTCCACGTCAGGGGCTCGATGCCCGAGTCCGACGTGCTGCAGCTCGTCGGCGCGCTGATGCGGTAGACCTCTAGAGGCTAGGGCTTCGGCGCTTCCTGCTGCAGCGATGCAGGCAGGGGCGGTAGCTCGTTGATCGCCGGCATCAGCGCGATCTCGATGCGGCGGTTCTTCGCGCGATCCTTGTTGAGCGGATCGTACTCGCCGACGCCGGCGGGGATGAGGTTCTTCGGATCCATGCCCGCCTTCACGAGCGTGCGCGTCACCATCAGCGCGCGCGCGGTCGACAGCTCCCAGTTGTCCTTGAACACGCTGTTCTTGAGCGGGACGTCATCGGTGTGGCCGACGACGATGAACCGGCGATCGACGAGCTTCTTCAGCGTCACGCCGATCTCGATGATCGCGATCTGGCCCTTCTCGGAGACGTCGGCGCTTCCCGACGGGAAGAGCACCTCCGACGGCAGCGAGATCACGAGCGAGCCGCGGCGCGCGGTGACCTTCAGCTGACCGGTGTCGATCATCTTCGCGAAGTGCTTCTGGATGTCCTCGATCGCAGCGATCCGTTTCTCGGTCTCCGCGCGTTGCGCGCGCAGCGTGGCGAGCTCTTCCTTCGATGCGTTGAGGTTCGTGGACAGTTGCGTGAGCTGGCCTTCGAGCTGCTTCTTGCTCGCAGCGTCCTTCACGCGCTCGCCTTCGCACTCGGTCGCGCGCTTCGTCGCGTCCTCGGCGACCTTCGACTTGTCGGTCGCGATCGCAGCGGTCTTGCCGAGATCCTTGACGCAGCTCTCGTGCGCTTCCGACGCGACCTTCGCCTGGCTGCGGTACTGCCAGGTGAACCAGCCGCCCGCGACCGCGCCCGCGAGCATGAAGATCGCGAACAGCCAGAGGCGCCACGGGAAGCCACGCGGTGGCTTTCCCGGCTTGCCCCTGCTGACTACCTCACCATCGGTCTCGTCACGCTTCACCGCCATGACTCGACAGTAACCTACGCGCGCCGGCGATCGCTTCTTCAGATCCGGCCATCGCGAGAAGGTCCCCGGCGGCCAGTGGCTCGGTGGGCGAAGGTGTGGCGATGCCGGATGAACCGCCCGTGCGCGACACGGCGAGCACCGTCGCTCCTGTCTTCGCGCGCAGATCGAGCTGCGCGAGTGATCGCCCGACCGCAGGGGATTCAGGTCCGATTTTGATCGTAACGAGGCCTTCGAATCCCGGCAGCATCGACGGAAGCTGATCGAGCTCCGGTGTCGGTTGCTTCATCAGCTCGAGGATCAGCTCGCTCCCCGCGCGTACGTGTCCGTCGAAGTCGCGCAACGCGCGCTGCGCGAGCAGAACGAGCCCGACCACGACGATCAGGATCACGAGCGGACCACCAGGCACGAACGGCTGCGTCGCCGCGACGAGCGGCACCGCGACGAGGAGTCCGATGCCGACCTCGAACGCGACCATGAGCGAGCGGCGCGGCGCGCGGCCCAGGTCGAGGCTCACCGTGTTTGTCCCGGCGGGGAGGCTCGGCGAGCTCTCCCTCGTGGGGATGACCTCCGCGGCGAGGGTGCGGGCGATCGAGTTGACTCGACGCACGAGGCTGACCGCGAACGGCGCGCACACCAGCGAGGCCGCAGCGATCACCGCGATCGTCGCCGGCAGTCCCTGCAGCCCGTACTCCGCCGCCTTCTCCGGCGCGAGCGTCGATGCGGCGATGATGATCGCGATCAACACGCCGGTGTCGACGATCAGCACGACCACCGACTTCCTCAGCCGCCGCCACGGCGTCACCGGGCGCGAGCGCAGCTTGTCGAGCCACGACTCGTAGAAGCTCTCGAACATGCCGACGCGTCCCGGGAGCCAGCGCGCCACCGAACCCGAGATCTTCTCGGACCGCGCGATCGCGAAGCCAGAGATGATCGTCGTGAGGCACGCGACGCCCACCGCGATCGCGAGCAGCGACGGCCGAGCGGCGCCGCTGCCGGCGCCGAGGCTCGCGATCACGAACGAGAACTCGCCGATCTGCGCCAGGCTGATGCCGGCGCGCACCGCGGGTCGGACGCCGTGACCACCGAAGAACACGCCGATCGTCACGCCGACCGGCTTCACGAGCAGCACGACCGCCGTGAACAGCAGGATCGTCGTCATCTCGGACCACAGCGCGGCCGGCTGGATCGTCATACCGATCGAGACAAAGAACACCATCGCGAACACGTCGCGGAACGGCTTCACGAGCGCGAACACCTCGTGCCCATGTCCCGACTCCGCGATCAGCACGCCGGCGATGAACGCGCCGAGCGCGACCGAATACCCGGCATAGTCCGCGAGCGCCGACGCGCCGAAACACACGAACAGCGCGACGATCAAGACCGTCTCGGTCCGCGCGCGCTTCGCGATGAAGCGCACCGCGCGCGGGACGATGATCAACCCGCCGATCAGCAGCAGTGCGAGGAAGCCGCCGAGCTTCCCGGTCATCCGCAACAGCTCCGGTGCATCGAGTCCGGAGCCCGTCGCCACACCGGTCAGCACCGCGAGCAGCATGATCGCGATCAGATCCTCGAACACGAGGATGCCGAACACGATCTCGGTGAATCCACCCTTCCAGTTGAGCTCCTCGAACGCCTTCGCGACCAGCATCGTGCTCGAGATGCCCAGGGTCGCGCCCGCGAACAGCGCCTCGATCGGACCGAAGCCGAGCACTCGCGCGACCAGCGTACCGACCACGATCACGAGGCCGACCTCGAACAGGGCGGTCATCGCGGCCGGCAACCCGACGCGTGCGATCGCCGATAGCCGAAGCTCGGTGCCCACCGTGAACAGAAGCAGCATCACGCCGAGCTCGCTGAGCACGTGCACGAGGTCCGGGCTCGCGACCAGCGGTACCGGCACGTGCGGACCGATCAACAGACCGGCGAGCACATAGCCGAGCACCACAGGGAGCCGCAGCGCCTGGAACACCACCGTGACAACCGCGGCGGTCCCGAGCACGACGACCAGCTCGAGGAGGACTCGTGAGCCGGTCACGTCACTTTTTCTTCTTGGTCAGCGGATCGGGGAACTGCTTCTTGCACCGCGGACAGGTGCGAAACGCCGCCGGCTGGCGTCGAACGACCTTCTTCTGATCACAGTGCGGGCACGTCAGCGTCACCTGCATGCGCGCGAGCATCGCTGCCACGGCGAACGGGTTCGCCACCTCAGCACCCGACCTTGGCGAATAAGACGACGACGCTCACTCCGTCGCTGATGGTACCTGCGTTCCGTGACGCCCACGTGGCGGGCGGACGGTTCTCGTGATCACGGGACATGAAGCGCTCCTCGCCCACGCGCGGGCGCGAGTGGCTCTGGGTCTACGAACGAACGATTTCTTCGACGAGAAACCGGTTCTTCGGAGGTCCACGCGGCGAGGAAGCTCGCACGTCCAGCGGGAGAGGGCGAACGGCCCGCGCGCCGACATCTGCGATGCGAGCACGCGACGGAGGAAACAGGACAGGCGTGGTCGGCGCGACCGCGGCATAGGTGAACCGCAGGTCGGGCGCGATACCCGCGCGCCGCGGACTGACCAGCGGAACCACGCCATCGGCATCGCGAAGCTGCTGCTCGGACTGCCGATCCGCGTCGCGCAGCGGCGCTGCCGGGCGCACGGCCGTCCCTGCCACGAGGCAGAGCACGACGAGTGACGCGAGCCAGCGCATGTCGATGACTAGCATGCGATGCGTCGCGTGCCCGGCGCAACACATCGTTGTGCTGCGAACCGGAGTCGGCGGCCGTCCGAGCTACGCGGCGCAGTGGCCGGGCGATGAGGAGTAGCCGCGACTTGCGCGCTCGCGGCTACTCCACGACGATGGGCCACGGCAGCGTCGACAGCTCGGGCATGATCGCCGAGAAGCCCAGCCGGAAGCGCGCGATCGTCGGGCGCTTCTTCGCATCGCGCGTGAGCGCTGCACGGAGCAGCGCTCCGAACGGAGCGAGCCGCCGGTTGCGATCGAGCATCGCAAGCACCGCCGCACCGGGAGCGTCCGCGAAGTGCTCGGCGATCAGCTCGTTGATCGTCTCGCCGCGGAAAAGCACGGTGTCGGTCAAGATCTCGAACGCGACGCACGCGGCGGCGTAGACGTCGGCGGGGAACGGCTCCTCGCGCTCGGCACCGCCTTCGGCCCACACCTCGTTCGCGCCGTAGTGCACCGAGCCGCAGCCGGTGCGGATGGTCCTGCCGGCCAGCCCGAAGTCCACGAGCACGGCCTCTCCGGTCTTCTCGCGCAGGATGATGTTCGCGGGCTTGACGTCGAGGTGAGCGATCCGGACCTTGTGCATCGCCTCGAGGCCGGCGAGCAGGTCGTCGATGATCGTGAGCGCACGCGGCGTATCGAGCGCGCGGAGCTCGAACGCACGCTCGAGTGTCGTGCCGCGGACGTACTCCATGACGAGGATGGGCTTTGGCTGCGCGGCGGCGTCGAACGTGATGAAGCGCGAGAGGTTGCGATGGTGGGGCAAGGCGAGCAGCGCACCGGCCTCCTCGCGGAACAGTGCCTCGAACTCGGCCTCGGAGAGGTTGCGGGCGGCGCCGCCGGAGTAGTCCGGTGCCTTGAGTGCGACGAGCTCGCGGTCGGCGAGGTTCTTGTTCTCGGCGCGGACGGCGAGCAGCACCGAGCCGACGGCACCACGCCCGATCGGACGGAGGACATGGAAGCCGCCGAGCAGGCGCGACAGCGGCACCCAGCTCGGCAGCATCACCTCGATCGGGGTGGTGACGTTTGTCTCGTCATCGGTGCGCGGGCGATGCGCGATCCACAGCACCACGCGCTCGACAGCAGCGGCGAGTGCGAGCGGCAGCGCGGCGCGTGCGACGTCGATCAACACGGCGAGGGCCTCGTCGAGAGCAGCCGGTTCACGCGATAACGTGGCATCGACCGCGCGAGCTGCCGTCTCGAGCTCGACCGCACGGTCGGTCGCGTCGAGGCCGAGGCGCTGGTGCGCGCCGAAGCTGCGGCGGGCGAGCGCGGCGAGCTCGGTCGCGAGCATGTCGAACGTGCCCTGCTCCAGCGACGACAAGCTGGGCGTGAGCGTGACGCGCTTCATGCGGTTGCCGAGCCGCGCGAGCGCGAGGCGCACGGACTCGACGCGCGGCGACTGCTCCGGTGGGAGCGCGTCCGCGAGCTCGGCGAGCCGTTCGACCATGGAGCGGACCGCGTCGGTATCGTCGGGATCGGCTGCGGCCCACGCGGCCTCTTTCAGATTCGTGTACGCGGCGAACGCATCGACGACCTCGGGGATCATCGAGGCCTCGCAAACGACCGCGAAATCGTCGTCGGGAAATGCGGTCGTCCACACGAACAAGAGGTCCGTGATCTCCGCGTGGTCGTCGCGCAGCAGCGCATCGCCCGCGCGAGTCATCGCAGCCCATACGGCGCGGCGCAGCTGCGAGTGATCGAAGGCGGCGCGAAGCATCAGCAGGCGGACGGCGGCGAGGCGGGGCGCGAGGTCGCCTTCGCCGGTCTTGCGCACGCCGTCGAGCAAGCGCACGAGTGCACGGAGCCGTGCGATCCGGAGACCACCGTGCTGGACCGGGCCGGCCTCGGGGCGTGACTCCTGCGCGAGCAGCGCGGACTCGATCGTCGCGAGCGCGGAGGCCAGGGTCGGGCGCGCGGGGTCGGTGTCGGGCGCGAGTGCGAGCACCGCGGTGAGCGCGTTGTCCGCGAGGAGCTCGCGATCGAGCTCGCGCAAGAGGCGCATCGAGTGCCGCCGGTCCACCGGTTCGTCGTCGGTAGCTTCCGCGAGCCACTCCGCCGCGGCAGCGATCTCGTCGACGGCTTCGCGCGCATGCGCGAGCGCCGTCTGTGTATCGCCCACGTCGAGCGCCGTACGCGCGCGGGCGAGTGAGACGGCGACGCCATCCGACCGCACGCGGCCACCGAGCTCGAGGTCGAGCGCTTCGAGCAGCGCGAGGCGGCCGTCGTCGGTGGAGCTCTTGCTGGACATCTGCTCGCGCACCCACGCCAGCGCGCTCGCGCCGGCGCCCGGCAACAACGGCGTGCTTTCTTCGCGGCGCAGCTCTGCGATCGCCTCGGCGACATCGAGCGGCGCGAGCAGGAACATCCGGTGCGCGAGAGAGTCCGCGTGGGCCGGGGAGCTGACCGCGAGACCGGCGAGGCCGAGCAGCGC
>JACCRC010000151.1 GCA_013813765.1 Deltaproteobacteria bacterium | reverse complement strand
CGCCGACACCGCTCGGCGGCTCGGTCGAGGCCACGACATCCGTGTGGATGCGACGTGGCACGTCGCGGATCCGCGCGACCCGCATGTCACGGAAGTTCGTCTGGTCCGTCGCGCCGTTCGTCATCGTGATCCCGCCGTAGAGCGCGTTGCTGATGCCCATGATGAGGCCGCCCTCGAGCTGGGCGTGGACGCGCTCCTGGTTGACCACGGTGCCGGCATCGATCGTGATCCACGCGTCATCGATGCGGAAGACGCGAACCGGATCGGGGACCACCGACACGACGACCGCGGTGTACGCGACGAAGCTGCGGTGCGCGGCGAGCCCGAGCGCCCGCCCCTTCCGATTGGACCAGCCGGCCATCTCGGTGACGCGCTCGATCACGCCACGTAGCCGCCCCGCGTCGACCGGATGCTTCTCGAGCTTCTCGCCGTAGTTCGGCAGCTTGGGAATGCCGAGCTCTGCGAGCGACAGCTTGCGCGCAGGGCCGATGACCTCGAGCCAGACGTCACGCGGATCTGCGCCACGTGCATGCGCGATCTCGTCGATGAAGGAGCCCACGCCGAACGCGTGGAAGATGTTGTAGACGGAGCGGTACCAGCCGATGCGCGCGTGTGCGGGCGCCCGACAGGCCTCGGCGCGAACATTCGGCGCCGCGAGCGCCACGTCGGTCACGCCCTGCTGCATGTCGTCGGCGCTGCCGGTGTCGATCGTCTCCTTGAACGTGGAGCCGATCGGCGAGAGCGCGGTGCGGTGGTGCCACGCCGTGACCTGCCCTCTCTCGTCGAGGCCAGCGCGCAGGCGCTGCGCGTTCACCGCGTTGTAGTAGCAGTGCTGGAGGTCGTCCTCGCGCGTCCATTGCACGCGCACCGGCCGGCCATCGCCCAGCTGCTTCGCGAGATACGCCGCCTCGACGACGAAGTCGGACTTCGACTTGCGGCCGAACCCACCGCCGAGCAGGGTGACGTGGATCGTCACCTTGTCCTCGGAGATGCCGAGCAGCTTCGCGACGTCGGCGCGATTTGCCTGCGGGTTCTGCGTCGGGGCCCACACCTCCGCGGCGCCGTTGGCGAACCGTGCGACGGCGACGAGAGGCTCCATCGGCGCCTGCGCGAGGTGCGGCACGTAGTACTCGGCCTCGATCGTCTTCGCCGCCTTCGCGAACGCAGCATCGACATCGCCGAGCTCGCGATGCCTCGTTCCCGGCGCGCGCACCGACGCGAGCAGCTGCTCGCGATACGCGACGGAGTTGTAGCTCGCGTTCGATCCGTGATCCCACGTGATATCGAGCGCAGCGCGCCCCTTGATCGCGGCCCAGGTATTCTCGGCGACCACGGCGACGCCGCCCCACGGCTGGAACAGCCACGGCGGCTTCGGCACGGGCATATCGACCAGCTTCTTCACGCCGGCGACCGCGAGCGCAGGCGCGGCGTCGTACTTCGAGAGCCTTCCTCCGACGACCGGCGGCCGCGCGATCACCGCGTACAGCATGTCTGGGAAGCGAACATCCGCACCGAACTGCGCGGTGCCCGTCACGTACGCCATGCCATCGATGAGCGGCAGGTTCCTGTCGGCGACGCGCTTCAGCTCCGCGAGCGGTCGAAGGACGAGATCCTTTTTCGGAACCGGAAGCTTCGCTGCGTCTGCGACGACATCGGCGAACGGCAGCGTGCGCTTCGTCGGCGTATGGATGACGAGGTGGTTCTCCGTCGTGCAGGTCTCCGGCTTGACCTTCCATCGCTTCGCGGCGGCCGCGATCAGCATCATGCGCGCTGCGGCGCCGGCCTTCCGATACTCGTCGTACTGCTTGCGGATGCTCGACGAACCATCGGTGTTCTGATCGCCGTACTTCTTGTCGCCCTCGGCTTGCGGCACGCGGATGCGGCTCATATCCGCACCGATCTCGTCCGCGATCAGCACCGGCAGCGAGCTCCGAATACCCTGCCCCATCTCGGATCGATGGCAGATGATCGTCGTGGTGCCGTCGAACGCAATGTGGATGAGCACGTGCGGCGCGAGCCCGTCACTCGTCTGCTTGTCCGGAGGCGGAACCGTGCCCGCGCGGCCACTGGGCTCGTTGGCTCGCGCGACGCGCGGCATGATGCCGATCGCGAGCCCTGCGCCGAGGCCCCCGAGGAACGCACGCCGGGTGAGCTTCATCGGCGGTGTCACTTGTCACCTCCGTCATCCGGCACCCCGGCGGCCTTCTTGATCGCAGCGCGGATGCGCGTGTACGTGCCGCAGCGGCAGATGTTGCCTGCCATTGATTGATCGATATCGGTGTCCGTCGGCTTTGGCTTGATCGAGAGTAACGCGGCAGCGGTCATGATCTGCCCGGTCTGGCAGTAGCCACACTGAGGCACGCGCAGCTCGAGCCACGCCTTCTGCAGCGGATGGCCGCCGTCGGGCGAGAGGCCCTCGATCGTGGTGACGGCGTGGCCCTCGACGCGCCGCATCGGCGTCACGCAGGCGCGGACAGCGTGGCCATCGAGGTGAACCGTGCACGAACCGCAGAGGGCCTCGCCGCAGCCATACTTCGTTCCGGTGAGGCCGAGGACGTCGCGAAGGGCCCACAGGAGCGGCATCTCGGGATCGACATCGAGCGTCTTCTCGACACCGTTGATCTTCACCTTCATCGCGTCTCCTCCGGGCATTCCGCACCGCTCTCGACCCATGCGGCCGTGAGCTCACCGAACTGCGCTTGGGTGCCCGGTGCGGGCTCGCGGTCTGCCCCCGGGTCCCAGCCCCAGGCGACGAGCTTGTCGTGGCCGTTGTGCTCGACGATCTGCGCCAGCGTCTTGCCGCCGTTGCGCTTCGGATCCTTGATCTGGTTGCAGATGTAGCCGACCGACTTGCCGACCCACGCCATCTCGATCGGTGCGAGGTGCCACTTCGGTGCGCCCGGCACGCGCGTGTACGGCTGGTTGCGATCCTGGTGGCACGTCATGCACTCCATGCCGGCGACGCCGTGATCCGCCGGCCCGCGCACGACCGGCGGATCGTGCAGCTCCATCGTCATCCGCTGGTGCGGTACGTCCCCGTTCGGATGGCAGTTGATGCAGCGCGGATGGGTGATCACGCGCGCCATCTCGCCGAACAGCGCGCGCGATCGTTCCGCGCGGTCGCGAATGGCGGCGAAGTCGGAGACCGCGCGCAATTCGTTGGCGCGGACCTGTCGAGGTTCGAGGTTCTGTGGAACCGGAGCTTGCTTGCCGCCGCAACCGGCGAGGGCAAGCGCGAGCAGCAACGTTCGCATGGCCGACAGCATGACCGGCGCTCTCCTTCCAATCCATGCGCTCGCGCGCGGATATGTGATGAGGTGCTGTGCGCCCCTGTCGCGACCGGCTAGCGTGGCGACTCTGCGAAGGCGATCAGGTTGCCGTCCGGATCGCGGACCGAGACGTGGCGAACGCCGTTACCGTAGGCCTTGATCGGATCGTGAGCGATGCCGCGTGCGGTGAGGCCGGCGAGCAGCTTGTCGAGGCCCGTCACCCCGAAGGTCACGTGGCCGGCTCCGACACCGGCGGGTTTGGGCTCGATGAACAGCGTTGCGTGATCGTTAACGTCCCACAGGACCTCGTCGCCCGCGCGATGGTCCGCGGCGCGTCCGAAGAAGCGCGTGTACCAGGCAATGGAGGCCTCGAGGTTGCTCACGGCAACCCCGGCGTACATGTGAATCAGTGCGCCCACGCCGGTACGGTAGTCCCATTTGCTCGCGCGCGGTGGGATGATGCCGCGATGGGGTCCATCACGTGCGCGACCATGCTCGCGATCGCGCTTGTCGGTTGTTCGAAGAGCTCTCCTGACAAGTCCGAGAGCGGATCTGCCGCGCCACCCGCGGGATCAGCGAAGCCCAGCGAGCCCGCCGCGAAGGCCGAGCCGACCGAGAGCGCGACCGTCGTCGGCCCCACGAAAACCGCGAGCGGCACGCTCGAGGTCAGCGGTGCCATCACCGGATCTTTCGAGTGGAGAAAGAAGGATCAGAAGAGCCCGATCAGCTGCGCGTGGGATGCCGCGAAGGAGATCGGATCCACCCGCGTGGACGTGAGCGATGGCGCGGGCAAGCTCATCACCCTTGGCATTGATGTGCCGCCCAGCGATCTCGGCCTGCCGCGGCTCGACGTGATGTCGAAGGACCTGCCCGCGCCGCTGAAGACCTCGTTCGGCTTCAACGTCTCCGGCGATGACACGGTGCTCATCACCGTGAAGTTCATCGACGCCAAGCTGGGCGACGAGAAGAAACCAGACCTGACCATCAAGGGCACGCTCGAGGTCAGCTGCCCTCGAAAGAAATAGGCCACTTGGGCCCAAGAATACGGCCGTTGACACCGAGCGGTCCTCTGCGCAAAGTCCCGCTCATGTCCCGCGTCGCCGTGTTGTTCATCCTCGTCGCTGCTCTCGTCGGATGCGACAAGAGCTCGTCTGCGACGTCCGAGCCGGCCGAGCCCGTCATGGCCGCCACGACCGCAGCTCCGAAAGGCCAGACGTTTGGCGCGGGCGTGAAGCTCACCACGACCACGGCGGTCGACGCGATCCTCGCCGCGCCGAAGGACTACAGCGGCAAGACCGTGCGCGTCGAAGGGATGGTCACGGACGTGTGCCCCAAGCGCGGATGCTGGTTCGAGCTCGCGGGCGGTAAGCCGGGCCAGAAGCTGCGCTTCAAGGTGACCGACGGCGAGATGGTGTTCCCGATGGATTCGAAGGGTCGCAAGGCGGTCGCGGAAGGCGTCGTCTCCGTCACCGAGCTGACGCTCGAGCAGACGAAGGCGCGCGCGGAGTACGAGGCGAAGGAGTACGGCAAGGCCTACGACCCCGCTTCGATCACGGAGCCCGCGGTGTCCGTGCGCATCGACGGAACCGGCGCAGTCTTCCTCTGATGCACCGGGCGACGTGAAGTACAACTGGCGTCGATGGTTCCGCGCGTTCCATCGCGACATCGGCTACGTGGCTGTCGCGCTGGTCCTCGCGTATTCGCTGTCGGGCATCGCGGTCAACCACATCGACGACTGGAACCCGAACTACCGCCTCGATGAGCGAGCGGTCTCGATCGGCCCGCTCACCGGCACGCTCACCGAGATGGAGGCGCAGGTCATCGACCGGCTCTCGATCGATCGCCGGCTCGTGCGCGGACACTTCCAGGAGACCGAGCGCCACCTGCGCGTGTTTCTCGACGAGGGTCAGGAGGCCTTCGTCGACATCGTCACGGGTGAAGGCACGTTGAAGACGCTCTCGACGCGCGCCGTGTTCTTCGAGGTTAACGCGCTCCACCTCAACAATCTCAAGGGCATCTGGACGTGGATCGCGGACATCTTCGCCATCGCGTTGATCATCCTCGCGATCACCGGCATGACGATGATGAAGGGCGACCGCGGCTTCTGGGGACGAGGCAAGTACTTCGTCGGCGCCGGGCTCGCGATCCCGTTCGCCGCGATCGTCTACATGTACTGGTAGCGCCATCCGAATTCTTCGCGGCCATTGACCCGTGCCGGTTGCCAATTTCGTCGCGCGACCGCATCCTGTGCCCAGGAGGGGATCGTGCACAAACCCGTCATCCTGGCCGTCGACGACACCCCGTCGAATCTCGTAGCGCTCGAGGCGGTACTGGACGCGAACTTCCACCTACGGTTCGCCAAGTCCGGTCCAGAAGCGATCGCGAGTCTGGAAGCGAACAGTGACGTCGCCGTGATCCTGATGGACATCCAGATGCCCGGGATGGACGGGTACGAAGCGTCCGCACGGATCAAGAAGCTTCCTGGTTGCGAGGAGATTCCGATCGTGTTCGTGACCGCGGTCTACAGCGAGGATCCGCACGTCAAGAAGGGCTATGCCGCAGGCGGCGTCGACTACTTCTCGAAGCCGTTCGATCCGGACCTCTTGCGCCTCAAGGTCGGCATCTACGCGACGTTCCGGCAGCGGGCCATCGAGCGAGAACGCCAGCTCATGGAAACCGAGCAGCTCCTGCAAGCAGGAAGGAAGCTCTCCGGTCTGCTCGAGAGCCTTCCCGTCGGTGTCCTGATCGCCGATGTCCAGGGGCGGATCTGCCAGGCCAACGAAGAGGTCTCGCGCATCCTCAAGTCTGAGGAGCTCATCAAGGCCGACGCGTATGGAGTCCTGCTGGGGTGGTGGGACTCGACCGGCCACCTGCTCAAGCATGGAGGCGGTCCTCTAGCGCGTGCGCTGCATGGAAAGCTGAGCCACAACGAGAAGCTTCAGCTTCGATGCGTCGACGATTCGACGAAGGACGTACTGGCCTCGGCATCACCACTGCTTGGCCTCGATGGCGCGATCGTCGGCGCAGTGGTCGTGATCCAGGACGTGAGCGAATCGAAGAAGATCGAGATGGATCTCGAAGATCGAATCACGCGGCTCGTGTCGCTCGGTCTCGAGCTCGAGCAAAGCATCCGGCATTAGCTACGCCGCCTTCGCGAGGTGTAGCGCAAGCTAGCGCAAGCTCGTCGAACACGCTCGGCCGTTCGAGAAGCGCGCGGTCAAGTCGGCGACCGAAGGATTCGTTGCTGGAGTCCAGCAGTGACGAGCTTGTCCGCATGCTGCCAGAGCGCGACGAGGTCGGCGGATACGGATGCGGGCCTGACTGCGAGAAGGTCGCAGGACAGCTGGAGGTCGTACCCGCGGTCGAAGCGGTCAGAAACGAAGTCGAGAAGACTGTGCGGCACTGTCCTCGCGGCGGCGCGGAGCGCATCACCGGTGCAGCCGCTCGAGCCATAGAGGCAGTGGTGCGCGTCGAAGCGTTCATGGCCGGCGTCTACGGCCACTCCCAGGTGGTAGTCCTCGGCGCCACGACCGGTCGGCCGCGGAGCTACATGAACGCCGCCTGGAAGCCCGTCGACGACGAGTGCAACCGACACGTGCCCCCAGCTACCTGACGCACCGAGCTCGGCGTCCAGACCACCAAGCGTTCCAGCGCACGTGTACCGGACCAGCGGGCTCGATACAGGCCTCGGCTCGCCAAGCCCGAGCGCGGTGGCGGCCTGGGCGAGCGGTTGCGACGAGGACCTGTCGTGCAACACCACCGTTCCCGGCGGCTATTGCACGAGCGGCTGCACGACGTCCGGATCGACGGACGAGTGCCCGGAGAGCTCCGTATGCGATTCGATCTCGGGCGCGGCGCTCAGATGGTGAGCGGGCCGCCCAGCGAACGCGCCATCAGACAGGTGCGTGCGGCGCGCAGCGACCCGCCCGGCGCGACGGGCTCGATCGATCACCGCATCCCGGTGAGCGATGCCGACGCGTGGGTGGCGCGGGCTGGACAGCGCAGGTGCAACCCGATCGCGATAGGTGTGTGCACGATGCCCGTGCGGTAGCGCTGTAGGTACCCGGGGCCGGAGCGGATTCGCCCCGCAGTCCGCGATCGCTCGCATCGTTTGTGTTGCCCGGAGACGTAAGCGCCCTTGCTGGGTTCCAGGCGGGTGCGCGCCGATGGCACGTGCCGTGCTGATGAGTCCTGCATGCGTAACTTCCTGGTCGTAGCTCTCGCTCTCTCGATGTTCGGCGGTATCGCGGCTGCAGACCGTGGAGGTAAGGGTCGCGGCGATCGTCAAGACAACCGTCGAGAATCGGCTCGCGAGTACCGCGGCAACTCGCCGGTCCGTGCCAATCGCCCGGCGCGCCGAGCCGATCGTCGCGCGGTGACCCGCAACGCGGTCTACGCCAGCGATGGGCGCTTCGCGTTCTCCAATGGCACCACCCGCGTGTATCGCCGTCCGGTCATCCGCGACCGCTACTACAACGTGAACGTCCGTCCGCGGCTCATCGTCGAGAGCTACCCGGTCGAGCCCGGCTATCTCTGGGTGAGGGGCGGCTGGGCGTGGGGCGGTAGCGAGTGGCAGTGGCGCGGCGGGCACTATGCCCCGGACCCGCAGTACTCGACCTACTACGACGACGGCTCGTACGACTACTCGTCGAGCTTCCGCGTCGGCGTCGGCATTCGCATCGGAAACTAGCTCTCACTTCACAGCGGAGCCCGAGCCCGAACCCGCCGCCGGCTTCGCGACCTTCTTGAACGTGAGCGTCATGCGGTCGCTCTCGCCGATGGCAGCGTACTTCGCCTTGTCGGTCTCGCCCTCGCGGAAGTTCGGGGGCAGCGTCCACACACCCTTCGGATAGTCCTTCGTGTCCTTCGGGTTCGCGTTGATCTCGGACTTCTCGACGAGCTCGAAGCCCGCGGCCTTCACCTTCTCGATGACCCAGTCCTCGGCGAGGTAGCCGCTATCGGCGGTCGCGTCGCCCATCGTGCCGGGCTTCGCGCGGTGCTGCTCGACGCCAAACGTTCCGCCGTCCTTCAGTGCGGCGTGCGCGGCGGCGAGGTACGCGTCGAGCTTCTTGTTGCGCTGCCAGTTGTGCATCTCGCGCATCGCGATCACGAGGTCCGCGCTGGCATCGGGGCCGAATTTCGGCGCATCCGGGTTGATCGTCACGCGTTCGACCTTGTCGAACAGCTCGGGCGACTTCGCGAGCATCTGATCGAGGCGCTTGCCGTAGACCGACGACATCTCGGTCTTCGGGCCGTTGGTGTCGGGTCCGGCCACGATGTACTTGCCGCCGTTCGCGAGCAGCGGTGCGAGGAGCTCCGAGTACCAGCCGCCACCGGCGCCGATCTCGATCACCGTCTGCGTCGGCGTGATGCCGAAGAACGTCAGCGTCTCGACCGGATGGCGCGCGGCATCGCGCTCGGGATGCTTCGGCATGCGGTGCGGGCTCGCGAGGATCGCAGTCAGTGCGGCTTTCGCGTCCGCATACTTCGCGTCGCGAAGATCGACGACCTGCTTCGTGAGCTCGGGCGTCCACCGCTTCTGCTCCTCGGCCGCCTCCTCATCGGCCTTCTTCAGACCGGCCGCGACCTTCTCCTCCGGAGACGGTGCGGCGGAGCCAGAACCAGCGTTGGCGGCGGATCCGGCAGACCCCGTGACGGGCGGCGCCGTGCCTGGATCGGCCTCCTTCTTCTTGCAGGCGGTGGTGGCGAGGGACAGCGAGACGATCGCGTACAGCAGGCTGCGCATGGGCCGCACCCTAGCGAGCTATCGGAGCCGCGGCGAACCCCAACACGCAACTTCACATGCAAAAACGACTCAGCGGCCCTCTTTGACGTCGGCGCGCCAGATCTTGAAGAGCCCGATGATCCGGTTCTGCTTGCGGCCCTTTGGAGTGGGCTCGATCTCCACCGTCGGATTTCCCCACTTGTCCTCGCCAAACGCGACGATCTGTCCGCGCATGTTCTTGTACTTGCCCATCAGCACGACATCGCCAACGTTGAAGTACGAGGTGACACGGCGCGCGCGCTTCTTCGGGCGCTTGGTCATGTCTGCGCGACACGAAGCGTCGTCGACATCAGACGCTGGCTCAGCATCCGGATGAGCCCGATGGCGAGTCGCGGATGCTGGTGGATGAGATCCGTGAGCATCTCGTCGGTCAAGAAGTAACACTCGACCTCCGTGTTCGCGCGGCAGTCCGCATTCGCGGGCGTGTCGTTGAGCGCCGAGAGATCGCCGACGGAGTCGCCGGGTCCGAGCTTCGCGATGCTGACCTCCGTCGCCCCGCGATTCTGCAGCACCTCGACGTCGCCGGAGCGGATCATGAACAGTCCGCCGCTGCGGCCATATTCGTGCACGAACTTCGTGCCCGGCTTGAACGTGCGGACCTCGAGCTGCTCGGCGACGTGCACGAGGCTCGACATGTCGACCTCCATGAAGATCTGGGTGTCCTTGAGGAACAAGACGCGCTCGATCACCGACGACATGGGTACTCCTGCGACAACATCAAAGCCTGCGCGAACCGCGCAGCTGCGAACCCACGGATCCGGATGGTCGCGAAGATGGGCCGCGACCGCGTCGTCGCTCATCGCGACGCTGCCGGCATGCTTCGGCCGCTCGCGCTCCTTCGCCACGCCGAGGCGCGCGAGCTGGACACGCACCGTGCTCGCGTAGCCGGAGAGCGCCTCGACGAGCGCGGGCTGATCGACGAGCGCCGCGGAGCACACCGCGGTCTCTTCGAGCTGCGTGGTCCACCGGGCGCGGAGCTGTCCGAGCGGCGCGGGCGGCAGCAGCTTTGGCGA
>JACCRC010000521.1 GCA_013813765.1 Deltaproteobacteria bacterium | reverse complement strand
GCCGCCGACCAGTTGATACGACTCAGCTCCACGTCTCAGCTCCGGACGTACGACCCCGGGCGTCAGACGCACGGCCCAGGGCGACGATCAGTTCCATGCGACGTGACCCCGGGTGACGTGGATCCCCCTGGAAGCGGACCAGTGGATCGCGATCGAGCCCCGAATCTGGTTCGGCTCGGGCAAGGCGAGCACCACGCCACCGTCGGTGACCTGCCAGCTCGCCCCGTCGTAGCCGACCACGTGCAGCGCGCCATCGGTCGTCCAGGCGAGCACCGTCCCGTCGCTGCCGGAGACTGCGCCCGCGACCTTGCCGGCGCCGAGGCGCACCCGCGACGGGCGTACGAGACCTTCATCGACAATCCACGCCGATCCATCATCCGCGTAGACGAACGCGCGGCCCTTGTCGGCGAACACCGCGACGCCGGAGACCCGGTCGCCGAGGTCGATGGACACCGCGGTCAACCGCTGCCGTTCGAGCACGCCGAGGCCGCGCGCGCCTGCGACGAACGCCGTCCCGCGTCGGAGCCCCGCGAAGATCGCGTGCGCTCGACCGATCGACCCGGTGTGCACGGGAGTCAGGCCGCCCTCGGAGCCCGGCCACGACGTGACCTCCACCGACCCGCTCGCACCGAGCGCGACGAGCCCACCATCGAGGGGGACAAGCGCCACGATCGCCTCGGGCGACGTCAGCTCCTGGACCGGAACGCGTGACGAACCCGCGAGCAACGAGAGTCCGCCGCCGGTATCTGCGAGCACGAGGCCACGCGGCGTGAGCGCGAGCGCCGTCGCCGGTGCGCTGAGCGCGAGGTCGGTCCACGCGTTGTCGCGCAGCTGCTTCAGCACGGGCGTCCAGCACGCGACGGAGAGCGTGCCGTCGCCATGATCGACCACATCGCTGATCGGCCCGGTGTCCGCGAGCGGCACGATCCGATCGCCGGCGATCGACAGCCACTCGCCGCCATCGGTACCGATCACCAGTGCGCCGCGAAGCGAGAACGCGGCGACCGGGACAGAGCGTACGAGACCCGCTGCGTCCACCGACATCGGCGGGCACCCTAGCACGGCGTCCGTCGCCGACGGTCGAAGGCGCGAGAACGGTCAATCCGGAGGCTACGGCAGGACCAGAAGACCGGCCGACGCGCGATGCGCGAGACAGCGATCGATCGCGGCGCGCGCCCTGCTGGAATCGATGGAGCGCGCCGTCGCGAGGTCGTCGCGGATCGGCGCGGAGCACGTTGCGCCCAACCCGTCGACGAGCTGCTTCGCATCTGTCGCCTCGAGTGACCGTAGGATCTCCGGAAGCTTGGGCCGCAGGATGGTCCACGCAGCATCGCGAGTGCGCGGGTCGCCGAGCAGCTCGAGCAGCGCCGACACCCGGTACTCCGACGACAACGAGCCGGTCAGGACGGTCTCGGCGATCGCCTGCGCGAACGCGGGACCGAGCACCGTCGCGCCTTCGAGGATGGCCACAAGGACATCCTCATCGGTCGCGCTCCTCGCGGCGCGCTCCAGCCTGGTCCACAACGTCTTGCCGCCGGCATGTCCCGCGATCGCGAGCGTGATGCCGATCCAACCCGGGTCCAGGTCGCCGCCCGGAGCGAGCTCGCGATCGAGGATCGTACGCGCACGCGTGACGACGGCGCGATCGAGTGCACTGCCCGGAACGACGGCGAGCAGCGCATCGCGGATCGCGTGGTCGAGGTACACGCGCGGACCGAACAGCGCCTTCACGGTGAGGCGCTTGCGGAACGTGCGCGCGAGCCACGCTCCCCATGCTGCGCGATCACCATCACCGACGAGCGGCTCGATCGCCGTCGCGATCGAGAGCGCACCGAGCTCCGAGTACGGATCGCCGGTCGCTGCGAGTCGCGCCACGTGTGTCGCAGCCACCGACGGTGTGAGCTCCCCGCGCGTCACGCCACCTGCGATGTCGACGGCGAACGCGAGCCGCTCCCCGGGCGTGGTCGCCGAGAGCGGCAACGTTCCCGCAGAGACCTGACCGGAAACCTGAAAATAACCTAGGCCGCCGTCGTTGCCGACGACCCACGACGGGCACGCGGCTGTCGCGGGGAGCAGCAGCTCCGCACGCTCACCCACCAGTGCACACGCGCGCGCGCCACCGCCCCCCGAAGCGGGATATCGGATGCACACCGGCACCGTGAGGCGATCGCGCGCATGCGCGACGACCGCCGGCGGGCCCGCGTCGCAGCGCAGGCGCAGCTCGACGATCGGTGTGCCGGCGTGCTCGGCGAGCGACACCAGCG
Source organism: Deltaproteobacteria bacterium (assembly GCA_013813765.1). GTDB lineage: Bacteria > Myxococcota_A > Polyangia > Haliangiales > Haliangiaceae > JABFXX01. Next base: position 8,519 of record JACCRC010000521.1, on the reverse strand, counting down.
CGCGGCCGACCTCCGGGGACGACGCGCTCGCGAGTGCGGCCGCGAAGTCGGCGGTGGTCGCATTGCCGCGCGCGTGCGCGTTGACGTAGGCGCGCAATGCGGTGCGAAACACGTCCGCACCAACGTACCGCTCGAACATCACGAGCACCGCGCGGCCCTTCTCGTAGGCGATCGCATCGAACGTGTCGTCGATATCGTCGCCGGCGGCGATCGTCCGGCGCAGCGCCCGCGGTGCGGGCTCGGCATCCGCGGCCAGCGCTTCTCCACGATCGATCTGCATGCTCAAGGCCTCGTCGGAGAACGCGCCGAGCTCGGCGGCGGCCTTGTCGCCGAGGAACGTGGCGAACGCTTCCGAGAGCCAGAGATCATCCCACCACGCCGGCGTCACGAGGTTGCCCATCCACTGGTGCGCGATCTCGTGCGCGCACACGCGGACGAAGCGTCGTCGAAACCCACCGTCGCGCGTCTCGCCGAGCAAGATGTCCGAGGCGAACGTGACGAGCCCCGGATGCTCCATCGCGCCGAACAGCTCCGGTACGGAGACGAGGTCGAGCTTCGCGAGCGGCAGGGGCTGGTCAAAGTATCGCTCGATCGCCTCGACGATCGTCGACGTCATCTTTACCGCGTACGCCGCGCGCCGCTCTGCACCCTTCGGCACCACGATGCGCAGCGGGACCTTGTTGCGGCCGACCCGTCCACCGTCGACGAGCGCGAACGGCCCAACCGCGATCGCGACGAGATACGTCGGCAACGCGGCGATCTCCTCGAACACGACCTCGCGCCGCCCATCGGGCAACGCGGTCTCCTTCGCGATCGGCGCATTCGCGAGCGCGACGTCGGTCTTCGGCACGACGAGCGTGATCCGCCACGGCGTCTTGAACCGGGGCTCGTCGAAGCTCGGCACGAACCTCCGCGCGAGCGCGGCCTCGGCCTGCGAGAACAGAAAGCCTTTCTGCCGGAACAGTCCCTTCTGGTCCTTGTCGGCGCGACCCGTGTACGAGAGCTCGATCGTGATCTCGCCCGGCCCCTCGCTGCGCGGGAGCTCCAGGCCGTGCAGGTCGTGCGGTCCGGCGCGCAGCCTCGTGATCGTGCCGCCCGCATACTTGCTCTCGACGAAGACGAGGTCCTTGGCGTGCAGCCAGATCACGCGCGTCGGTGCATCGAGCCGCACCCGGATCGCGACGTGCCCGCGGAAGGCAACCTCGGTCGGGTTGACCTCGAGGCGAAGGTCGTAGGCGAGCGGCGTCACCCCGTCGGGGAGGCGCGCCGTAGGCGTGGGGGCCGACGCGGATGCAACGATCGCGGCATCCGCGACAACCGCCGCAACGGCAGGCGGCGGTGCCGAAGTAACCTTGCGCTGCGGCGGCTCGGCGGAGCCGCACGCGCCGACCAGCAGGCCGGCCGCGAACGCGACACCGTACATGCTCGGCCGGAGTCCGGTCACGATTGCAGGTCAGGCCGTCACGACGGCGAGCAGCCGATCGGCGTCGACTTGCTCGCCGACCACGACGTGGATCGCGCGCACGATGCCAGCGTCCGCGGAGCGGACCGTGTGCTCCATCTTCATCGCCTCGAGCACCACGAGCGGTGTTCCCGCGGCGACCTCTTGCCCCGCATCGACGAGCACCTTGACGACCTTGCCCGGCATCGGCGCGATCAGGCCCCCCGCGACAACGCGCGAGGCGAGATCGGGGAACCGCGGCTGCTCGGTCAGTGCGAGCGTCAGCCCTTCCGACTGCACCCATGCCTTCGTACCGCGCACGAGCACGCGCGCGGTGCGTCGGTGGCCGTCGTTCTCGACGAACCACAGCTTGTCGCCGTCGAGCCCGAACGCGGAGACCTGCGTGGTCTTGCCGCCGATCGCGACCGCAACCCCGCCGTTCTCGGTGGGGTGATAGCCCGCCGACACCTCGGTGCTCTCGCCGAGCGTGTACGTCAGCTGCTGATCGGCGACGCGAACATTGCGCCAGCCCGGTGGTGCGAGCGGAGACGCCTCGCGACGCGACGCGATCCCGTGCAGCACGAGCGCCACGGCTGCGACGCGCAGATGATCGAGACCCGGTGCGCGCGCTGCGAGCTCGCCGGCGTGGCGCTCCAGGAAGTGCGTGTCGATCTCACCCGAGAGGTAGGCCGGGTGCGCGAGGATCTTCGCGAGGTGCTCGCGGTTCGTGACGAGGCCCGGGAGCCACATCTCCTCCAGCGCGCGGCGCAACACCTGCGCTGCCTCGCGGCGCGTGGGCGCGTGCGCGATCAGCTTGCCGAGCATCGAGTCGTAGTGGATCCCGATCTCGCTGCCCGCAGTGATCCCCACATCGGCTCTGACCGTCGGCGGAATGTCGAGTGCGTGCACGGTGCCCGTCGTCGGGAGATAGTCGCGCTCGGGATCCTCCGCGCACAGCCGCACCTCGATCGCCGTTCCGCGCTGCGGTGGCGCCGCGTCGTACCCGAGGTGCTCTCCCCGCGCCACCCGGATCTGCTCGCGCACGAGATCGAGACCCACCGTCAGCTCGGTCACCGGGTGCTCGACCTGCAGGCGCGTGTTGACCTCGAGGAAGTAGAACTGTCCCGCCTGATCCGCGATGAACTCGACGGTGCCCGCACCGACATACCCGACAGCCATCCCCAGCTCGACCGCCGCCTTGCCCATCGCCGCGCGACGCGCCGGATCGAGGGCGACCGACGGTGTCTCCTCCACGACCTTCTGGTGCCGCCGCTGGATCGAGCACTCGCGCTCCCACAGGTGCACGACCTTCTTGTGGCTATCGCCGAGGATCTGGATCTCGATGTGCCGCGGCCGCTCGATGTACTTCTCGAGCAGCAGCGTGTCGTCTCCGAACGACGACTTCGCCTCGCCCCTCGCCCGCTCCATCGCCTCCGCAAGCTCTCCCGGCCCACGCACGATGCGCATGCCCTTTCCGCCGCCACCCGCGCTCGCCTTGACCAGCAGCGGATAATCGAACGTCTTCGGATCGTCGCCCTCGCGATACCCCGGCACCACCGGTACGCCCGCTGCCTGCGCGATCTGCTTCGCCTGCTGCTTGCTGCCGAGCTTCGCGATCACGTCCGCCGGCGGCCCGATGAAGATCAGCCCCGCCTCGGTCACGGCCTCGGCGAACGCGGCATTCTCCGAAAGAAACCCGTAGCCCGGGTGGATTGCCCCCGCGCCGGTCTTCCGCGCCGCATCGAGGAGATTGTTGATGACGAGGTAGCTCTCGCGCGCGGGCGGCGGACCGATCCGCACCGCCTCGTCGGCGAACCGCACGAACGGCGCAGCCGCGTCCGCATCCGAGTACACCGCGACCGTCGCGATCCCCATCTCGCGGCACGTTCGCATCACACGCAGCGCGATCTCTCCACGGTTCGCGATCAAGACCTTGTCGATGGAGCGCATCCGCCCCGACGCTACTACATCGGGACGCGTTCGAGCGCGATCTCGATCGACTCCTCCCAGCTACATCTCTGGGTCAGCGCGCGGAAGCACTCCCAGAAGCGCTGGATGATCGCCTGTTCGCGCTCGGTGATCTCGTCGAGGTTTCTCGCGAGACCTCCCGCGAATCGCACCATGTCTCGAACGTTCGTCGAGCCGTCGGGGTGAACCCGCGCGAAGTGCTTCGTGCCCATATGGAACACCTGCATGAGCGCGCGGAACATGGACTCGGCGTCGATCTTCTCTCGCACGGTGAGGACTCCGTTTGTCATCGTCGACTTGACGACGGAGACATTGACGACCACGTCCATCGGCTCGACGATCAAGCGCTTCCCGTCAGTGGAGACCCGTAACTTCGTATTCGGGCCGATGCCGAGCAGCCTCAACAGTGGCCGGTCGATGGTCAACGCGAGACTGTTGCCGCACGCTGTCAGTCGTTTTTCCATGACTGACTCGTAGCTCACTCCCCTGACATTCTCGTCGGAGAAGCTGTCCGGCTTCCGGACACGTCATGACGGTGTCAGGACATTTTGAAGGGCGTCCGTTTCGAAACCCGTCATTACAACGTGTCACCGTTCGTCCATACGAGCCATCTCATCGCTGCGTTCGTACGCTGGTGAGCACAGGGTCAGGACGGGTTTCAAAACCGACAACCTCCTGGTCGTCCCGACGCTGTCATGACGAACCGCACAAGAAGTGGCCCCCTGTCCCGCCACGCGCGATCATTTCCCTGTGCGTGCTCCGCTCCTGATCGCCCTGCTCGCGTGCGCCGCATCGACTGCGTCCGCGGGCCGGCACGTCATGCAGCGCGGCGAGACCCTCGAGCATGTCGCGAAGGTGTACGGCTGCTCGACCGAGGCCGTCCTACGCGCCAATAACCTGAAGACAACGCTGGTGCGCGCGGGGACGGTCGTCACGGTGCCCGAGTGCAGCGTTCGGGTACGAGCGCGCACGCGCACGCGTGGCGCGACGGAGCGCTCCGCCGAAGAGAAGGCCGAGGAAGCACTGGCCGTCATCGACGGCACGAGCGTCGTGAAGACCGCGCGCGCGACCGAGATCGTCGAGCCCGCGAATGCCGACGACGGACCGACCGAGAGCGTCGGTAAGCCGTGGGCCGGAAAGCTGCTCAACGGCGAGGTGCTGCCACGCGGCGAGGGCTACGAGATCCGGCGGCCGAAGCGAGCGTACGGTGCGAGCCATGTCGTCGGCCATCTGCAGGGTGCGATCGCCGCGGTTCGCGCGCTGTATCCGGACCTCCACACGCTCGCGATCGGCGATCTCTCACAGCGCGGGGGCGGCAAGATCGGCGACCACCACTCCCATCAGTCGGGGCTCGATGTCGACATCGGCTTCTACTTCCACCGCGCACCGAAGGGGTATCCGGACTCGTTCGCCGTGGCGAACGCGGACCTCGATCTCCAGGCGACGTGGGCATTGCTGACCGCGTTCACGCGGACCTCGGACCTCGAAAGCGGCGTGCACATGATCTTCCTCGACTACGAGGTCCAGGCGCGGCTCTACAAGTTCGCGCGCCAGCGCGGCACGCCGGAGGCCGACCTCGCGGCGATCTTTCAGTACCCCCGCGGCAAGGACGCGTTCGCCGGGATCGTGCGTCACTGGCCACACCACGCGGACCACCTGCACGTGCGGTTCAAGCCAGACCGCTAGTCGCGGGCTCTCAGCCGATGTCGCCGATCACCTTCGCAAGGTCGGCCTCGGGGAGGCGCGAGTTGTTCGTGATGCCGACGAGGGTCTCGTCCTTGTCCTTCTCCTTGGCCTCGAGGTACGCGGTGACGCACGCCGGGTGCAGGTAACCGGCGCCGGTCTGCACGGCGGAACCGACCTCGATCTCGCGCTCGACAGCGACGCGAAGCGAGTCCTTGTCGATCGCCGTGCTGCACTGCATGCAGCGCGCGCGGCCGGTCGGCGCGCGATCAGCGTAGGGCATGCCACCGGGCTTCGCGTGGCCCTTCGAGATCGCGTCGGTCATGGCCTGCTCGAGCTCGGTGCGGTTCGCGATGTCCCCAGCGTAGGCGGTCATGGCTTCCTTCAGCTCCGCGGGCAGCTTTTGCGCGGCGCACGCGAGGTGGTGCCACTGCATGCTCGGGGTGTCACCGAACGCGTTCGCGGCCTCGATGCCGAGCCGCAGCTCGCCCTTGCCGATCGTCTTCTTGCAGGTCCGGCAGCTCGCGCGCCCCGACTTCGCTTCCTCGATGTGGTTCGCCATCGCGGGCAATCTAGTACATTCGCGCCGTGTCAGGAGCCGAGCAGTCGTATCCGGTGATCGCGACGAAGGTGGACAAGCGGAGCGAGGAGTTCCGCGCGAACGAGGCCGCGAACCGAGCGGCGGTCGCGAAGCTGCAAGCCTCGCTTGCGGAGGCCACCGTCGGCGGAGGCGAGAAGTACACGAGCCGGCACAAGGCCGCGGGCAAGCTGCTACCGCGCGAGCGCGTCGAGCTGATCCTCGATCGCGACTCGTACTTCCTCGAGCTGTGCCCTCTCGCGGGCAAGGACGTCCCGGGCCACACCCCGGGTGCGGGGATGATCGGTGGCATCGGCAGGGTGTCGGGCGTCGAGTGCCTGATCACCGCCAGCGAGTCGACGGTGAAAGGCGGCGCGATCAGCGAGATGAGCGCGTGGAAGTCCGGGCGGCTGAGCGACATCGCGGAGCACAACCGGCTGCCGTCGATCTCCATGATCGAGAGCGCGGGCGCGGACCTGCCGAACCAGTCGAAGATCTTCGTGCCAGGCGGCCGCGGGTTCCGCGATCTGACGCGGCGGTCGGAAGCGAAGATCCCCACGATCTGCCTCGTGTTCGGCAGCTCGACGGCGGGCGGCGCATACATCCCCGGGATGAGCGACTACGTCGTGATGGTGGAGAAGCAGGCGCAGGTGTACCTGGCCGGGCCGCCGCTCGTGAAGATGGCGATCGGCGAGGACACCAATCACGAGGAGCTCGGCGGCGCCGAGATGCACTCGAAGATCTCCGGCGTCTCGGACTACCTCGCGCGCGACGAGCGCGATGCGATCAGGCTGGGCCGCGAGATCGTCTCGCACCTCAACTGGCGCAAAGGCGCGCATCCGCTGCCGCGGCCGATCGAGGAGCCGCGGTACTCCGCCGAGGAGCTGCTCGGCATCGCGTCACCCGACATCAAGGTGCCGTTCGACCAGCGCGAGGTGATCGCTCGGATCGTCGACGGCTCGCGGTTCTCCGAGTTCAAGCCGCTGTACGGATCCACGCTGATCTGCGGCTGGGCGCACCTGCATGGCTTTCCGGTCGGCATCCTCGCGAACAACGGCGTGCTGCTGTCCGAGAGCTCGCAGAAGGGCGCCCAGTTCATCGAGCTGTGCAACCAGGCCGACGTGCCGCTCCTGTTCCTGCAGAACATCACCGGCTTCATGGTCGGCAAGAAGGTCGAGCAGGAAGGAATCATCAAGCACGGCGCGAAGCTGATCAACGCGGTGTCGAACTCGAAGGTTCCCGCGATCACGATCATGACGGGCGCGAGCTACGGCGCCGGCAACTACGCGATGAGCGGCCGTGCGTACGCACCGCGCTTCCTGTTCACGTGGCCGAATCACCGCATCGCGGTCATGGGCGGCAAGCAGCTCGCCGGCGTGCTCGACATCATCCAGCGCGACGCCGCGGCCAAGCGCGGCGAGACCGTCGACGAACAGAAGCTGACCGTCATGAAGGCGATGACGGAGTCGATGATCGACAAGGAGAGCGATCCGTACTTCGCGACCGCGCGAATGTGGGACGACGGGATCATCGATCCGCGCGACACGCGCACGGTGATCGCGATCGCGCTATCGGCGGCGTACTCGAAGCCGTTCGAGGGCGCGACGAGCTGGGGCGTCTTCCGTCACTAGAGTGCGACGAGCACGAACACGTCGTGCTGCGTCGTGACCTTCTGTGGCGTAGCGTCGCGCCATGCCTTGCGCACCTTGATCAGCGCGTGCGTACCGGCCTTGTTGACGTAGCCGGCGAGCACGCTGAAGCAGCGCGACTTGTCGGCACGGTCCTGGAAGATCGCCTTCGTCGATCCCCTCTTCTTCAGCGACCATCCCCCGGGTCTGCAGCGATTTCGCTCGAGCTCCTTCGTCGTCGACTCCGCCACGAGCTCCGCCGCGAACTTCTTGCGTGCGGCCGGGTCGATCTTCTGCAGCGCGAACTTCTTCGCCGGTGGCCACGCAGTGACGTCGATCCGATTTGGCGAGGGCATCCCAGCCTCGCCTTCCTTCCAGCGGCCGAGCGCCTTGTTGCCCTCGCGGATCTCGAAGAAGAACTCGGGCCCGTCGGCGCCCTCGGTGGTGAACCCGCTGACCGCATAGCGCTTTCCGTCGTCGGACCAACCGACGAGCGTCTCGCTGCTTCCGTTGGCTTGACCAGCCGCGCTCGCTCGCACGAGCGCGCACAACACGAGCGCTGCGGCGGCTGTTCGCATTCAGTACCCTTCGGTCTTCGCGATCACCTCGTTCATGATCTCACGAGTGCCGCCGCCGATGGGGTACAGCCGGGCATCGCGGAACAGGCGCTCCACGAGGGTCTCGCGCATGTAGCCGTAGCCGCCGTGGATCTGCACGGCCTGGTCGCAGACGAAGCTGCACATGTCGGTCGCGGTGTTCTTCGCCATCGCGGCAAGACCAGCGGCCTGCATGTCGCCGCCGGGACGGAGCACGCGCTGCACGCACTCGCCGGTCAACGCTCGCGCCGCCGCGAGGCGCGTGGCCATGTCCGCGAGCTTGTGGCGTGTGACCTGGAAGCCGGTGAGCGACTTGCCGAACGCCTTGCGCTCGCGCGCGTAGGCAACGCTCTCGCGATAGGCGAGCTCGGCGATCGCGACGCACTGCCCGGCGAGCATCAGCCGCTCGCTCGCGAAGTTCATCATGATCATCGGGAACGCGCCGTTCTCGGGTCCGATCCGGTTCGCGACCGGAACGCGGCAACCGTCGAAGTGGAGCTCGGCGGTGTCGCTTGCCCACCAGCCGGTCTTGCGCAGCTTCTTCGAGACGGTGAAGCCGGGCGTGCCGGCCTCGATCACGAGCAACGACACGCCGCCGTGACCCGGGCCGCCGGTGCGCCCCGCCG
>JACCRC010000500.1 GCA_013813765.1 Deltaproteobacteria bacterium | reverse complement strand
GCGTGGGCGTGACCTCGTGTGTCGGTCCGGACGTGAGCGCAACGAGCTCGCCGTTCGCGCGCCCCGCCGCGATCGGCAGGCGATGGAGATCGAAGTCTCCGCCATCGCGGGTCGATGCGAACACGATCGCGGTGCCGTCGCGCGTCCACGTCGGGTGACTGTCGATCGCGTCGCCCGTGGTCAGCCGCACGGGCGCGCGCTCGACGCCGAGCGGCGCGATCCACAGGCTCGTTTTATCGAGCGGGCGATCGCGGCTCGATGCGAACACGACCCACCGGCCATCGGGCGACACCGATGGGTTCGTATCGCGCGCGGTACCGCGTGCCTCGGCAAGCAACACGTGCCGGCGATCACCGTGCTCGTCGATCGCGACGAGCCTCGCGCCATGTGGACCGCGCTCGGCGGCGATGATCGCGACGCGATCCTCCGGCGGAGCCGGCGGCGTCGGACGCGGCCGCGCGCCACACGAGGCAAGCGCGACCAGCGAGAACGAGATGAGCAAACGAGCGGTCATGCGACCGCTGACAAGCCTACTTCTTGTCGGGCGTAGGGGCTTCGGTCTTCCCCTTCTTCGACAGGTTGGACATGTTCATGTCCTTCGTCAGGTCCTTCCGCTCGGGCTCGACGCCCGCGTAGATGAAGACCCCGAACACGAGGACGACCAGACCGCAGATGCCCCCGATCATGTAGGCCTTGCGCTTGGACTCGGCCTGATGCTGCTCGAAGACCACGAAGGACTGCTCCTGCTCGCGCGGCCAGGATGAGAAATCGACAAAGCTCATGGCAACCTCCGGGGTACAGCGATCATTAGGCCCAAACCGAAAACCGTGCAATCTCGAGCCGCATCCGGGTGTCTCTTACGTGCAGTGACAGCTCGATCGGGCCCGGACAGGCCACTACAGGGCGGTATGACAACAGGCGTGCGCGTCGGTTCCCAGTTTCTTTGCTTGGCGATCGCCCCATTGCTTTCGCTGGGTTGCGGGCAGGAGAGCCTCGCCGACGCGGCCACCGCAGCCGGCCCGCCACAGGGCAGCGGCCCCGCGGCGGTCTCGAAGGACCCCGAGGCCGCCCCGGAGACCTGTCTGGGCGTCTCCGACAAGGGCATCTGGAGCGATCTCGACCCCCAGGTCCAGCTCGCACTGCCGAAGGTCAGCGCCGACCGGGTGACCGCCACGATCAACAGAAAGCACGGCGTGCTGGTGCTCGCGATCGATGGGTTCCCGCGCAAGAGCTATCCGCTCGGCGGCGAGGCCGCCACCGCGAAGCTCGTGCTCGGCACACACACGCTGATGCTGCGGCCCGGCGATCGCGCCGAGCTCGCCGCGCTGCTCGCGACGCCGCGGGTGTCGGCGGCGGTCGCAGCGAAGGACGCTGACAGGGATGGAATCCCCGATCCGCTCGACGTGCTGATCGGCGCGAAGAAGACCGTGCTCAACGCCGACGACTACACCGAGGGCTACGTCACGATGAAGTACCCCGGCGGTGACGTGCCGCGCGAGATAGGCGTGTGCACCGACGTGATCATCCGCGCCGTCCGCAACGCCGGCATCGATCTGCAGAAGGCGCTGCACGAGGACATCCGCCGCGCGCCGAAGGCGTATCCGATGATCAAGGGCGCCGGGAATCCGAACATCGATCAACGGCGCGTCGCCACGCTCCTGCCCTACTTCAAGCGCCACTGGGAGCAGCACAGCGCGAAGCTCGATGATCCCACCGATCCGCTGCGCCCCGGCGACGTGATCTTCATGGACACGTTCCCGTCGCGCTCGGGCCCGGATCACATCGGCATCCTCTCCGACCGCATCGACGATCAAGGCCTGCCGCTGGTCATCAACAACTGGACCAACGGTACGAAGACGGCCGAGATGGATCTGCTGACGTTCGTACCGGTGCTCTATCGGTTCCGCCTGCCGCCGTAAGCGAGGTAGATTCGAGCGCCTGATGAAGCGTGCCGCGGTGGCGATGCTCGGGGTGCTGCTCGCGTTGCGCGCGGCACGTGCCGACGATGCGCCCGCCGCAAAGCCCAGCTACCGCGTGGTCGTCGATCGCGTGCATCACGAGCCGGCCTCGATCACCGGCACCCGGCTCGAGATCACGATGTCGGCGCTCACCCTGCAGGGTCAGCTGATCGATCTCACCGATCCGAAGACGATCAGGACGCTCATCGGCGGCCGCGAGCTCAAGGCGCCGTACGCACTCGGCACGTTCGCGGGCACCAAGGACGCGATCGCGCTGGTCGTCGTGGTGCAGAGCAGCGTCGATTACACCGAGGTGCTACCGGTGATCGCCGAGACCCTCGACGGGAGCCTGCTCGCGAAGCTCGACGAGACCACGACCCAGGTCGCGATCCTCCCGTACGGCGAGGCGATCGGCGCCGGCAAGCTGGGCTCGATGAAGAGCGCGCGCTCCAAGGCCACCGGGCTCGTCAACGACGGCACCACCGGCGACATGGCGCTGCTCGAGACGATCGAGCGTGGCCTGTCACTGCTCAAGCGCGCGAAGACCGAGCCGGAAGGCCAGCCGCTGCGCAAGGTCATCGTCGTGATCAGCGACGGCCGCGAACGCGGGGAGGATCGCGACCGCGTCACGCGGCTCGGCACCCGCGCGAACAAGGAAGGCGTGCGCATCCACTCGTTCGCATACTCCCCGCACGATGCGCGGCGCCCGCTGCTCAATCTGGGTGAGCTTTCGAAGCGCTCGTTCGGCACGTTCCGCTGGCTGCAGCGCGGCAAGGCGGACTCGTGGGCGCCGGCGTTCGACCAGCTCCGAGACGAGATCCTGAAGCAGTACGTGCTGACGTACTACCTCTCCGCCGACGACGATCCGGCCCGCAAGATGCTGAAGGTCACGACGGTCGGTCGCATCGAGACGACCTCGAACGAGATGAAGATTCCGGAACCGGTCTGCAACGGCGAGCCGTGCGAGGGGTACTGCTCGGGCACGGTGTGCGCGATCGCGTTGCCGCCCCAGGGCCGCGGCATCGTCGGCTGGATCCTGCTGATCGGCGGCATCGGACTCGGCGGATTGCTGCTGCTCGTCGGGATTGGCTTCGTGCTCTCGAAGCGGTCGCCCAAGATTCCGCTGCCACCCGGCATGACGTTGCCGATGAAGCCGGGTGCGATGCCTCCCGGTGTGGTTCCCGGAGCACCGCCGCCGGTCGTTGCTGCCCCGGTCGTCGCGGCCGGACCGTGCCTCCTGCTCCTCAGTGGTCCTCGCACCGGCGAGCGCATCCCGCTCAAGCACGGCTTTGCGATCGGCAAGGCGCAGGGGTCCGACCTGCAGATCGACGACGGCTACACCTCCAACCATCACGCCCAGTTCACGCTCGATCACTTCGGCAATTGCCGGGTGTACGACCTGGGCTCCACCAACGGCACCTTCGTCAACGGCGTTCGGGTCCAGGGCGAGGCCGTGCTCGACAGCGGGGCCAGCCTCCGGATCGGGTCGACGGAGCTTCGGTTCCTGGCACAATAGGGGACTCTCGATGGGCAAGTGGAAAACGAGCGGAAACCTGATCATCGCGAATGAGACGTTCAAGATCGACGCGCCCGTCGTGAACTGGCGGGAGGGCCCGCGGTGGGACGCGACCTCGGTCTACTGCCAGCCCACCGACACCGATCCGCGGCCGCCGTGCATTCCGATGGCCGGCAAGCCGGGCCACGTGCCGTACGGCAAGATCCCCAGTGCGTACGTCCAGCGCTACATGACGCGCCCGGCGCTGCGCCGCTACGGCAACAACCCGCCGCTCGAGGCGGTGAAGTCGGTGATCCGGCAGTTCGTCGTGCACCACGATGGCTGCGCGTCGAGCGACATGGCGTTCTCCGTCATGCAGAACGAGCGCGGGTTGTCGTGTCACTTCCTGATCGACAACGACGGCACGATCTTCCAGACGATCGATCTCGCGCTCGCCGCATATCACGCTGCCGAGTGGAACTCCGCATCGATCGGTGTCGAGCTGTGCAACCGCGGCGACGTGAAGCTCGATCCGAACTACTACTCGAAGGGGAAGCACGGGCCGAACCGCAACGTCGTGCCTTGCAAGATCAACGGGCACACGTTCCTCGCGTTCGACTACACCCCGGCGCAGTACACGTCGTTCCAGCAGCTCGGCCGCGCGCTGCTGCGCTTCCTGCCAAACCTCCCGGCCGAGTACCCACAGTCGTCTCCGGGCGTGGCGCACTGGGGCACGCTGCCGGCGCAGGGCAGCGGCGGAAGCTTCGGGTTCGCGGGCTACATCGCGCACTACCACCTGACCGGCCAGAAGTGGGATCCGGGCCCGTTCGACTTCAAGAAGTTCTGCAGCGGTCTGCGCGGCCAGCTCTGCTTCCCGCTGTTCCCTCGCGGGGAGCCGAAGAAGGGCGAGGATCGTCCGCTGATCCCGGCGATCGCGGATGACCTCAAGGCCGACACCGACGAGCTGTTCAAGTCGAACGAGGTCAAGGCCGACGGCGGCTTCTTCCCCGTCGGGCCGTGGGGCGAGACGCGGCTGTGGCACGGCGGCGCTCACATCACCGCGAAGGATGGCGCGCCAGTATTCGCACCGTTCCCGGGGCGCATCGTCGTCGCGCGCATGGGCGCGGAGTCGCCGGTCGGCTCGATGAACTTCGTGCTGCTGCGCCACGACATGACGCTCGGCACGTCGAAGGTGCAGTTCTACTCGCTGTACATGCACATCGCGAACGAGCTGAAGGACTCGAAACAGCAGCCGGAGTGGATGACGAAGCCGGACGGTAGCTGGAAGAAGCAGAACGCGAAGGGCGGCACGGTCGTCCTCCTCGATGATCCGATCGAGGCCGGTGCACTGATCGGTCACGTCGGCAAGGTCGGTCCCGGCGAGTACTCGAAGGCGCAGATCCACATCGAGTTCTTCGCGAACAGCGAGCTGTTCGTCGGTGTGCCGGGCTCGCCGTTCGATGTTGTCGACGGCACGGCCGGCGGCCGGTTCTGCGATGCCCCGAAGATCAACGACCTGATCGATCAGAACCACGACGGAAAGCTGTCGCGTCAGGAGATCTCGAACTTCTACAGCGGCGGCGCGGGATCACAGATGCGATCGATCGTGACGTTCCACGTCTCCGAGTGGACGCCCGAGCCGAGCTGGGCCGATGCGCTGCGCGTGCCGAAGGACTTCAAGGATATGAAGCCGGCCGAGATCGACCAGATGATCGCGGAGCAGATCACGCCCGGCCTGTGGTGGGACCCGGCGGTCGCGAAGCACGCGAAGCTCGCGCCCAACGGCGAGGTCTATCACTACAACCCGGTGTTCTTCCTCCGCTGGTTCAACCAGCAGCTGCTCGATGCGGCGGTACTCGCTCCCCCCGCTGCGAGCGAAAAGGACGCGAAGGACATCCCGAAGGACATGCTCGACGATTTCGGCGTCAACAGCGACAAGGACGGCTCCTCGATGCGGTCCGAAGGCGAGGGGGCAGAGGATTCGTGCAACAAGAACCTCGGCCTCGCCGAGCTCTCCGCCGGCTTCGATGCGCCGGAGTGTGGTCCGCAATGAAGCGCGAGAAGCCGGAAGGCACCACGTGGCGCCCGCCGACACGGCGCGCGTTCGTCGGCATGGTCGGGGCGGCGGCTGCGGCACTGACGCTGCGGGCCCGCGAGCGGGAGGCGGAGGCAAAGGCCGTCAGCCCCCCAAATCCGACCCGTCCTCGCTGGATCGGCCACTGCTAGCGATCTCCTAGATCGTGTAATGTCCGCGGCATGAGCGTTCGTCGCCTGGTGTCCGTGCTGAGCGTTTGCCTGGTTGCATCGGCGACGGTTGTTGTCGCGCAGCCGAAGAATGGGAAGCAGCCCGTTGCGCCGGCGAAGGACACGGCGCCCGCGCCTGCTCCAGCGCCGACTCCTGCGGCCGGATCCGGATCGGATGCCGGCAGCGCCGTGCAGATGGCCGAGGATCCGCCGCCGGCCGACATGGACGGCGTGAACGAGAACCCCGATGCTCCGCGCGCCACGGGCGATGGCAGCAATGCCGTCGTCGTGACGGTCGCGCCGGTGATGAAGAAGTCCGGGTATCCGATCGAGCAGTCGCAGCGCCCGATCACGCTGCCTCAGAATATGTCCGAGGTCTCGATCGCACCGCACGCGCAGATCTCGCCGTACATGGGTTCGGATGCACTCCGCGCGCGCTACGGCATCACGCGCCAGGTGCAGCTCGGTCTCACGTACCTGCTCGGCGGCATCTACGACGACCCGAAGACGCCCCCGATGGTGTCCGACAAGATCGGCTTTCACCCCGGCAAGGCCGTCGGTCTCGACGTCACCGTGCTCCTGCAGGACTGGCTCGCGGTGCGTCTCGGCGTGCCCGTCTACATCGACCCCGTCGCCGTCGGTCTGCAGCTCGGAGCGCCGCTCAAGTTCATCCTTACCGACAAGCTCGCACTTGGTGGGATGGAGGATCTACTGACGTTCAAGGTCGTGAAGTTCGCGCCGACCTTCTACCAGGAGGCGCAGAACGCCTCGAACGCCGTCGGCTACATGAGCAACACCACCCTGTCGAAGGGCGAGCTCCGGGTCAGCGCGTTTGGCGAGTACCAGTACCGGCCGAAGCTCGTGATCATCGGCAAGTTCGGGGTGGCACTCGACGACTTCGACGGGGCCAAGGCCACGTCGTTCATCCGTGCCGGATTCAACTACACGCCCCGGAAGTACCTCGACCTGGGCCTCTCTCTCGGCTTCGACGACCTGTCGGTCAAGGGATCGTTCGCACCTGCCGGTTTCCTCGCCGTACGAATCTAAAAATACTCTGCGACCAATTCAGCCCCGATTCGCACTACAGTGGTCGAATGGGATTTCGCACATGGACGTTCTGCGTCGTCTTTCTCGTCGCAGCATGCGGTGGGAAGACCACTTCGACCGACGACGACGCAGCGGTTCCTGCCGACGCATCGGGTAGCGACGGGGTAATCGACGCCCCGGCCATCGATGCGTCCCCGGACTCGATGATCGATGCGATGCCCGACGCGATGATCGATGCAATGCCCGACGCGATGGTCGATGCCGCGATCGATGCCATGCCCGATGCGATGGTCGATGCTGCGGTGGATGCCGCGGTCGATGCCGCGCCCGACGCGCCGATCGACGCACCGAGCTGCACCTCCGGTGTGACCCCGATGTTCTGCACGCCCGGCGGCTGCACCGACCTCGCGATCGATCCGCTGAACTGCGGCCAGTGCAACATGCCGTGCCCGTCGATGACCATGTGCGTGGCCGGCGGCTGTCAGCCGATCTGCGGCAGCACGACGCCGGACCTCTGTAACAACTCCTGCACCGACAAGCAGAGCGACGAGAACAACTGCGGGCAGTGCGGCATGCAGTGCGGTAACGGCGAGGTCTGCTCCGCGGGTACCTGCATCCCCGACTGTCAGGCACCGACGCCGAATTTCTGCGGCGGCACGACGTGCGTCGATCTTCAGACCGACGAGCAGCACTGCGGCATGTGTCCGATCACGTGCACCGGCGGTACGCAGTGCCTCGGCGGCTCGTGCCAGTGCACCGGCGCGACGCCTGATCTGTGCAGCGGTGCGTGCACGAACGATCAGACGGACCCGAACAACTGCGGCATGTGCGGAATGGTCTGCGGGGCCGGTACCGTGTGCAGCGGCGGTCAGTGCGTTCTCGACTGCACGACCCCGACGCCCGATAACTGCAACGGCCTCTGCACCGACAGGCTCACCGACACCCAGAACTGCGGCATGTGCGGTATCGCGTGCAGCGGCGGCGGCGTGTGCACCAACGGCACCTGCGGGTGCCCGGCCACCGCGCCGTCGACGTGCAACGGCACCTGTGTCGACACCACGCAGAACGACGCGAACTGCGGCGCTTGCAATAACGCGTGCACCGGCAATACGACGTGCAAGTCCGGCGTGTGCTGTGGCCCCGGCCTCTCGGCCTGCGGCGGCATGTGCAAGGACTACCAGAGCGATCCGCTGAACTGCGGTGATTGCGGGAACACATGTGCCGCCGGCCAAACCTGCAACAGCGGCGTGTGCGGATGTCCGTACGGGACATCGCTCTGCAACGGCGCGTGTATCTCGACGGTGACGGATCCGAACAACTGCGGTGGCTGCGGGAACGTCTGCGCCGCTGGGCAGGCATGCGTCTCGAACGGCTGCGCGACCACCTGCCCTGCGCCGCTCACGAAGTGCGGCAATCAGTGCGTGGATCTCAAGAACGACAGCGCGCACTGCGGCAGCTGCACCAATGCGGCATGCACGGGTAACACCGGCTGCAGCAACGGGGCGTGTGTTCCGGTCGTGCCGGTGGGCCAACCGCCCGCGAAGTGCGTCGGCGGCGGGCCGCCGCTCGTGCTGCCGACCGGCGGCACTAACACGTGTGCCGGCCAGATCGGCGCGACCGCGTTCACCTATGCGCTGTGCTCGCGCACTGACATCGGTCCGCTCAGCCAGCCGATCACCACCGACGCCTTCGACAGCACGCTCGGTCCGTACGTGCCCGGCATGAAGGGCGGCAGCATCGGCGTCAACGGCACGATCAGCGACACCGCAAAGCTGCAGATCGGTGGCGACCTCCGTGTCGGTGGCGCCGCCGGTCTGTCGATGAAGGGCGACATCACGGTCCGCCAGCGCCTCTACGACCAGGGACCGCTCGGAATCTCGAAGCTGCTGTCGGTTGAAGAGGACGCGTTCGTCAACGGTCCGATCACGGCGAGCGGCGGCGGGGGCGGAACGATCGCCGGAGTGCTCACCACGCCGAACTGCTCGAACATCCCCGGTGCGCTCGCGTTCGCCAGCTGTACGCAGGCCCCGGTCAACGTGCCGGCGCCGTGCGGTACCGCGCTCGACGTGGTGCCGGTTCGCCAGATCGTCGCGCACTTCGAGAACCCCGCGAATAATGACAACGCAGCGATCGGCCTCGACAAGAACGCGCTCGCGAACCCCTCCGGTGCGATCCGCCTCGATCTGCCGTGCGGCTACTACCACCTGACATCGATCGGCGGCTCGCATGCCATCACGATCATCGCGCATGGCCGCACGGGTCTGTTCATCAGCGGTTCGGTCGACATCACGAAGCCGTTCAATGTCTCGCTCGATCCCGGCGCCACGCTCGACGTCTTCATCGGCGGCGTCATGGCGTCGTCGCAGGCGATCAGAATCGGAACGCCGGCCTATCCGCGAGTCTCTCGCGTGTACATCGGCAGCCCGAGCTGCAAGGGCAGCGGTACCTGCTCGGCGAACGCGGACTGCTGCTCGGGTGTGTGCAACTCCGGCAGCTGCTCGGGCTCCGGCGGCGGCCTCACGAACTCCTTGAAGCTCGCCGGCGGCAGCTCGTTCCTCAACGGCCTGTTCTATGCGGGCTTCGGCGAGATCCGGATCTCGAACCCGCTCGAGATGTACGGCGCGCTGTTCGCCAACTACTACGAGGCCTCCGGTCCGACGGTGATCCACTACGACAACGGCGCCGTCGCCAACGGGAACGAGTGTCCGCAGCCGACGACGTGCGAGAGCTGTCAGGACTGCAACAACCAGGCATGCAACAGCGGCATGTGCGGCGCTTGCAGCAGCGACGGCGACTGCTGCCAGCCGCTGCGCTGCCAGGCCGGCACCTGCAAGCTCTAGCGCCCGGCGGAGCCGCTGCCGGCGGAACCAGTCGCTGACGAACCGCTTCCGCCGGAGCCGCGTCCCGACGAACCCGATCCCGCGGATCCGGACCCGCCCGAGCCCGAGCCCGAGCCCGGCTTCTCCGGCTGTTCGGAGACGGACTCGCCGGTGCTCGTGAGCACCTCGAACTTTCGGATCCCGACGAGCTGCCCTCCGAGCGTGTACGTCGTGCACGCCCACTTTCCGGTCGGGTCCTTCGGGATGACGCTCAGCGGCAGCTCGCTCCGGAACACGACGCCATCACCATCGCAGCGGATCTGCGTCGGCGTGATGCGGGAGAGCTCGTTACCGCGGTGCGTCCACACGTGCAGCACGTTCTCCTTGAGGCCGCCGGGCTCGCGGAGGAGCGAGCCGCAGCGCAGGCCATCGAGCTGGTTCGAGCGCATCTCGTGCTTGCTGCCCGGCATGCACTCGTACGATCCCATCGTGCCGTGACCCACCGCGATCTCGGGCATCGCGAGCGGCGCGGGCGGGATGAACGCGCGCCCGTACCAGACGAGCGCGAGCAGTCCGATCGTGGAGCCGACGGTGAGGATCGCGCCCTGTGGCGAGAGCACCTGCTTGATCGAGAACGTGAGCAGCGCGACCGACATCGGCGTTGCAGCGGCGGCGACGACGAGCCCCGTCTGATGATCGACGCCGGCGACCAGCGGCAACAGCACGTTGAGCAGAGAGAACATCGCGATGCCGTACATCCCGGAGGCGAGCCATCGGCGCTCCATGATGAAGTGGTCGAACACGAGGTCCATCGTCGAGACGACCGCGCAGATCAGGAGGACCGGCGCGAGCCACCAGTTCCACGACGACAGCGCCCAGGTCGCGCTCGACGCGTAGAGCGGTGTCAGGAAGAAGAACATCTGCTGGTAGAACTGCTTGATGATGTAGTTCGTCGCGACGCGCATACCCTTGCGAGCGAACGTCTCCTGCTCCTTGCGGTTCGTCGGGCCGACGATGAAGCGCAGCGCGATGAACAGCAGCGTCCACGAGATGAACAGGGCCATCATGACCTTGTCCGCGTGCGCGAGACCCGCGCGCGCGAACAGCATCACGCCGACCCCGAAGAACAGCGCGAAGAACGAGTGGAACCACCACAGGCGCTTCAGGATCCTCTTCAGCCGCGACGGTGGCGGCGCTGCAGGATCGGGTGCCGGCTCGGGCTTGCCCACAGTCGGAGTCTACGCGCGAACGGCGGGAGCGCGAGTCGCTACGCGACGGGTTCGGCGACGTCGTCGAACTTCAAGTTTCCGAACCGAACGTCGCCCTTGACCGGCAAGCAGAAGATCCGAGCCTCGACCTTGGTGGTCCGCACCGCCTCGCGCGTGAGCTCGAGCGCCTCGCGCGGCGTCAGCTTGCTGATCCAGTAGACGCCATCGGGGAGCCGCAGGGTGCGCCGGCTGGGCTGCCCGCGCATCGTGCGTGCAAAACCGCGCTTGCGCATGGCCGTCCAGAATCGCTGGTGCGTCTTGTCCTTGGCACCGACGAGCTCCACGGTCACGAACGTTCTCGCCATGCGTGCACCATAGCGTATTCACCGCGGATTCACATCTCTCGCTGGTCAACCAGCGGCGGCGATCAGCTCGCGGAACCGCTCGATCGCGAGCTCGAGCCGGGGCAGCGCGGGACCGAACGAGAACCGCAGATGACGGCGGAACCGCGAGGCACGACTGCCGCGGCGCTTGCCCGGATCGACGTCGAAGAACTCGCCGGGCACGGCGATCACCTTCCGCTCGAGCGCCGCGCGGAAGAACGACATTCCGTCGGAGATCGACGGCGGCAGGTGCGCGGCCGACGCCCAGACGTAGAACGTCCCTTCGGGTGGCAGATCGATCGTGAAGCCGAGGTCGCGCAGGCCGTTCAAGAGCTTCGCGCGCTTCTTGCCGAACACGGCATGGATCGCCTTGGTCTCTGCAGTCGCCGCGGTGGGTGACAGGAGCTCGATCGCCTTGCGCTGCAGGGGGCGCGAGCCGCCGCCGTCGAGGAACGATCCCGCGGACACGACGCCCTCGATGATCTTCTTCGGCGCGACGGTCCACGTGACGCGCCAGCCTGGATAGCGCCAGTTCTTCGTGAGGCCGTCCAGGATCACGACGGGATCGCGATCGACATCCTGCACGTAGCGCGCGGCGGTTTCGATCGGTCCGGATCCCGAAGCGGCACCGCCCTGCGCGATCAGATCGGGACGCCAGATGTAGTGCGAGTAGAACTCGTCGAAGATCAGCGAGCAGTCGAGCTCGCGGCCGACCGCGACCCACTCGGAGAGATCGCTGCCGCCGATCACCTTGCCGGTCGGGTTCGCCGGATTCGACGCGAGGATCGCGGCGAGACCGCGGCCGAGCACCTCGCGGCGGAGATCGGCTCCCGAGAACGCATAGCCGCGCTCGGGCTCGAGGAGGATCGGGATCGGCGAGAACAGACGGAACACACTCAGCAGCTCCTCGTACGCGGTGTAGTCCGGGAGGAAGTGACCGAGGTTGATGTTGCCGAGCGACGCGGCGACGCGCGTGAGCGCCGAGCGACCACCGCCAGAGACCGCGACATTCTCCGCGGAGTACTTGCTGCCCATGCCGCGGCGAAACAGGTCGTTGTAGTAGCTGGCGATCGCCTCGCGCAACTCCCACAGACCGGCGACCGGTGCGTACTCCTGATCGCCCTCGAGGATCGGCAGGTCGGTGATGCGCGGCGGCGCGCCCGGCAGGGCGTCTGCCTCGGGCATGCCCTGGCCCAGGTTGCACCACTCGTCGGAGGACGGCGAGTAGCCACGCTTCGTGGCCTCGGTGGTGACGTAGATGACGCCGGTGCGGGGTACCTCGCGAAAGGCAGCGAACGCGGGGGCCTCGGTGGCTCCCTGAGGTCCAGTGCCGGTCTTCGCGCGGGGGAACTGCGACATGGGCCGAGACCCTAACGCTGCCCGCGTGCGGACGCCAGGATCGGGGCGGCGTGGTAGCGTGCAGCCGTGTCTGTGTGGACTGGCATTCAGGGCCAAGGCCGCGTCGTCGCTCAGCTTCGGCGGGCGATCGAGCGCGACCGCGTGCCGCACGCCTACCTGATGTCCGGGCCGCGCGGCGCGCCGCTCTACGACACGGCGATCGCGCTCGCGATGGCACTGTGCTGCCAGCGACGTGCTCTCGGTTCTAGCGATGGCTGCGGCGAATGCGATGCGTGCGCGAAGATCGCATCGGGCATTCATCCTGATGTCGTCACGCTGATCCGCGAGGGTGCCGCGCAGATCGTTCCGATCGAGAGCGTGCGCAACCAGGTGATCGCGCGCATGGGAATGCCGCCGCACGAGGGCGAGGTGCGCGTGTTCATCGTCGAGGAGGCGACCTCGCTCGCTCCCCCCGCGGCGAACGCGCTGCTGAAGACGCTCGAGGAACCGCCGGCCCGCACGCTGTTTGTCATGTGCACCACCGCACCGGAGCAGCTGCTCCCCACGATCCGCAGCCGCTGCCAGCGCGTGCGGTTCGCCGGTGGCACCGCCCTGCCCTCCGATGCCGATCCGGCGAAGCTCGAGCGCGTCGCTGCGCTGGGCACGGAGCTCGCCGGTGACACCCACGACGCGACGCTGCCGAACCGGATCGCGGAGGCCAAGGGCGACACGGGCCCCGTGTTGATCGCCGCCGCGCAGGTGCTGCACACGCGCGCGAACGCGGCGGCCGCGCGCGACGACCTGGCCGCAGCGAAGCGTGCCTCGGCCCGTGCGCAGGCGATCATCGCGTGGCACACCGCGGTCGCGATCCACAACGCGAACCCGCAGCTCG
>JACCRC010000484.1 GCA_013813765.1 Deltaproteobacteria bacterium | reverse complement strand
GCACGCCCGCGCGCCGACGACACGCTCCCGATTGGCCGGGAAGAAGCCAACATTGCAACTGTTCTGGGGCATTGACGGATCTTTGCGAGTGCTGGGCCGCACCCATCGGCACAGCGGTCGCATGAGGGCGACTCGATGAACGATGGCCTCCGTCTGTCCTCCACTCGCCCGATCGAAGATGACTCCTCCGATCTCGACTGGACGCTGGCGCTGGCGGGAGGAGAGGGCGCGCGGCTCTCGGAGTATGTCGAACGGCGGTTCGGCCAGAGACTACCGAAGCAGTACTGCCGGCTGCTCGGCTCGCGGTCGATGCTGCAGCACACGCTCGAGCGGCTGAACAAGCTGACCCCGCCGTCACGCACGCTGACCGTCATCGGTACGCATCACGCGGCGATCGCGATGCCGCAGCTCGCGGGTCAGTGCGACCACGTGTTCCGCCAGCCATCGTCGCGCGATACCGGCGTGGCCCTGTATGTCGCGATCGCGATGATCAAGCGCTGGACGCCCAACGCCATCATCACGATCACCCCGACCGATCACTATGTCGCACCGAGCGCGAAGTACATCGAGCAGGTCGCCGCCGCGAGGAACGTCGCAGCCCGCTTGCGCGACACCGTCGTGATCCTCGGCGCGAAGCCCACCGAGCCCGACCCGGAGCTCGGCTATCTCTCCCTCGGCGATCAGCTCACCGAGGTCCCCGAGGTGCGCCGCCTGAAGGGCTTCGTCGAGAAGCCGTCGGTCAACTTCGCGAACCAGCTCAATGCGGCTGGCGCGCTGTGGAACACCATGGTGACCTGCGCCAGCGTCGACGCACTGTGGGAGCTCGGCCGCGCCGCCGAGCCGCAGCTGATCGACATCCTCGACTCGCTCGTGCCGCTGATCGGCTCCGAGGACGAGTCGGACGCGATCGAGCACATCTACCGCGCCTACCTTCCGGTCAGCTTCTCGCGCGACATCCTCGAGCGCGCACCGGAGCGGCTTGCGGCGCTGGAGCTCGCCGGCGTCGAGTGGAGTGACTGGGGCCGCCCCGAGCGGATCGAAAGCGTCCTCGCGATGCGCCGTGCACGCGCTCTCATGCCGCTCCGCGCGTTCGCCCCGTGAGCCGGGAACCCCACGTCCCCCCTCCGGACGTGAAGCAGGGAAAGACCGTCGCCAGGCCGAAGGTCTGGCCGGGGAAACCCTATCCGCTCGGTGCGCAGTTCGACGGGTTCGGTACCAACTTCGCCGTGTTCTCGGGTGTCGCCGAGCGAGTGGAGCTGTGCCTGTTCGATCCGGACGAGACGCGGATCGAGCTGAACTGCGGCACCGGTAACGTCTGGCACGCGTACCTCCCGGAGATCGGGCCGGGGACGCGCTACGGCTTCCGCGTCCACGGCCCGTGGGATCTGTCGCGTGGTCTGCGCTGCAACCCGAACAAGCTGCTGGTCGATCCGTACGCGCGTGCGATCTCGGCGGGTCTGAGCTGGGGCCATGCCCTGCGCGGCCATCAGGACGACGGCTCGCCCTCGCAAGAGGACAGCGCGCCGCACACGTTCCGGTCGGTCGTGGTCCAGCCGTACTTCGACTGGGGCAACGATCGCCGCCTCGAGATCCCGTGGAACGAGACGCTGATCTACGAGGTGCACGTCAAGGGCTTCACACAGCGCCATCCCGAGATCCCCGAGCGCATGCGCGGGACCTATGCGGGCCTCGCTCATCCGGCAGCGATCGCGCACCTGAAGAACCTCGGCGTCACCGCGGTCGAGCTCCTCCCGATTCACGCGTTCGTGCACGACGGGTTTCTCCTCGACAAGGGGCTCCGCAACTACTGGGGCTATCACTCGATCGGGTACTTCGCTCCTCACGCGGAGTACGCGAGCGTGCGTACCGCGGCTGGCGCGGTGGCGGAGGTGAAGCACATGATCAAGACGCTTCACCAGCACGGCATCGAGGTGATCCTCGACGTCGTCTACAACCACACGGCCGAGGGTAATCACGAGGGGCCGCACCTCTCGATGAAGGGGCTCGACAACGAGGCGTACTACCGGCTCGTCGGCGATAGCCCCATGCACTACATGGACTACACCGGCACGGGCAACACGCTGCAGATGCGGCACCCGCACGTGCTCCAGCTCGTGATGGACTCGCTGCGCTACTGGATCGAGGAGATGCACGTCGACGGGTTCCGCTTCGATCTGGCGAGCGCACTCGCGCGCGGACTGCACGAGGTCGATCGCCTCGGCGCGTTCTTCGATCTGATCCAGCAGGATCCGGTCGTCTCTCGCGTGAAGCTGATCGCCGAGCCGTGGGACGTCGGCGAGGGCGGCTATCAGGTCGGCAACTTCCCGCCGCTGTGGAGCGAGTGGAACGGCAAGTACCGCGACTGGATCCGCGACTACTGGCGCGGAGAGCCGGGCTCGCTGCCCGAGCTCGGGAGCCGGTTGACCGGCTCGAGCGACCTCTACCAGCAGGCCGGGCGGTTCCCGCACTCGTCGATCAACTTCGTCACGGCGCACGACGGGTTCACGCTCGCGGATCTCGTCTCGTACAACGAGAAGCACAACGAGGCGAACGGAGAGGACTCGCGCGACGGCGAGAACCACAACCGGTCGTGGAACTGCGGCGCCGAGGGGCCCACCGACGATCCCGAGATCCTGCGGCTGCGGAAGCGCCAGCAGCGCAACTTCCTCGCGACCCTGTTTCTCTCGCAGGGCGTGCCCATGCTGGTCGGCGGCGACGAGATGGGCCGCACGCAGCAAGGCAACAACAACGCCTACTGCCAGGACAACGAGGTCTCGTGGATTGATTGGGCCAAGGCGGACCACGAGCTGCTCACCTTTGCGCGCAAGCTCTCGATCCTTCGCCGCCAGCACCCGGTGCTGCGCCGTCGCGGCTGGTTCCAGGGCCGCCCGATTCGCGCGACGAAGGGCAACCAGCTCCCCGACATCGCGTGGTTCACCACGAACGGCGAGGTGATGACCGACGAGCACTGGGCCTCCGATCTGTCGCGCAGCCTTCAGGTTCTCCTCAATGGCCAGCAGCTCAGCATTCCCGACGAGCGCGGCGAGCACATCATCGACGACACGTTCCTCATGGCGTTCCACGCCGCGCCCGAGGACGTGACGATGAAGCTCCCGGAGTCGAAGTGGGGTGCCGCGTGGTACCGCGTGCTCGATACCGATCGCGGCTTCGCTCGCCGGTCCGTACCGGAGAAACACGCCGCCGGTAGCGAGCTCCAGGTGATCGGGCGCTCGCTGTGGCTGTTCAAGCTGGGCCCTGCGTGACCCTCGTTGCGCCGCGCGCGACGTACCGCCTGCAACTGCACGAGGGGTTCACGTTCGCCGATGCGGCCGCGCTTGTCCCGTATCTCGTCGAGCTCGGCGTCAGCCATCTCTACCTGTCGCCGGTGCTGCAGGCGGCGAAGGGATCCACTCACGGCTATGACGTGGTCGATCCGGAACGCGTCAGCACCGAGCTCGGCGGCGAGGACGGGTTTCGTGCGCTCGCGCAGACGGCACGTGCGGCCGGCCTCGGGATCCTGCTCGACATCGTGCCGAATCACATGTCGATCGCGGGCACCGACAATGCGTGGTGGCGCGACGTGCTCGAGAATGGGGCCGCGAGCTACTACGCGCCCGCGTTCGACGTCGACTGGCCGGAGACCGGTGACAACCGCGTGCTGTTGCCCGTGCTCGGCGAGCGTTATGGCCGCGCGTTGACCTCGGGTGTGCTCGGTGTCGAGCGTGTCTCCGGTCGCATCCAGATCCGCGCTCACGACATGCGGTTCCCGGCATCGCCGCGGACGCTGGGTCCCGTGATCCGCGAGGCAGCGCGCCGCATCGGTCATGCGGAGCTCGAGTTCGTCGGCGACGCGCTCGCGAGCCTGCCGTCGTCGCGCGAGACGGATCCGGAACCGCGTCTTCGCCGCCACCGGCATCGCGCCGTCCTGCTCGCGCGTCTCGAGGAGCTCGCGCATCGCGATCCGAGGGTCGATGCGGCGATCGATGCAGAGATCGCCGCGATCAACTCCGATCCACTCGCGCTCGACGCACTGCTCGAGGCGCAGAACTATCGGCTGGCGTTCTGGACCGTCGCGGGCAGTCACCTGTCGTACCGGCGCTTCTTCGACGTGACGAGCCTCGTCGGGGTGCGTTGCGAGGATCGCGAGGTACTCGAGGCGAGCCACGCGAAGATCTTCGGCTGGCTCGACGACGGCACGATCGATGGCGTTCGCGTGGATCACGTCGATGGTCTGCGCGAGCCGACCACGTACTTGAAGACGCTGCGCGAGCGCGCCCCGGAGGCGTGGATCGTCGTCGAGAAGATCCTGATCGGCGACGAGCGGCTGCCGGCGGCCTGGCCGATCGACGGAACCTCCGGCTACGAGCACGCCGATGCGATCGGCCGCCTGATCGTCGATCCCGAGGCGGACGGCCGGCTGCGCGCGATGTTCTCCGCGTACACCGGTGACGCGACGGACCCCGAGACCGCGCGACGGATCGCCCGGCACGAGGTGATGACCGACGCGCTGCACAGCGAGCTCGAGCGACTGACCGACCTCGCGGTCCGCGCGTGCGGGACTTCGCCGGTGTGCCGCGACTACACGCGGCCCGAGATCCAGGAGGTGATCGCGGAGCTGCTCTCCGGTTACCCGGTCTATCGCACGTACCTCGGTGAGGGCGACGCACAGCCGGTGGATCGCGAGCGCATCGCCACCGCCGTCGCTCGCGCGCTCGAGGCGAAGCCGGCGCTCGATGGCGACCTCGTCTCGTTTCTCGAGAGCGCACTGGGGTTCGAGCTCGCAGCGCCGGCCGCCCTCGAGCTCGCGCGCGTCACGCAGCAGGTGACCGGGCCCATCGTCGCGAAGGGCGACGAGGACACGCTCGCGTATCGCCAGGTCGCACTGGTCTCGCGGTGCGAGGTGGGTGCCGATATCGGCGAGCTCGGTACCGAGCCGGGCTTGATCCACGCGCAGCTCGCGGCGAATCCTCTGCGCTCGCTCCTCGCGAGCTCCACGCACGACATGAAGCGCAGCGAGGATGCGCGCGCGCGCATCGCCGTGATCTCGGAGCTGCCGCAGGTCTGGGAGACCGCGGTCACTGCATGGGGGGAGCGCGCCGCGGGCGGGTGGGGCGACGTTCCGCGCGATCGCACCTTCGAGTACCTCATGTGGCAGACGCTGGTCGGGGCATGGCCACTGTCGCTCGAGCGCGCGAATCAGTACGCCGAGAAGGCATGTCGCGAGGCGCGCATCCGCACGTCGTGGCGTGCGCCGGATGCCGCTTACGAGGCGGCGCGGGATCGCTGGCTCGGCGGCATCTACGACGACACCACCCTCATCGGCGAGATCAATTCGCTCGCCGACCGATTCGCACCGCACGGCGATCGCAACTCGCTCGCGATGCTAGCGATCAAGCTCACGGCGCCGGGCGTGCCGGATCTGTATCAAGGCACGGAGCTTCGTGCGGCTTCGCTCGTCGATCCCGACAACCGGAACCCGGTCGATCATGCGCTCCGGCAGCACGAGCTCCGCGGCCTGAGCGATCGCGCTGCGGCGGACGTCGCCGGCGATCTATCGCAGGCGAAGCTATGGACGATCCGCCGGATTCTCGCGATCCGGAAGCGAGCACCGGAGCTGTTCGATGGCGCCTATCGCGCGCTTCACGCGGCGGGACCGCACGCGCATCGCGTGTTCGCGTTCTCGCGCGGCGAGGATCTCGTCACCGTCGTCCCGCGCCTCTCGGCGGGCGCAGAAGGCTGGCGTGACACGACGTTGGAGCTTCCCGAGGGGTCGTGGCGCGATGTTCTGTCGGAGCGAACCGTGGCGGGCGGCACGGTGCCCGTCGCACTGGTCTGGACCGCACTACCGGTCGCCGTTCTCGTGAGCGACGGCGCGCGCGAGCGCAGGCGCCCGCAGTAAGCACCTCGCAAGTGACCGCAATCGAAGGGGGTCGCAGATCCGGCGTGGGAACGGCCGTTTTGGCCCGTTCCGTGAAGTAGCCCCGAACATGCTGACGACCACCGAAGCCACTGTCCAGACCCTGGAGTCCGGTGAGGATCTCCGCCCGCGCGCCCGCACGCTGTCGTGGATGGCGTCGCTCTCTGTCGCTGCCGGCGAAGTCCGCGCGGCCGAGGGTTATCTGCTCGAGCTGCTCGCGTGGTGCGCCTTCGCCGACCGCGATCCGGACGCCGCGCAGGCGATCGCGGATCACGACGACGGCATCTAGTACAGGCGACGTTCGACATTAACGCACTGAGGCATTTGCCTCAGGAGTCGTGACCGCCGCTCAGTTCTTCTTGACCAACAGCGTGTGTGGCGCGACGTTCTTGCCCGATGAGGGCACACCGCTACGCGCTTCTGTTCTGGGCGATCGTCGGCCTCGGTTGCGGGCCTGGTGCCCGCGATACCGGACCCAACTGCACGAGCTCGTGCACGGCCCTCGGCTTCGCGCAGTGTCACGAGGACGGGTCGTTCGATCCGCCGGTGCTGTGCGGGCCCGACGAGACATGTAGCGCGGAGCACGGCTGCGTCGTGTGCGTGCCCGACGAGCTGTATTGCGGCGGTAACACGGGCAACGACGTCCTGCGCTGCAACGACAAGGGCACCGACGGTACGTACGTCGAGTCGT
>JACCRC010000454.1 GCA_013813765.1 Deltaproteobacteria bacterium | reverse complement strand
CGGCCCGAGCGAACGAGCTCGACCATGCGGCGCCGGAACTCAGGCGGGTACGGGGAAGGTGGTGGGGGCTTCTTCGGCATCGGACACTCCAGTCTTTGGGTGTCCACGGAACCGGGGCAACTTCAGGTGACTGCGCGATATAGTCATCGGCGCGGCCTGGTGCAGCGTCAGGTGCAGCTCGGCGCGTTTGTGGCGCTACAGCTGCGCATATCTTCGACCGGCCCTGGACAGCAGTACGGCTTGGTGCCGCCGCAGTCGCTACCGCTGTGGCAGTACTGCTCGAGCGGACCGCAGCTCGAGCCCGGCGGCACGCACGTCGCGGTCCACAGATTGTCGCCACCACAGCAGGTGCCGCCCGGCATGCAGTCCTCTGGACCGTCGCACGCGCGCGTGTAGTTGTTCTGCGCGCACGCGGTCGCGCTGCACGAGCGAGTGTCCGTGCTCGCCGTCGGGATGCAACACACCTCGCCGGTCCCGCACCCTGGCGCGCCGCAGGTGAGTCCCGCCGCGACCTGCGTGCAAACCTCGATGCAGGCAGGATCGCAGCTCGCCCATGCCGTCGGTCCACCGCCCGTGCACTGGCAGCGCTGCTGCGTGTTCGGATCCGTCGGGCATGCGCGAAATCCGCGATCGCCTTCCCACACGCGATCGCCGAATGCATCGACGCAGGCGGTGCCCGGTCCGACGCCGGCCTGGCACTCCGTGCCGACGAAGCAGAACTCGCCGGGTTCGCATTCACCGCAGGGAAAGCCGCAGTCGCTTCGGCCACAGATGCGCGTGCCGCACGATGCGGGTCCGCATGCGCAGGTCTCCGAAGCGTCGGGAGCTGCATCGATGCTGATCGAGAGCGCTGCGTCGGGACCGTTTGCCCCGACCTGTCTCCCGGGCTCGCACCCGAACATGCAGAGAACGAGCGCGATCGCGAGGCGGTTGAGCGTCATCACGTCCATGAGTGGGAGGACCCGCGCTCCGTTATGACCGAATCAACGTTTCGTCTCGGGGACGAGTCGTTCGAGACGTGCGCGATAGCCAGAACGCGGGAATCGCTCCACAAAGCTCGTGAGGCGGGTGCGGGCGTCGTCGCGCCCGAGGCGGTGAAGCGCCTCGATCGCGATCGCTTCGCGCTCCTCGGTCATCATGCCCCGGGCATAGAGCTGTTCGTGACGCGTCGCGAGCTCGAGTGCGCGAGTGGCGTCT
This sequence comes from Deltaproteobacteria bacterium, assembly GCA_013813765.1. GTDB lineage: Bacteria > Myxococcota_A > Polyangia > Haliangiales > Haliangiaceae > JABFXX01. The sequence continues at coordinate 10,543 of JACCRC010000454.1, read as the reverse complement.
CCCTCGCGAAGGGCTACGTGTGCGGGCCCGAGTAGATCCATCTCCTTCGGCTTTGGCGCTTCTTCGACGGCGGTGGGCTCTGCCACCACTCGCTTCTTCCTCTGCGCGCGCACCGGTTCGGGCCCCGGCGGTTCCGGATCGATCGCAGTCTTCACCGGAGCGACGGGAGCCGGTGCTGGAGCTTCGCTGGGGACCACGACCGGCGCGGTCGTCGCAACGACGGGCACCGGTTTCGATCCGTCATCACGCATCCACCATACGCCGCCAATAGCGACGGCCATGACGGTCACGCCCGCGACGATCCACGGCAGCACGCTCGATGCCGCGGGTGGCGCCATCACGACCGGTGCGAGTCGAGCGGCCAGATGATTCAGTTGCACGGCGCTCGGCCCGTCATCGCGAGCCGCGCGCAGGAGGTCCTGCACGTCGCTCGAACCGCCGATGGAGAGCCGGACCGGGTCGTTCATCTCGGTCATGACGCTCGCTCCTTTGCCTGTCGCCGTTTGACCGCCGCCTCGAACACTTCACGCGCGGCGTGGAGACGCGAGTACGCCGTCTGCAACGGACACCCGACGGCCTCTGCAACTTCGGCCATGGTGAGCTCCTCGAGCTCGTAGAGCACGAACACGACGCGCTTCGGCTCGTCCAGCGTGTCCAGAATCTCGTCGAGGACAGCGCGAGCCTGGCGATCCGCAACGTGTGTGGGTTGCGGTGCCTCGATCGGCGCGTCGACCGGCGCGCTCGATGTTGCTTCGCGCTTCACGTGGGCGCGGCGCCTGTGGTCGGAGGCACACCGCAGGGCGATCGCGTACAGCCACGTGCGCAGCGACGAGCGCTGCGCGAACTCGCCGAGCTTGCGATGCACGACGAGGAAGACCTCCTGGCAGACATCCTCGACATCGGCATCGCGCACGCCGAGCCGTCGCAAGGCACGCCAGATGAACGCGGCGTTGTCACGGTAGATCTCGGCGAACGACGGCACCGCGAGCGCGACCGGCGGGGAAGCGTCCCCGGTCGTGTGCATGGCGGCGCGCATGCGGGGTTAGTGGCACTAAACCTGCCGGATTAGGATCAAAAACGCAGGGTGAGCCCGGCGTGACCGACAACCGCCGCGGGACCGGGCTGATACACCTCCACGGCCTGTCCATCCTGGTCGAAGAAGAACCGGGGTCGAACCAGCGGAATCCACGTACCGATCGAGACGGTCAAGGCGAGTCCCGCCCGGAGCGACACCCGCAGCTGAGGTTCGACCGTCAGGTAGGCGACGAAGGCCGCCGTCTGCTGACTGCGATCAAAACCGAATCCCTCTGCCCCCAGCCGCCCCAGCGCGACACCACCACAGAGCTCGAGCCGCCACACCGACGGGCACGTCGTCAGACCTCCGGTCAGAAGTCGAAACCGCGCACCCTGCGCACCATTTCGCTGTTCGTCCTCGCGCCAAAGGTTGGCCCGCAGTGCGATCGGCGGAATCGACGGCGGGTCGATCGATACGCGCACGTCGACGCCGACAGCCATCCCCGGCAACAATCCTCCGGCACCGACCACGGCTGCGGAAGCAGCGCGGTGCCAAGGTTCCTCGGGTGTCGGTACAGGTACCGGCGGTGGCGGCGGTGCCGGCGGTGGCGCCGGCGGTGGCTCCGCCGGTGGCACGGGCGTGCGCATCGCAGCATCGGGGTCGATGATCAGCGCGAGCACGAGTACGAGTGCATCATCGAGGGCACGACAGTCCGCGGCGGGTTCTTCGAGCGCGCGTTCACCGAGCGCGGCACCGTCGGCCCCACGGACGTTGATCGAGACATGCCAGCCGGGTGCGAGCGGCCGTACCTCTGCCTCGATCCGGATCGTCGATTCGCCCGCGGCCGTGAACGCCTTGCGACGGAGCCGAGCCTCGACGGCCTCAGCGAGCGCGATCTCGTCGATGCAGGATTCCGTCCCAGGACCACGCTTCCACACCAGGCCATGACGCGCCCGCGAGTCGGCCGCAGCGGGCTGAGAGCTCGCGATGAATGCGCAGCAGATCAGGACGATGATTCGAGCCACGCCGGCAAGCGAACGTAACCGATCTCGTCGCTCACGCGTCTATGCACGCACGGATGCAGACATTCCGGTCTCTGACGTGATCGTCCAGAGCGCACCGAGCTGGGCCCGCAAGCTGGCAAGCTCCGCGTCGAGCACGTCATCCTGCTCGGACCCGATCAGTCGCGGTGTGAGCTCGTCGCGCCGTGCAGGTGAGAGGCGATCGGAGATCGCCATCAACAAGAGCGTCACGGCCTCAGCGCGTTCGGCACCGACAACCTGTTCGACTCGGGAGAACACAGCGAGGTTGCGAACCGCGGTGCGTGCTGCGCCGATCGCCTCATCGTGTGCGGTGCTGTTCGGCACGCGAACGGTGAGATGTGCCGCGACCGGAACTAGTGCGGTCGCGAGCTCCTCGATCCGCGCTTCAGGACCGAGCTCCTCGACCACCGAGGACAACCGACGCGCGAACCCCTTCAGGTCATCGCCCTCGCAGCTCAGCGTGAACCCCAGTGAAGCGCCTAGGGCACGTCGCTGCAGCGCGATCCATCCGCGTGACCGCCCGGTCGCCGGATCAACTGCGTGCATCGCCTGCCAGAGGCGCTCGGCAGAGATCCAGTGAGGTGGGTACTTGAACCGCGCGACGTCGAGAACGAGGACGAGGTCTTTCGCCGCGTGGTACCCGCCGACGGGCGAGAAGTGCCCGCTCCCCGTCTGGTCGAGGGCCGCGCGATCATACGAGGCGATCAACACGCCCTCGCCGCGGGCAGCTGTGATCAACGACGAGCGCCACGCCGCGAGATCGCTGGTCTCTGCTCGAAACAGGTCGACGGCGGCTCCGTTACACCTCGCGAGACACGCAACCTCATCGAGGTCGAGGCCGCGCCGCCGGACCTGGTCATGGGACACACAACAGTCGAGAAGCTCCTCCGAGAACCAGCGCCACGGCCCTTTCCAGAGCCGGCCGGGATCGATCGCAAGTGCGTTCAGGGCGACGACCAGCGAACCGAGCCCGCAGAACTGCGGCTCTGCCTGCGTGTGGAACTGTTCGGCCAGCCTGAAGTAACCGTCGAGACCACCGGCTTCGAGCGCCTCCGCGAACAATTGCCGACCTGCCAGCGACGAGAACTCGATCGCGTCGGCCGGTAACGGTCGTCTGTAGAGGGTCTCGTTCATCGGCTCGATCTGGAGACGATACCCGGCCCGGAAGGACGCAGGAAACGTTAACTCCCCTCGTGCGGTCGCTCACGGCCGCACTGCAAGTGGAGGTTGACCGCATCGTCCTGGAGCGGTGATCATGGGGGATGGGGAAGGGACTCGTCTTGCTCCGCTGCGTCGGGGTTGCAGCCTCGTTGATGGCGTGCGGAGGCGGGGACGACGCGCCGCCACCCCTCGCCTGCCCTGGGCCGGGCCTGACCGGATTTGTCTCCGACGATGCGGGCAACGCGCTCGCGAACGCACGGGTGACGATCGCCGAGAGCACGCGGTACATCGGCATGCGTACCGACGCGGAAGGCCGCTTTGCCGTCAGCGATCTGACCGGCGGCACGACGTACACCGTCGGCGCCTCGTCCCGCGACCGCGCCTATGTCGAGCGTCAGGTGGTAGCGACCGAACCGTGCACGAACACCGAGCTCACGCTCCCCGCCGAGACCGAGCGAGGAAGCTGGGAGAACCTGGGTGATCCGGGCGAGCCGTTCGGCGGCACGAACTCCGCAGTCCTCCTGCCCGACGGCCGCGTGATGATGTGTCACGACACGGTTGATCCGGTGCTGTTCGACCCTGTCGCGAAGACCGCCGAGCCGGCGCTCGCTTCGCCGGGCATTCAGGGATGCCACGCCGTTGTCGTGATGCCGAACGGGCGCGTGATCTACGTCGGTGGCGCGAACGTCCCGGTGTACGGACCGGGCACGCAACGGGTGAAGACGTACGACCCGGTCGCGGACGACTGGCGGGTCGAGCCGAACATGATGGGCTACCGCTGGTATCCGACGATGACCACGTTGACCGACGGTCGTCTCCTCGTCATCGGGGGAGGCAACCAGAACAATCCACAGCGCAGCAAGACCTCCGAGGTGATGGATCCGGCCACGATGATGTGGACGCCCGTGGGTGATGTGGCACTCGGCAACGAGGTCTCCCCGATCCTCGTGCTGCGCAGTGGCGACGTGCTCATGACGCATCGACCGCCGCAGCTGTTCAGCATGACCACGCTGACCTGGCGCTCCGCGATGGACTTCGTCCAGGCCAATCGGATGCCCAACGGCGACCACGCGGATCACGAGCTGCAGCTGTTGCCCGACGGTCGCGTGGCCGCGATCGGCTACAAGTCGTTCACGCCCGGCCAGATCGGCAACATCCTCGAGATCTACGACCCGGCGACAGGCGCATGGGCGCTTGGGGCGGAGAGCAAGCCCGTTCGGTCGCGCGCGAGCACCGTGATGATGCCGGATGGCCGCATCCTCGTGATCGGTGGATTTGTCGAGGACACGGCGGATCCTTCGCCGCGCAACGCGTATGGACAGACGAACCTCGTCGACGTCTGGGATCCTCGTCGAGACGCGTGGCGCCGCCTGACGTCGATCGAAGTCGCGCGCGAGTACCACGCGATGCCGGTCGTCCTTCCCGATGGTCGGATCTTCGTCGCCGGCGGCGAAGGCCAGCCCGGAAACGAGCCAGCGTCGAGCGTCGCCGAGGTGTTCTCGCCGCCGTACCTCTCCAAGGGACCGCGTCCGCCGATCGGTGCGATCACCGAGACCGAGCTACGCCGGGGCGCCACGTTGTCGATCGACCTCGCTGGCGACGAGCAGATCACGGAGGTGATCATGATGGGGACGAATGCGACGACTCACTTCATGGAGTCAGGGAATGCTCGCTACGAGTCGCTGACGTTCCAGCAGACCGGCGCTCGCATCACGGCAACCGTTCCGTCGGAGCCGGGTCGCGCGATCCCCGGCTGGTACCTGGTCTTCGTGCTCGCCGATGACATCCCGTCCGTCGCGCGCGTGATGCGGGTGACCCTCTAACGGCCGTCGCGGACGCTGATCATCGTCATCATCCCGGCTTCCGCGTGCTCGAGGATGTGGCAGTGCATCATCCACTCACCGGTGTCGAGGGGGACTACCCCGATGTCGATGCTCTCGCGGCCGTGGATCAGCACGGTGTCGCGGAAGAAGCCCTCGTCGACCGCGATTCCATCGCGAGCGAGGACCTTGAAGAACATCCCGTGCAGGTGGATGGGATGCAGGCGTGCGCTGACGTTCACGAACGCCAGCCGAGCCCACTTCCCCCGTTCGAGGACGAGACCCGCATGATCGTGTGCGTGCGTGTGTTCGTGACCGGCGAACGCCTTTCCATCGATCGTCCACTCGATTCCGAGGCGGCCACCGCGCCGAGCGTCGAGGCGAAACTCGTGCGTGACAGGCATCGACAGGCCGCCGTTCCAGGCCGGGACCTTCGTGCGTGCTGGGGTCGGAAACGTTGCCGCAGCTCGCGGCGCGCCGTCGATCTCGATCCGCGCGAGCGGATTTGCGACCCGTGACGAGAAGACATCGGAGACCACGAGCGAACGACCGCCGCCGCTGATGAGAATGTCGAGGTCCAGACGATTGCCGGGTGCGAGCTCGAAGCGTCCGAGCGGAAGTGGCTCGCGCGTGTACAGACCATCGACAGCGATGATCTTCGCGTCGAGGCCAGCCAGATCCGGCACGTAGATCCGACCGTTGGAGGCATTCAGCAGCCGGAGCCGGACTCGTTCGCCCGTGGCGACCTGCAGCTGGGTATCGGTGCGGCCGTTGACGGTGATCTTGTTCCCCCACCGCCCGTCGTGCGAGAGGTCGTGGGGCGTGTTGAACGCCGGTGAGATCTGGCGGTCTCTTCCGAGCAACCAGTCGTCGAGGATCCAGGTGACGTCGCGGCTGTATGGCGGCGGAGCTGCGTCCTCGACGATCAACAGCCCGTACAGCCCCCTCTCCACCTGCTCGCTGCTGCGAACATGCGGGTGGAACCAGAACGTGCCTGCATCCTTGGGCGTGAACTCGTAGACGAAGCTCTCGCCAGGTGCGATCGGCGGTTGCGTCGCGTTCGGAACACCGTCCATCGCATTGGGAACTCGCACACCATGCCAGTGGATCGTCGTCTCCTGCGGCAAGCGATTCGTGAACCGCACGCGCAGGGTCTCGCCGAGCCGGAGCCGCAGCGTCGGCCCCGGCACGGTCCCGTTGTACGCCCAGACCCGCAGGGGCTCGCCGTCGATCAGGGCGATCTCGGTCTCGTCGGCAACGATCTCGAATTCCCTCACCGTACCGTTCGGCGTCACGAGCTCCGGGTAGGCGCCGGCGAGCTCGCGTGCGAGATCGGGTTCTGCGGATCGCGGCTGGCAAGCCATCGTGACCAGCGCGAGCATCGCCAGGAGCGGATGCATGATTCCGTGCGTACCACGCAAAGCGGTCGCAAGCGTTCAAGCGAGGTGTAACCGAACAGGTCACAGCGCCGGCGGCTCAGCCCCGCCCAAGCGTTCGGAACCGTGCGCGCACGTGCTATGAGCCGAACGCATGGCGTCGCAGAAGCCTCGACGGACCACGGCTCGACGCATCGTGGTGGCGTTCGGCGCGGTGCTCCTGTTGTTCGCACTCGCGCTCGCCGTGATGCTCATCTCGCTGGATCAGATCGGCGCTGCCGAGGACGAGGTCGCCCGACTCGATCACGCGAAGCACGCTGGCCACCACGCTGCCGCGATGGCGCGCGAGCAGTACATGCACCAGGCGCACACGCTCATCACGTGGGATGGCTCGCACCTGGACCACTACGGAGCTGTTGCGAAGGAGGCCCTCGAAGCGACGCACCACCTGAAGCACGCCGTCGCCGGTCACTATGGCGTCGCGCAGGCACAAGAGATCGCGGGCATGATCGCCGACAGCGATCGCCGCTTCCTCGCGGAGGTCTGGCCGGCGGTCCAACGAAACGAGCGCGCGCGGCTCGCCGAGCTCCACGAGATCACCGAGGTGCCGGTCGCGAAGGTCGTCGCGCTCAACACGGAGCTCAACCGCAGGCTCGAACGCGACAGTGATGCCGCCCGCGCCGATGCAGAACGCATCCGCGGCACGGCACGCATCGCCGTGCTCGGTTGCTTCGCTCTGGCGATCGCTGCAGCCGCCGCGGTCGGCGTGTATCTCATGCGCTCGATCTCGCGACCCGTCGCTGCCATCCGCGCGGGTGCGGCTCGCATCGGAGCCGGCGATCTCGAATCGCGAGTCTCGCTGAAAGGCGACGACGAGCTTGCCGAGCTCGCAGGCGCGATGGATCAGATGGCATCGGACCTCGGTCGCCACCAGGCCCAGCTCCTCGATGCACATCGGCTGGCATCGATCGGTCAGGTCGCGTCGGGCGTCGCGCACGAGATTAACAACCCGCTCGGCGTCATCCTCGGCTACGTCACGCTGCTCCGCCGCGAGCCGGGTCTCGGCGAACGCGAGGAGCTGCGCATCATCGAGGACGAAGTCCGTCAATCGCAGGCGATCGTCGCTGGCCTTCTCGATCTCGCTCGGCCCGTGCGGCTCGATATTGCGGAGGTCGATCTCGCCGAGGTCGCACGCGAAGCCGCAGCTCGTCTCGAAGAGACTGGCGTGACCAACGGCGTCACGATCCGCTTCAGGGGTGACCCGATTCCTCGGGTCCTCGCCGACGAAGGCAAGATCCGCCAGATCGTGCTGAACCTCCTCACGAACGCCGTCGAGGCGTCGCGCGAGCCGAACGCGACTGCAACCGAGGTCGAGGTCTCCTGGTGTCAGCGGGAACGTCGCGCATGGATCCAGATCGACGATCGCGGTCCCGGAATTCCGCCGGAGAACGTCGAGCGTGTGTTCGAGCCCTTCTTCACGACACGTCGCGGCGGTCACGGCCTTGGCCTGGCCATCGCACGCTCGCTCGCTCGCGCACACGGCGGAGACATCACGCTCGAAGCACGCGCCGACGGAACGCGGGCCTTGCTGTGCCTCCCCCTCGACGCGAAGGAAGCGCAGGCATCATGAAGGCGCGTGTCTTGGTTTGCGACGACAAGGAGAACTTCACCAAGCTCTTCCGCAGAATCCTCCCCGAGGACAAGTACGACGTGACCACTGCCGAGGACGGCGCTCGCTCGCTCGCGTTGGTGGCAGCGGGCGACTTCGATGTGATCGTCACGGACATTCGGATGCCGAGTGCTGATGGCCTGGCCGTCCTCCGCGAGGCGAAGAGCCGCGACGCCGACATCGAGGTCATCCTGATGACCGCGTACGCCACCGTGCCCGCGGCCGTCGATGCGATCCGTCAGGGCGCATTCGATTACCTGGCCAAGCCATTCGAGCCTGACGAAGCTCTCCTGATCGTCGAGCGCGCGCTCGAACGACGGCGACTTCGGCAACAGGCTCGCGACCTGCGCAGAGCTCTGGAAGGCATCCATCGCATCGACAACCTCGTGGCGCGTAGCCCATCGATGACGCCGGTCGTTGCGATGGTGCAGCGCGCTGCCACGACCGATTCGACGGTGCTCATCACCGGCGAGAGCGGAACGGGCAAGGAGGTTGCCGCGCGCGCGATCCACAACTCCGGCGATCGGAAGAGCGGACGGTTCGTCGCCGTGAACTGTGCCGCGATTCCCGAAACTCTCCTCGAGAGCGAGCTCTTCGGCCACGTGAAGGGCAGCTTCACCGGGGCCACCAGCGATCGCCGCGGGCTCTTCGACGAGGCGCACGGCGGCACGATCTTCCTCGACGAGATCGCCGACCTCCCACTCGCCATGCAGGTGAAGCTCAACCGCGTGCTCCAGGAGCGCAAGGTTCGGCAGGTGGGAGCCGGCGAGGAACGCGCGGTCGACGCTCGCGTGATCGTTGCGACCAATGTCGACCTCAAGGCACGCGTCGGGTCACATCAGTTCCGCGAGGATCTCTACTACCGGATCAACGTCATCCACATCGCGCTCCCTCCGTTGCGTGATCGTCGCGAGGACATCCCGGCGCTCGCGGCATTCCTGCTCGATCGACACGGCGCGCGCCGCGAAGAGCGCCCGGAAGGGTTCACCGCGGAAGCACTCGCCGCCCTCGTGCAGTACCCGTGGCCGGGTAACGTGCGCGAGCTGGAGAACGCGATCGAACGAGCGCTCGCCGTCACGGACGGCCCTCGGATCGAGCTCGAGGCGCTGCCGCAGGAGGTCTCGACGATGCTGCGGCCTCGCGCCACGCACGGAACCGAGACGCATCTCTCCTATCGCGAGGTCGTCGATCTCGCCCGGGACCGCGCGACTCGCGAGTACCTCATCGCGCTGATGCGGGAGCTCGGCGGCAACGTCACCGAGGCTTCGCGTCGGGCTGGCATCGAACGCGAGAGCCTCCATCGACTGCTGAAGAAGTACGGCGTGCGCTCGGAAGACTTCAAGCAACGCGGCTAGGAGCAGACGCTGCAGCGGTTACCGCGGCTGAGCTACATCATTGAACCGTGATGGTGCCGCGGATCATGTCCATCGAGCACGCATACTTCACCGTGCCAGCGGTCCTGAACGTCAGCGCGAGCTCCACGGGTTTGTTCAGCGGGAGATCCTTCTCGATCTTCCTACCGTCGACGGTCATCACGACCTCGGTACCACACGTGCGCTCGATACGGCGCTCGAAGCGCAGAATCACCGGCTTCCCGCGAGGAACGGTGACGTTCTTCGGCTCGAAGCCGGCCTTCGTCACGATGATGTCGAACCGGGCCGGCGCTGTCGCTTTCACGGGCACCGCAGGCTTGGTGCTCGCCTGAGGCGGTGTTCCGTGATTCATGCTGCCGTGGTCGTGACCACCGCCGCCACCATGCCCTTCGTGTGCGCCCCCTGCGTGTGACGCATCGAATGCATCGGCCCACGCCTTGAACAGCGCGAGCTCCTCACCTTTGACGACGCCGGGCTTGTTCTTTGGCATCGTGGGCTTCCCGCCGCCGATCGCGAGAACCTTGCGGACGTTCTTGCCGACCTCCATCGCATGGTGGCCACCGAACGGATACGTCGTCGTCTCGAAGTGCTCGAGGGTCTTTGCCTTCGCGCCTTTCTGACCCTTGGTGTGACAGCTCGCGCAGTACTGACCGACCAGAGGCTTCACGTTCTCGTAGGCGGTCATCTCCGCCGCGAGGAGGTCGGCCTTGACCTTCGCTGGATCAGGGCCGCGAGGTGGCTCCGTGACCGGTTGCTCCGTCGGCGTCGCGGGCTCGGCGACTGGCGTGGGCTCCGCCGCATTCTCTACCATCGGGATCGGATCAGCGATCGGCGTCGTCGGTGCCGGCTTCGAGCCACCGCATGCGGCGGCCAGGAGAAGCGATGCGATGATGATCGTTCGGGTCATGCGTACTCCGTTCAGGACTTGATGCCATCGCGCGCGAGATCTGCGGCACTGGCTTCGCCGGCGACGGTGCCGGCAGGGTGGTCGTACCAGCCCGGGTCGGTATCCCCCGTGAGCTGCTTGCGAACCTTGAGGATCGTGAACATGCCGCCCATGTCGATGAGACCGAATGGGCCTTCGCC
>JACCRC010000147.1 GCA_013813765.1 Deltaproteobacteria bacterium | reverse complement strand
AAGATGCCGTTGTCGACGGACATGATCGAGATGTCGAACGTGCCGCCGCCGAGATCGAACACGGCCACCAGCCGGCGGCCAACGCCGACGCGGTGCGCGCCATACGCGAGCGCCGCTGCGGTGGGCTCGTTGAGGATGCGAATCACGTCGAGGCCTGCGATCTGACCGGCGTCGCGCGTCGCCTGGCGCTGCGCATCGTCGAAGTACGCGGGCACCGTGACCACCGCGCGCGTGACCGGCTCGCCCATCGCCTCCTCGGCGACCTGCTTGATCTTGCGCAAGATGTGCGCCGCGACCTCCTGCGGGCTGATCGGCTGACCGTGGACGCGCACCCACGCATCGCCGTTCGGCGCGGCGACGATCCGGAACGGCGCGACGCGCGCGAACCACGAGACGTCCTCGGCGTTCACCTTGCGGCCGATCAGGCGCTTGACGCCGAACACCGTCGCCGACGGGTTCGTGACGGCCTGGCGACGCGCGCGCGTGCCGACCGAGGTCTGGCCCTTCGCGTCCCAGCTCACCCACGACGGGATGGTGCGCTCTCCGTCGGCAGCCGAGAGCGTCTCCGGGCTCTGCTTGTCGTCGAGCACCGCGACGCAGGAGTTCGTGGTGCCGAGGTCGATGCCGATGATGCGGGACATCGCTATGGCTCCTTCTTGCCCATGAGACGGGTCAGGAGGCCCTTGCGTTCATTGGTGGCCTGCCGTCGCATATCCGCGAGCTCGCGTGCCGCGCGCTCGTTCGACGGATCGATCTCGAGTGCTGCTTCGAACCGCTGCGCTGCCTCGAGGCGATCGCGCTGTGCGAGTGCCCTCAGGCCCTCGCACAGCTCCACGCCAGCGCGGACCATCCGGTCCTGTGGCTGTTTCTTGGCCAGCACACGGTAGGTGCTCAGCGCTTCGTCGAACTTGCCCGCGTCGAGCAGGTTCTCGATGTCGGAACCGTCGACGACCGGCGGGGGCTCCGTGCCGGCGGCCGGCTTCATCGATCCGCTCGACGTCGCCTTGCTCGGCAACGGTGCCGAGACGTTCGGTGCGCGCGGGATTGGCGTCGAGTCGGCGCGCGGAGGCGGCTCGGTGGGTTGCGCTGCGGCGGGCATCTGCGGCGGGACCGGGTGACGCGTGGTCGCTGCGTCGAACGACGTGCGCGCGGTGTTTGCGAAGTCGGTCGCCGGCCGCGGGGGAGGAGGTGGCACCGGCTCGGGCGTCGGTGCTCGCTCGGGGATCCTCGAGATCGCCTGGCTCGAGCCACGCTGCGGAGGCATCGGCGGCGGGCGCGGCACCGGCGGCGGCGTACCCGGGCGTAGCGCCACCGCTCGAGGCGCAGCAGGGCGTCCGAGCGCGGCGAGTGCCTGCACGCGGCCCGCCTCCGCGGCGAGCTTGCGATACGCATCGCGGATCAGGATGAAGATCTCCGCGGCCGTCTCGCGCAGCTGGCGCGATTCGTAGCGCGCGAACAGATCGGGGTGATAGCGCTTGGTGAGCTCGCCGAACGCCGCGCGCACATCGCCGTCGCTCGCCTCGTACCCGACGCCGAGCACGAGGAACGGGTTCAGCTTGCGGAGCGAGTCTGCCTCGGCGAGCAGCGCGCTGACGAGCTCTTGCTCCGCGGCGCCGACGTCCTCGCCCTCGGCGATCGTCGCGACTGGTCCTGTCTGATAGGCGGTCTGCACCGCGACCGGAACACCGGCCGCCGGCGTGTTGCGACGCTTCGCCTCGGAAGCGAGCGCGCTCTCGATCATGTAGATCGACGCGGGCGGAATCGGTCCGAGCTTGAGCTCCACACCGGCGCCGCGCTGCGGATCGGTGACGTGCTGATCGACCGTGCCCGAGAGCACGATCACGGAGGCGCTCGGCAGCGTCAGATCGATCCGGACCGTGGTCCCGATCGCCGGCGGCGACGTCGCCTTGAGAAACATGGTTCCGCGGCTCAGATCTCGCTTGTAGATGGTCGCCAGTTGCTGCCAGGAGGCGCACCGGAGCTTGATACTGAGCGGACCTGCAGCCATCGAGAGATCCGCGAGATCATAGGCCGATCACGGCTCCCGAGGCAATGAGCGGTACCGTTCCAGAACACGTTCGTGCCGCTGCTTGATCCGCTGTACGTAGTTCTGCTCCCGGACTCGCTCCAGTGATTCCTTGGCCAGCTGGGTCAGCCGCTGGACCACCTCGTCGAGATCCGCCAGCGGTTTGGTCACGAAGCCGACGACGCCCAGGTCTGCTGCGGCAGCCGCGAGGTCGGCATCGAGCACCGAGGTCATCAAGAAAGCGGGGAGGTTGGCGATCCGCTCGCGCAAGCGCCGGATGGTCTCCAGGCCGTCGATCCCGGGCAGTTGCGCGGCGACCAGCGCGAGGTCGAGGCCTGTCGCGGACTTCGACAGGGTCTTGCACTCGCGTAGGGCCTCCTCTCCGGTGACGTAGGCGAACGTGGCCACACCCGCTCCCTCCAGCCGGTCCGTCAACTCGTCGGCGACCGCGCGGTCGTGCTCGACCAGCAGGATCGCCGGGGACCGGCTCTCGGTGATCGCGGGCGTCTCGCCGGTCGCACGCGTGTGCGCCGCGAGCTTCTCCTCGACATCGATCGAGCGTCGCTCGGTCTTGATCAGATCCTTCAGCAGATCCTCGATCATCGATCGCTGCTGAGCGATCAGCTGGTGCAGCGTGGTGCGGTCGCGCTGGAGGTCACACGTTCGCTGGATCGCTGACTTCGAGTTCGCGGTGCCCTCGAGCTTGAGGTCGATCACGTCGCCCGCGCCGCCGCGAATGCACGCGAGGATCAGCGCAGGCGTGCTGTGAGAGAGCACGGGGATCGGGTGCGTGTGCGGCAGCGCCTGCTGGATCCGCTTGAGCGAGTCGCTCGCCAGCCGGGGGTCATCGGTGTCCACGTCGCGCAGGTCGACCAGGATCGCGGGCGGAGCCTCGTGGTTCTCGTAGATGTCGACCGCGAGCGACAGCTCGTCGACGATCGTCACCTGCACGCCCGTGGCCGTCAGCCGCTCGACCAGCGAGCGGAGCTGTCCGCTGGTCCCCTGCGGGGCGATCAGGATCGCTGCGCACTCCACCACATTCACCTCGTACGGAAGACCCAGCGGCTCTCGCCCGCCGCGTTGATCTGGTTCACGGAGAACGGAGCGTCGAAGTGCCGCTCCTTCAGGTAGTAGTCGTCGAGCAGGTCGCGATAGTGCCGGCTGCTCGGATCGAAGATCACACCGCCGGGCAGCGCCCACTTCACGCGGATCGGTTGCGTGTTGCCGAACGGATCCTTCTCCGCGATCGCGAGGAACCGCTGCGCGGGACCATCCGCGGACTGCGAGAAGTCAAGACCGCTCCAGCTCGTGTCGGACCGGTTGACCGCGAACATATCTCCCGACTTCGGAAAGCCGGGCTCGTTGCCCGCGGGCAATGACAGCGCGGTGTTCGGGAACAGCGGCTCGATCTTGAGCCGGTGCAGCTGGCCCCAGTCCCACCTGGCGGCCGGTACTCCGGGGAACACGGTCTCGAGGTGGGTCATCGCCGCGACGAGCGACTTCAGGATCACCTTCGTACAGCTGTCATCGGTGCCCGCGTTCGCCATGTCGTCGCACACGATCGGCTGATCGCTCTGCGTGCTCTGGACGAACGAGTCCGGATCGGTGAGCAGCGCGTGGACGATGCGGAGCGTGAAGTTGTCCTGGAGGTCGAACAGCTCGAGGCCGACGGCGGTGAGCTCGTCGGCGAGCGCCGAGCTCATGAAGAAGTGCATCCACGCGTTGAAGATCGACGTGGCCGCGGAGCCGGTGCGGCCGGCGGTCGAGGTCGCGAACGACCAGCTCTCGAGCAGCGCGCGCGCCGTCGTCAGACGCTGGCGATCGGTTCCGGAGAGCGCGCCGAGATACGCGATGACATCCGCCGGAGCACCGGTGGTCGAGTCGAGGCGCGCGAGCGCGTTGAGGATTGCAGGCGTGAGCTTCGCGCCGACGTTCGACGTGGTGTCGTGCTGGATGCGCGCCATGTCATCGATCGTGATGCCGACGCCGCGCTGCTCGATCAGCTGCGAGATCCGCTCCTGTCGCACACCTGCCGCGTAGGTGACGCCCACGTAGAGCGGCCTGCCGTCGACCATCGGCTGGTTCAGCGGATCGCCGTCGAACGTGGCACCGACCGGGTCCGCGTTCGCGGTGGCGATGTAGTCGCGTGGCGGCTGCGGGTTCAGGACGTGCGGGATGTAGCGCGACGACAGCTCTCCTTGCCACTCGGCGGTGCCATCACCCGGCAACACGAAGAACGGCGCGAGCCCGTTCGGATTCGTGTCGATGTTCCACGTGTACGCGGCGGGCGCGCGCACGGGAACGGTGGACTGCGTGGTCCAGCCGATGTTCGTGGCGCTATCGATCATCGTCCAGTTCTGGCTGCCGTAGCTGAAGTCCGCGAGCGCGCGGAAGCCCTCCTCGACGGACGTCGCGCGGCCGAGGTTCCACAGCGCGCGGATCTCGAACGACGGCTTGTAGCCCGTGTATTTGATCGACATCGCGGTCGCGGATGTCCGCGGCACGATCTTGTGGGTGACCTTGTCGATCACGGGAACGATCGGTCCGTGGTGCGGAACGACCTCGTAGGTCGCCGTGCGCGTGTCGCTGATCGTGCCGAGCGTGCCGATGTTGATCGTCTCGGTGAAGGTCTGGATCGGGACCTGGCTACCGTTGAACGTGACGCACGTGCCCTGTCCACACGGCGCGAGCTGCTCGAGATAGACGTCGTTGACGTCGTGCTCGCTCACCGTCGCCGACCACGCGAGTGCGCCGTTCGTCCCGAGGATCACGCCGGGGATGCCCGGGAACGTCACGCCGAGGACGTCCGTGCCCGTCTCCGCGATCGAGAGGTGGGTCGGATAGAAGATCGACGGGTTCGGCAGCTGCAGGTGCTGATCGCTGGCGAGCAGCGCCGAGTCCTGCCCGGTGCGCGAGGGACCGACCGCCCAGTTATTCGATCCGGCGAACGGATGCATGAACGCGTGCGGACCGAATGACCCGTTCGGACCCGTACGCAGACCGCGCTGGAAGAAGGTGCGCGCCTGCGCGAACAGCTCGAGCGGTACCGCCGGCAGCGCGACCTCGGGCGCAGCGCTCGCCGGCACAGAGCGGGCTGCGCGGGCGCCGCCATCGGAGCGTGAGCCGCTGTCGGCGCCGACATTCGGGAAGCCGTCGATCGTCGGAACCTTGCCCACCGGAGCGATCCGCAGGAAGTCGCGCGTGATGCCCTTGCGCGCGAACACCGCCGACGGATCCGTCGCGACGCTCTGATCGAACCTCTGCCGCAGCTTCTGATAGAGCTCGGTGAGCTCGATCTCGAACGGCGCGGTCCACGACAGCGCGAAGGCCTGGAACCGGCCGAGCACGAGCGAATCGACAGGTGACCAGGCGGCGAACCGCGTGGGATCGAAGCTGGTCAGGATGTCGTCGTGCAGCTTCCACATGCCCGTCGGATTGTCGTCGGTGCGGATCGCCTGCGCGTATGCGTTGACGCCATCGGAGAACCGCTGCAGGAGCACGACGATCTGTTGATCCGTGGGATCGGCGGAGGCCTGCAGTGCCGCCCAGCTCTCCTGCGCGAGCGGCTTCATCCGGTGGACGCGCATCTCGAGATCGGTGTCGATCACGTCAGGATCGAGCGTGCCGAACAGCTCGGCCAGCGTGCCCGCGCCGAACCGCCGCAGGATGTCCATCTGAGGCAGCCGGTCGTGGGCCATCACGTAGCCCTGCACGAACGCGGCGTCGGCGATCGTCTCCGCATTGATGTGCGCGACGCCGTACTGGTCGCGCGCGACATGGACCGGGCGGGTGAGCCCTGCCTCGGGCAGGATGAAGTCGCCGTCTAGTGGCAGCTTGTCGAACGGACCGACGGCGCTGTCGTCCCCGCATGCCGCGGTGAGGAGCACGATCGCGATCAGCGCTCGGCGCATGGCCGGCACGATACCGGAAAAGACGCGAGCGCAGTACGATGCGGCCGATGTCCGAGCACCTCTTCCTGCGCGCCTGTCGGCGACAGCCCGTCGAGCGCACTCCGATCTGGATGATGCGGCAGGCGGGTCGGTACTTGCCCGCATACCGCGCCGTGCGTGCACGCGCTTCGTTCCTCGATCTCTGCCGCACGCCGGAGCTCGCGTGCGAGGTCACGCTGCAGCCGATCGACGAGTTCGGCTTCGACGCTGCGATCCTGTTCAGTGACATTCTGATCACGCTGCCCGCGATGGGGCTCGATGTCGCTTTTCCCGATACTGGGCCGAAGGTCGGCTCGCCCTTGCGCGACCGCGCCGCGATCGATGCGCTCGTGGTTCCGGATCCGACGTCGTCGCTCGCGCCGTCGCTCGAGGCGATCCGGCAGATCAAGACCGGGCTGCGCGATCGCGTTCCGCTGATCGGCTTCGCGGGCGCGCCGCTGACGATGCTGACCTACGCCGTCGAGGGCGGCGGCTCGAAGGACTACCCGCACACGAAGAAGCTCCTCTACGGCGATCCTGCGTCGGCGCACGTCCTGCTCGACAAGCTCGCGCGCACCTGTGCGGCGTTCCTCGAGGCGCAGGTCGAGGCGGGCTGCGACGCAGTCCAGATCTTCGACAGCTGGGGCGGCATCGTCTCGCCGGGGGACTTTCGCGAGTACCCGCTCCGGTATGCCAAGAAGGTGATCGAGATCCTGCGCGCCTCGCCGACGTTCCAGAGCCGGGACATCCCGATCATCTACTTCGTCAACGGCTGCGCGCCGTACCTCGACGACTACGCTTCGAGCGGCGCGGATGTGCTCGGCGTCGACTGGCGCGTCGGCATCGATCAGGTCCGCCGCCGCGTGGGTGACGGCGTCGCTCTGCAGGGCAACCTCGATCCGGGCGCCCTGTTCGCGAGCCCCGCGGAGATCCGCGCGCGCGTCGCCGACATCCTCGAGCGTGCGGGCAAGGTCGGGCACATCTTCAACCTCGGCCACGGCGTGTTGCCCGAGACGAATCCCGAGCACGTGCGCGCGATGGTCACCGCGGTCAAAGAGCTGTCGGCTCGGAGCTGACGCATGCGGGTGGCGGTGATCGGCGGAGGGCTCGGAGGTCTCACGGCCGCGCGCGCGCTCGTCGCCGCCGGGCACGACGCCCACGTGCTCGAGGCCGGTGCTCGCCCGGGTGGCGTCGTGCACACGTCCGCGGT
>JACCRC010000405.1 GCA_013813765.1 Deltaproteobacteria bacterium | reverse complement strand
GCTGTGGCGAGACCTGCGAGGCGAGCGGCAACGCGGCGAGTGCTTGCGCCATCTCGGCGGTGCTCGCGAACCGCCCGGTCTTGTCGCGCGACAGCGCGCGCCGGAAGAACGCCTCGATCGCGGGTGGTGCGTTGCGCACGTACGCGGTGATCGGATCGGGCTCCTGCGTCGCGACGGCGAGCAGCATCGCCTGCGCGTTGTCGGCGCGGAACGGAAGCCGCCCGGCGAGCATCTCGTAGGCCATCACGCCGACGGCCCACAGGTCCGCGCGCGGATCGACGCCGCTCGGATCGCTCAGCTGCTCCGGTGCCATGTACGCGGGCGTGCCGAGGGTCGCACCGCTGTGCGTCTTCACGCGTGCGATGCCCGCGTCGAGCACCTTCGCGATCCCGAAGTCGAGCAGCTTCACCTGCTGCGCGGGCGCGATCAGGAACACGTTCTCGGGCTTGAGATCGCGGTGCACGAAGCCGCGTGTGTGCGCGACGCCGAGCACCTCGAGCAGCTCGAGCAAGATGCGTCGCATGTCGGGGACGGTGAGCTCGCCGCGCGCGAGCGGGATGCGGAGCGGCTTGCCCTTCAGGAGCTCCATCACGAGGTAGAGGGCACCGTCGGGTGCCTTGCCCGCATCGATCACGCTGACGATACCGGGGTGACCGATCGCGTTCGGCGCGCGCGCCTCGGCGAGGAACCGCATCTGGATCTCGGTGTCGAGCTCGAGCTCCGGCTTGAGCACCTTCAGCGCGACCTCGACGCCGGTGAACTGGTGCCGCGCCTTGAGCACGTACCCCATGCCGCCCTCTCCGATCACCGACTCGACGACGTACCGCCCGTCGATGATCCGGCCCGACCAGCCAGGTTGCGACACGCAGAAAGCCTAACAGATGGTCGGCTAACAGCCCGCGCTGTAGTAGTCGATCGACTTCTTGTCGGAGCCACTGCCCGTCGAGGTCGAGAGCGAGACGCAGCCACCGCCGACGAACGCGTTGTTGCCACGCCCATCGCTGCGGTAGTAGCTCTCCGCCGCCTTACCGCGCTGTTGCGCGAGCTGGATCAAGTTGAGCAGCGGCGGGCCGCCCTCCTGGCCGGCGTTGCCCTGCGCGTCGACCCACCAGCGGCCGGGAATGACCTGGCCGTAGATCTTCATCATCACCTGCACGTCGACCGGGTGAAGCTCGCGGCCGTTGATGAACACGCCGGTGATCATCCCGTTGCCGCCACCCGATGCATTCGGCGGCAGCGGACCACCGAGCTGCAGGCCAGCCGGCAAGAAGCCGAGCGTCGGACCGCCCCAGCGTCCCGCGGCGCCGCTGCGCGCGTCGTACCAGTAGTCACCGGCGGGCGCCTGCATGCGATACATCGCCTCGATCTGCGCGAGCACCTGCAGATCGCTCTGCGTCGCGGCGCGGCCGTTGAACGAGAGCTGCCGCGCCTGCTGCTGCGGGTGCGGCTGACCGTACGGAGGCGGTTGCGGCTGACCGTACGGAGGCGGCTGCGGCTGACCGTACGGGTCTTGCTGCGCATACGGCTGCTGCTGTTGCTGCTGCTGCGGGTAGTAGGGTGCGGGCTGTTGCTGCTGCGGAGGAACACACGCCGCCAGCATCGTCACGAAGATCAGCTTCCTCATCACTGCGAAGTGAACCACATCACGGGTCGTAGCGGGTGACGTTCACGTCGGGTCGTGTCGCGATCACCGTCGGGACCCCGCGGGTGCTGACCGGTGCGGTCGACGGCGTGCGCACGACGTAGATCTTCGCGGTCGCGATCGAGTCCCACGGAAAGTGGGCGCTGGTGCAGCCGCTGTACCACTCGAGCTGCGTGAACTGATCGCCGACGACGAAGCACGGCGCGCTCCCGGCGTCCGCACGGATCGCCGCCGCCGCCGCGCGGATTGCCTGCGTGGTCTCCAGCCGGTAGGTGTCGCGCTTCAGCTGGCCGCGCGCGACGAGGATCCACGAGATCGCGACGGCGGTCGCGGCGGCGATGACGACCGCCCGGCGTCCGTCGATCACGCGGCGGATGACCTCGATGCCGAGGATCACCAGCAGCGTGAGGCCGAAGAAGATGTAGCGAGCCTGTGCATGGCTGATCAGGCCGAGCGCGACGATGTCCGCGATCGCGACGCTCCACAGGATCAGCGACGCGCGATCGCGGGCCATGGCGGGCGCGACGATGCCGGGGAGCAGCACGAGCGGCGAGAGCAGGCCGTAGTAGCTGACCGGGTTCGACGTCAGGTACGTCGCGAGGCCCTGCGCGATCCAGGTCTGCCCGGGCACGCCCTTGCTCGCCATCAGAATTCCGAGCGGCGAGCCGGTCTCGCGCATCGCCGTGACGAGGTGCGGGACCAGCAACGCGAGGAACAGCGCTGCGGTCGCGATGACCGGCAGTGGCCGCTTCGCGATCGAGCGGAAGCCGAAGGCGAGGACCGCGAGACCCAGCAGGGCGATCGGCACGCAGCTCGCGTAGCGGAGGTAGAGCGCCGCCGCGAGTGCCGGTGCAGCGAGCAGCACACGCCAGCGCGGACCATCGTCGCGCTTCGTGACCTCCTCGATCATCACGAGTGTGCCGGCCAACAGGAACGTCGTCGCCGGGAGATCCGAGAGCAGCTCGGCCGCATTGCCCGCGAACACGCGCAGTCCTGCGAGCACCGCGATCGTCCACGCACCTGTCATCGCGCCGTAGGTCCGCCACGCGAGACCACCGGCGGTGAGGACGAAGCCGATACCGAGCAGCACCGCGGGGAACCGGACTGCGATCTCGCCATCGCCCGCGATCACGCCGAGCACCGAGACGAAGCTCATCCCCGACGACAGATAGAACCAACGCGCTTCGGTGCCCGCGAGGATGTCCCTCGCCGACAGTGCGTACTGCGCCTCGTCGTGGCCGAGCGGCGACGCGGCGAGCCACACGATCGCAGCACTCGTGATCCATGCGACCAGCCCGGCCGCTGCGATCATCGCGGGCAGCCGCGAGCTGGTCATCAGCTCATCTGGATCAGGCCGACGAGGTTCCCGAACGGATCACCGACGACCGCGACCTGCACCCCGCCACCGACATCGGCCGGTTCCTCGATCGGCGAGCCGCCGAGGTCATTCGTGAGCCGCTCGTAGACGGCGTGGATGTCGATGACCTTCCAGTACGCGACCGCACCACCGGGGCCCGGGCCGAACTTCGAGACGTCGGGGTCGAGGCCGACCTCCTGACCGTCGATGTCGAAGCCGACGTAGAACGGCTGATCGAAGTAGGGCGGCTTGCCCACCGCCGACTGGTAGAACTGCTTCGCGACGTTGATGTCGGTGACCTTGTAGATCACCGACCGGATCCCGGTCAGTACCGGTAGCAGCGCGGTGTGGCCGAACGACATGCCCAGGCCCATGCTCGGCTCCGCCGCCGGCTGCTTCTTCGCCGGCTTCTTTGCCGGCTTCTTCGCCGCGGCCTTCTTCGGCGCGGGCGCCTTCTTCGCCGTCTTCTTCGCCGTCTTCTTCTTCGGTTTTGCCATGGTCAGCTCTTTGCCGCGTGGAAGGAGCGCTCGAGATCGCCGCGGAGGTCATCGAGATCCTCGATGCCGACCGACAGGCGGATGAAGCCGTCGACGATACCGAGCTTCTCGCGGTTCGCCTGCGGAACGCTCGCGTGCGTCATGATCGCCGGGTGCTCGATCAGCGACTCGACGCCGCCGAGCGATTCGGCGAGCGTGAAGATCTGGCAGGCCGAGAGGAACTTCGCGCTCTCGTCGAGCCCGCCCTTGAGCACGAAGCTGATCATCCCGCCGAAGCCCGAGGCCTGCGTCTTCGCGAGCGCGTGCTGCGGATGTGACTCGAGGCCGGGATAGATGACCTTGTCCACCTGGGGGTGGCTCTGCAGCCACTGCGCGAGCGCGCGTGCATTGGACTCGTGACGGTCCATGCGCACGTGCAGCGTCTTCGTGCCCCGCATGACCAGGAAGCTGTCCATCGGCGAGGGCACGCCGCCCGCCGCGTTCTGCAGGAACGCGAGCTGATCACGGAGCCCAGCATCCTTGACGATCAGCGCGCCTCCGACGACGTCGGAGTGACCGTTCAGGTACTTCGTCATCGAGTGCGCGACGACATCCGCGCCGAGCTCGAGTGGGCGCTGGAAGTACGGCGTCATGAACGTGTTGTCGACGGCGAGCATGATGCCCGCGGTCTTGCAGACCTGCGCGACCGCCGCGATGTCGACGAGCTTCAGCATCGGGTTCGTCGGCGTTTCGATCCAGACGAGCTTCGTGGTCGGCCGGATCGCCGCCTTGATCGCGGCGGCGCCGTCGAGCGGGTCCACGTACGTGAACTCGAAGCCGAGCCGGCGATAGACCTTGTCGAACAGCCGGAACGTTCCGCCGTACAGATCATCAGCCGCGATCACGTGCGTGCCGGTGTCGAACAGCTGGAGCAGCGTCGACGTGGCCGCGAGGCCGGAGGCGAAGCACAGTCCGCCGATGCCGCGCTCGAGCGACGCGAGGTTCGCCTCGAGCGCGAACCGCGTGAGGTTGTGCGTGCGCGAGTACTCGAAGCCCTTGTGCACACCGGGTGCGGACTGCGCGTACGTGGAGGTGTAGTAGACGGGCGTCATCACCGCGCCGGTCGTGGGGTCGGGCTTCTGGCCGGCGTGAATCGCGCGCGTGCCGAAGCCGAGGGTGGGGTCGTCGTGGCTGGCCATACTGACTACTCGTCGAACTTGAAGCTCGCCGGGTCCTTGTCCATGATCCGCTCCATCGCGGCTTCCTCGAGCAGATCGATCATCCGCTGCCCGCCGTACTTCTTCATCAGCTTGTCGTCGTACTCGTCGGCGACCAGCGCGACGTCGCGCAGGGTGGCCGTGAGCTCCTCGGAGTCGAGCGTGTGGCCGCCGAGGATCGTGTGGGTGAACAGCACCGTCTGCTCGCCCGGGTCCCACGCGAACGCACCGAACCGCAGGTGACTGTTGAGCTCGAGCAGCTGCTTCGCGAGCGGCCCATCCACGTCGAGGCCCTTCACGAGCTGTGCGGTACAGCGCACCATCGCCTTGTTATCCCCCCACGGCACGACGTTGATCATCACGTACGCCGAGCCCTGCTTGATGACGTACAGCGTGTCGTCAACCTTGCGATAGGCAGGGCTGTTCTGGATGGTGCGCTCGATCAGGAGCGCGGTAGCGACCTCGGCGGGATTCATGTGAGCGTTGTTATCACGAACGGCAATGTCGGCGTGCCATACTGCGGCCGTGAGGTACGTGCTCGTTTGCCTGGCGTTGATGTTCGCCACGCGCATCGCTGAAGCCGAGAAGATCGTCGAGATCGTCGTCGAGGAGAACTCGAAGACGACATCGGCCACGGTGGAGTCGCTCGCGAAGATCGAGGTTGGTGACAACTGGAGCCCAGACATGGGCGAAGGCATCAAGCGCAACCTCGTCTCGAGCGGTCTGTTCAAGGACGTCGAGGTGTTCACCTCGCCGGCCAAGGACGGCGTCAAGGTGCACATCCTCGCGAAGGACAAGCACTCGTGGGTGATCGCGCCCGCGATCTACAACCAGCCCACGAACAAGGGCGGCGGCATCGGCTTCGGCGAGAACAACCTGTTCGGCCAGAACCAGAAGCTCCTGATCTACGGTCAGGTCGCCACCGGTGACTCGTTCTTCATCGGCGCGTGGGTGATCCCGGCGATCGGCGGCACGCGGTTCTCGGCGCAGTTCGACACGTTCCTCAAGACCGCGCGCAACATCGAGTACGCGGCGCCGACGAAGTGGATCCAGTCGGGTCCCGACGAGGTCCGCCACTCACGCATCCATTACCTCAACGGCGGCATGAAGCTCGGCATGGGCCTCTTCAAGGGCATCCGCATCGAGGGTCGCCTGCGCGGCGCGAAGGTGAGCTACGTGCGGAGCAAGACCCAGTACCGCGGTCCCGTCGGCGAGGAAGAGGCACAGCTCGGCGCGCCGGTTGGTGACCGACCGTTGAACCCCGGTAAGGAAGGCTGGGACGTCTCGAACGAGTGGACGCTGTCCGTCGATCGCCGCGCGAACTGGTACGGCGTGCAGAGCGGCTACAAGTACACCGCGGTCTACGAGTACGCGCTCCCGAAGCTCGGCTCGGACTTCCACTACTGGCTCGCGAACGTGAACATCATGCGCGCGTGGCAGGTGCTGAAGCGCCACAACTACATCATCAAGATGGGCGTCAACTACGGCCATCACCTGCCGTTCCAGCAGGAGTTCAAGACCGGCGGCACGTCGATGCGCGGCTACCTGAACGACCAGTTCCGCGGCGACTTCAAGGCCTCCATGAACATGGAGTACTCGGTGCCGATGATCACCGTGAAGGGGCTGTCGATCCGCGGCCTGTTGTTCGTCGATTCCGCCTACACGACGTTCCTCAAGACCGACAACCCGGAGCGCAACTACCTGCCGAACGCTCAGGTGCGCGGCCTCGACGGCTTCCGGAACTCGGTCGGTGCGGGCACGCGGTTCTATCTTCGGCAGATCGTGTTGCCCCTGCTCGGACTCGATTTTGGGTATGGTCTCGAAGCCAATGACTTCCAGATCTATCTGGCGATTGGCCTTACTGATTAGCGGTTGCGGGACGGCTGCATCCACGCGCACCCCCGCGCCCGCTACCGGCCAGGTCGACCTGGTCGTGATCGGTGCCGACATTCGCACGATGGATCCGGCTCACCCGCACGCGGAGGCGCTTGCCATCCGTGGTGGCGTGATCGTCGCGGTCGGTGACAAGGCGGAGATCGAGAAGCTCGATGCGAAGCGGGTGATCGACGCGCGCGGCGCCACGGTGACGCCGGGCCTCATCGATGCGCACTGCCACCTCTACGGCCTGGGCGTCGACAACGATAGCGTCAGCGTCCGCGCGCTCGGCTCCGAAGAGGAGACGGTCAAGGTCGTCGGGCTCGCCGCGCAGGGCCGGCCGGCGGGTGAGTGGCTGCTCGGCCGTGGCTGGGATCAGAACCGCTGGCCCGGTCAGCAGTTCCCGACGAAGGCGAGCCTCGACGCCGTCGTCGGTGACCGGCCCGTCGTGCTCCGCCGCGTCGATGGCCACGCGAGCTGGGTCAGCTCGAAGGCGCTCGAGCTCGCCGGCATCACGAAGTCCACGCCCGATCCTGCGGGCGGCAAGATCCTGCGCGATGCGAAGGGCGAGCCGACCGGCGTGCTGATCGACAACGCCGGCGATCTCGTCGACGCGAAGATGCCCGCCGCGACACCGGCGATTCGCGAGCGGCGGATCCGTGCAGCGGCGCGGCAAGCGGTGGCCGCGGGCATCACCGGCGTGCACGAGATGGGGATCGACGACGCGACCGCCGAGGTCTACGCGAAGCTCGCGGCCGGAAACGAGCTCCCGCTGCGCGTGCACGCGTTCCTCGCAGGCGATCCCACGCGCCTCGACCGGCTCGCGAGGCCGCCAGCGCCCCCGATCGGCCGGTTCGAGATGCGCGGCGTGAAGTTCTTCGCTGACGGAGCGCTCGGCTCGCGCGGCGCTCGCCTGTACGAGCCGTACGTCGACGATCCGAAGAACAGTGGGCTTTGGGTCACCGAGCCAGGGCAGCTCTCCGCCGGTGTCGAGGCCGCGGTCTCGCACGGATGGCAGGTCGCGATCCACGCGATCGGCGACGCGGGCGTCGGCGCGGTGCTCGACGCGTACCTCGCAGCGCAGCGCGCGCATCCCGGCGATCACCGCCTTCGCATCGAGCACACGCAGGTGATCGCGCCGCCGGATATCGCGCGCATGGTCGCCGCACGTGCGATCGCGTCGATGCAGCCGACGCACGCGACCAGCGACATGCCGTGGGCCGAGCAGCGCGTCGGCGCGAAGCGGATCGCGGGCGCGTACGCGTGGCGCACGATGCTCGACCGGAAGATTCCACTCGCCGCGGGCTCGGACTTTCCCGTCGAGGACGTCGCCCCGCTGCTCGGCATCTACGCCGCGGTCACGCGCCAGGATGCGAAGGGCAACCCGGCCGGCGGCTGGTATCCGTCGCAGAAGCTCACGCTCGACGAGGCGATCGCGGCGTTCACGAGCGGCGCAGCGTACGCGGAAGGTCACGAGACGACGCGCGGCATGATCGCCGTCGGGCGGGCCGCCGATCTGACGATCTTCGATCGCGCACTCGCACCCGATCGCACGCTGCTCGATACGCACGTCGACTACACGGTCGTCGACGGACAAGTGGTGTTCCAGCGACAGGCCGCGCGATGAGGTTCTGCCCGTTCTGCAGCGCAGAGAACAACGA
>JACCRC010000398.1 GCA_013813765.1 Deltaproteobacteria bacterium | reverse complement strand
CGGTACAGGCGCCGCCGCCCCAGCCGGTGAACGTCGACAGCTGCGAGCTCGAGGTCGCAGCCGCGGCGGTCAGGGAGATCGCGGTGCCGTGCGACACCGTGACCGACTGGGCCGCGCAGGCCGTGCCGCAGTGCACGCTGCCGGTCACCGTGCCGAACCCATCGCCGGTCTTCGCCACCCGCAGTGTACTGCTTGAGGTTGAACGTCGCGGTCACGGTCTGCGCCTGGCTCATCGTGACGGTGCACGGCGCGGTGCCGGTGCAACCGCCCCCGTTCCAGCCGCCGAAGTCCGACGTCGTCGAGTTCGCGACCGCGGTCAGGGTGACCGGCGTGTTGAAGAGATACGACTCCATGCAGTCGGCACCGCAGTTGAGCTCGGCCCGTTGCCCGAGACCGCGATGGTCTCGCGCGGCCGCTTCTAGGGCGAGCTCCACGCGGCCGATGATGTTTTCCGAGCGCCGCATGACGCCCGCAGCGTCTCTCCAGCTACTCGCAGAGCTCGGCGCCTCACCGTGGCTCGTGCGCCATCACGAGCTCGTGCTCGAGGCTGCCACGCTGCTGTGCGAGGGCCTGCGTATCGAGCTCGCCGCGTCGTTCGATCCGCAGGCGGTGCTTGTCGGAGCGGCGCTTCACGATGCAGGCAAGGTCGTGCACCCGGAGGAGATGAGCGAGCCCGGTAGTCGGCACGAGTCGGCCGGCCAATCTCTGCTGCTCTCGCACGGTGTGCCGGCGGCGATCGCGCGGTTCTGCGTGACGCACGCGGCGTGGGACGGTCCGTCGACAACGCTCGAGGCTCTGCTGGTCGCGCTCGCCGACAAGCTGTGGAAGGGCAAGCGGGTGGACGCGCTCGAGCGCCGCGTTGGCTGTGATCGTAGGGGCTACAAGCCGCGAAGCCTGGGACGTGTTCGCGAAGCTGGACGCGATCTGCGACACCGTCGCCGCGGATGGTCCCGACCGACTCCGGCGCTCGGTGGTCTGAACCGACTGCTTCGCCGCTCGGACCGAAGCGGCCGCGCGGGCACCCGTGAAGGCGGGGGCCGGTGGGGCGTTGACGGCGGGCGGCGACTTCGATGCTCTCGCACTGCACACCGTCCACCGGTCCGGCATCGGTAACAGCGTGCGCGTGTTCTCGTCAGGCGCGCGGGTGGGCCGCGTGGCCCGGCGCCTCGGTGTCCCAGGACGAGATGCCGTGCAGAACGCTCGGCCTCGCGTGTGGATTCTGTGCACGGCCGCGCGTCGGCTCGTGGCGCACGTGAGGAGCGCGCCCGCCGCACAGACTCCACACGCGCTGGCTCTCGCGCGGAAGCCGCCGGTTCCGAACCTTTTGGTTCGGGGAGAAGAGGAGATCCAGCACGAGCCGCCGTGGAGAGCGCTCGGCCTCGGGGCCCGATCAACGATAGCGGCGCGCGCCGGAGCACGGAGCACGCGCGAGGTACTCCGGGAAAAAGAAGAAAACTCCGGGGCCGGTGGAATCAGAGCTGGCAGCGGTGTGGGCAACTCGAAGAGTTGTCCAAGGACCGGCGGGCGGCGACTTCGATGCTGTCGCGACTGTACGCCGTCCACCGGTCCGGCACCGGTGACAGCGTGCGCGTGTTCTCGTCAGGCGCGCGCAGGTGGGCCACGTGGCCTTGCGCCTGGGTATCCCAGGACGAGTCACCGTGCAGAACGCTCGGCCTCGCGCGCGGATTCTGTGCACGGCAACAGCTCGTCACGCACGTGAGGAGCGCGCCCGCCGCAAAGTCTCCACACGCGCTGGCTCTCGCGCGGAGGCCGCCTGTTCCGAACCTTGTGGTTCAGAGAGAAGATCCAGACCGAGCCGGTCGGTGCAGAACCCAGACCCTCGCGCGCTCCAAGCGCGATTGTCGCCTCGAACGGAATCGGTAAACAAACCATGCAGGCAGGGGTCGAGATGGCGATGGACAGGAGATGGAAATCCGAAAAATATCGGCGAAAATTGTAGTGCGCCGAGTGGCCGGGTGGTAGAACGGATTCATGGCAAGGCCGAGAGAACGGAAGCGCCATGTCCAGCAGGACTGGTTGAATGAGGACGGGACGAAGAAGGCGCGCAAGCGGAAGAAGGGCGCGCGCCCGGTGGGCCGTCCGCGCAAGCCCGGGGCCGGCTCACCGCACACGATTCGCGAGTCGTTCAAGGCGAGCGAGCCACTGCACATCGTGCTGCGCGTCGAGGAGGTGATGGGAAACCTCCGCCGCCGCAGCATGTACCGCGCGCTCCGGGCCGCGACGCTCGCCGTTGCCTCGCGCGAGGACTTCCGGATCGTTCACCTCTCGATCCAGCGCCTGCACGTGCACCTGCTCGTCGAGGCGGACGGCAAGCGCGCACTGAGCCGCGGCCTGCAGGCCTTCGAGATCTCGGCCGCGAAGCACATGAACGCCGGGCTCAAGTGGAAGCAGCGGCGGCGCGGGAAGGTGTTCACCGACCGCTATCACTCGGAGGTGATCCGGAGCCGCCGGCAGGCGCGCCATGCGCTCGCGTACGTGCTGAACAACTGGCGCAAGCACCGCGAGGATCGCGGGATGAGCTGGAACGTCGATCCGTTCTCGTCGGGCTGCTCGTTCACGGGCTGGAAGGCACTCGAGAAGAAGCTGGTCATGTGGAAGGTGCCGGCGACCTACGAGGCGATGATCGTCTGGCTGCCGAAGACGTGGCTGTTGCGCGAGGGCTGGATGCTTTACGGGCGGATCGACTTCCGCGAGGTGCCGAGCTCACGACGGAAGCAACGAGCGACCCAGGCCGGTCCACGCGCGCGCGTTCGATCGTGACGTGGATGGAAGCTACCACTCGCGTCTTGCGTCGATCACGGCCGCAGCGCGATCGGGATCGAGCCCGTTCCGCTTCGCTATCGAGCAGAGCTTCTCGAAGAGCTCCTCGGCACCGATGGTGTCGATCTCGCCTTGGTGCCGGTTGGTCGCGACGACGGCCTTACGCAACGCAGCTTCCGTGGCCGGCTTGGCCGCGGCGAACCGGGTGACCGCAGCGTCGATCGCGCGGAGAGCGCGCGGGTCGACGGCCTTCCATGTCGGGAACAGCTTCGAGTGGAACGGCGTCGGCTGCTTCGCGAGGTCGTCCTTCACCTGATCCGCGGCGTAGATCCACTGCGCCCAGACGGGCAGGCTGTCTTCTCCGGCTCGCGGCGACGTTCGAAACGTCTTTGGCAGCGTGAACGCAAGCGCGACGGGCCGACGGCCGATGCGTTCGAAGCGCGCCGGCGGATCACCGGGGCAGGCGAGGTAGAGCGGTTCGTTCTTCGGCCGCGTGTGGCGCAGCACGTAGATCGGTGCCTTGTTCACGATGCTCGCGGACGGGCGCTTCGTCGAGAGCGCATCGAACACGACGACCTGCCAGTAGTTGTTGATCGTGCCGATGACCTGGCACGCCACCCACTTCCGTGCGGCTGTGAACGCGAAGACATCGCCGACGGCGACCACGAGCGCCAGTATCGCACGGGGACTTAGTGCGGTCGCTCGATCGTGTCGTGCACGAAGCGGAGCTTCGCGATCGCGTCGTTCGAGAGCACGAACGGATAGAGATCCTGCAGGCCCATGCTGCGGTTGAGGCTGTTGAGCGCGAGGGTCAGCGGCACCCACGCGTTGACGAGATCGTTGAAGTCGTCGAAGTCGAGGCGCGGCACGGCGACGGGCTTGAGCTTGGCGCCGCCGGCAGGGGCGGGGCGCAGTGCGAGGCCGTAGCTCCGCGCGGTCTCGAGCGTGTCGACCATGTGGCAGTAGTGCGCCCAGGTTTCGGCCCAGTCCTCCCACGGATGCATCGAGGAGTACGCGCTGACGTGACGCGTGGACCAGTCGGCGGGTGGACCGCACTCGTAGTGGCGCTTGAGCGCTTCGCCGTAGTCAGCGCGTTCGTCGCCGAAGAGGGCGCGGAAAGCGTCGAGCTGCCTCGAGCCGTCGATCAGGCGTGACCAGTAGTAGTGACCGACCTCGTGGCGGAGGTGGCCGAGCAGAGTCCGGTAGTGCTCGGCGAGGTTCTCGCGCAGGCGCTCGCGCGTCGGGGTGTCCGCCTCGGCGATGTTGATCGTCACGAGACCGTCGGCGTGACCGGTCATGACGTCGCGCTTGAAGGCGAAGCCGAGCCCGCGGCTGTCGACGCTGCGGGGAAGTAGAGGGAGCGCGAGGGCCATGAGCGTGTAGAACAGGCGGCGCTTGTTGAGCTCGATCCGGTGCCAGGCCTCGCGCGACGCTGGGTCGGTGGTGTCGGGGATGACCTCGTTGAAGTTGCAGGCGAAGCAGAACGCGTCGCCGCTGGACGCGGGGACGGCCCAGTTGCACACGGCGTATTCGATCGAGTTCTTGCAGAGCCGGTAACGTGCGCCGTCGGCCTGCGGGCTGAGCGCGACGTACGTGGTCGCGTCCACGGGCTCGAGCGCACTCATGACACCGCGGTCGGGCAGGAACGCGAGCGTGCGATCGCACCCGGTGCAACGGACGTTCTCGAAGAACACGAGGCCCTTGCAGGTGCACGAGTACAGCTTCATCGGGCAGGCGCTCGTGCGAGAGCCGTGCCGAGCTCGTCCGCCAGGACCTGCTTCACGGCCGCGGGATCGACCGTGCCGAGCTGCTCGGCCATCGAGGTCATGACGGAGGACTCGAACCCGCACGGGTTGATCCGGCGGAAGTACGCGAGGTCGGTCGTGACGTTCAGGGCGAGGCCGTGAAACGTGACCCACTTGCGGCACGCGATGCCCATGGAGCACAGCTTCTTGCGGCCGAGCGGGGTGGAGGTCCACACGCCGGTCTTGCCGGGCTCGCGGTCCGCGGTGAGGTGAAACCGCGCGCAGGTGGCGATCACGGCCTCCTCGAGGTTCCGCAGGTACCTGTGGAGGTCGCGCTCGGTGCCCTCCTGGAGGAGCACGATCGGGTACGCCACGAGCTGACCGGGCCCGTGATAGGTGACGTCGCCGCCACGCTCGATCCCGATGACCTCCACGTCGCCGGCATCGAGCACGTTGGCCTCGGCCTCGCGGCGGCGACCGAGCGTGTAGACGTGATCGTGCTCCACGAGCAGCAGCGTGTCGGGAGCGGCGGCGTGCTGGCGCGCCTCGACGAGCGCCAGCTGACGGGCCCACGCGTCCCGGTAAGAGACGGTGCCGAGGTCGACGACGGACCACGAGGCCATCCGTAGCGGTTACCACGGTCTGCCGGATCCGACCAGACGGGCTTCACGCGCTCTTCACGTGAGGACCGCGGCAGGCTCACGCTCCGTCGCTGCACGGTGACGGGGTGCTGGGACTCTTCCTGTTCGGACTCGCGCTGGGCATCGGATCGAGCATCGTTCCAGGGCCGTGCGGCCTCGCGGTGCTCGCGGCGGCGCAGAACCACGGCAAGGCGCGCGCGGTGGCGACCGCCATCGGTGCGGCGCTCGGCGACGCGATCTACGTCTCGCTCGGCGTCGCCGGCGCGGGCCGCGTGTTCGCCGCGCATCCGGGCATCGTTCCGATCATCCAGGGCATCAGCGGCGTCATGGTGATCGCGTACGCCGCGTTCATGCTCACGCGACCGCGCGTCGAGACGGGGACCGCGAAGCTGGTGCGACCGGGCGGCGCGTGGCGCGGTACCGTCGTGGGACTCGGGCTGTCGCTCGCGAATCCCGCCGTGCTCGTCACGTGGGTGATCCTCGTCGGGGGCGTGCTGGGGCCGGAGCCGACGGCAGGGCAGGTGGCCGCGATCTGCGGCATCTCGCTCGGAACCGCGGTGTGGTTCTCGGGCGTCGGACTGCTTGCGGAGCGCGGACTGGTCGCGCGCCAGGCGCTGCTCGGGCAGATCACGCGCGTCGTATGCGTGCTGCTCATCGTCTACGGCGGCAGCTTGCTCGGCCGCGGGCTGGGCCTCCTCGGCTAGTGCGCTACGGTTATCCATGCTCGAGCGGTACACGCTCAACCCTCGCGAGATCGCGCGCGGCGATCGTGCGCTCGTGCAAACGCGGGACGGCGAGCGCGAGCTGCGCTGGGGACAGCTCGCACCGTGGCGTGGGCACGGGGGCAAGCGCGGACCGATGGTGTACGAGCTCGATGCGGCGAGCGTGAAGCTGAAATCGAAGCGTTGCCTCGTACCTGCCGACGGATGGTTCGCGAAGCTACACAAGCAGCCGCACTGGTTTCACGCGCGCGGACGATTCACGCTCGCGGGCGTCGTGGCCACGCACGCGGACGATGGCGTCGAGAGCTTCGCGATCATCACGGTGCCCGCGACGGGAATCGCCCTACCGATCGTCGAGCGGATGCCGGTGCTCGCGGACACTCGCTGGCTCGACGACGGCGAGCTCGTCGCGCTGCCCGCCGAGTGGCGCGTGGCGGCGGCACCTCCTGGCAATCCCGCGCAGCGCGAGCTGTTCTAGCGGCGCTGGCAACCGGCGGCAGACGACTGCGGCGTGACATGGGCGTCAGCTCGCCTCAGAGATCCATGATCGCGGCGCAGCGAGTCTGCGCGGTTGTGACGGACGCACGCTGGTACGTGCGTTGCGGAAGAGCGAGCGCATGTTGCGCCTCGCCTTGCTTAGCGTGCTCTCGTCGGGCTGTAGCCTCTACTGGGATGAAACTGGCTCGGCACCGGGAACCGGCCCGGATGCCGCGATCGATCCGAACCGCTGCCCGCCGCACACCGCGACGATCTTCGAGCCCGCTGCGGACGGCGACGTGCCCCACAAGGTGACGTTCCGCGTGCGCTGGAACGAGCCGGGGATCCCGGATCGCTACACGTCGATGGAAGATGACTTCGGGAACTTCTTCATCTCCGGCGGCGGCGACGTCATCAACGGCGACGGATCGACCTCGATGACGTACGACCTGCCGGCGGGCGGCAACTTCAACTTCGAGATGGGCTGGTTCTGCGACGCCGGCAACGACGGACCGACCGTCGTGCTCGCGAAGCGCCGCATCCGTACCCTCTAGCGATTGATGACGTGGATCGCCTCGCCGAGCGCGACGGCGGCGGCTTCCATCAGCGCTTCCGACAGCGTCGGGTGCGCGTGGATCGTGAGGCGCAGGTCATCGGCGACCGCGCCCATCTCGATCGCGAGCGTGGCCTCGGCGATCAGGTCGCTCGCGCCGTTGCCGACGATGTGCACGCCGAGCAGCTCGCCGGTGCCCGCGTCGGCGATCACCTTCACGAAGCCGTCGGTGTCGTTGACCGACAGCGCGCGGCCGAGCGCGGCGAACGGGAACTTTCCGATCTTCAGCTTGTCGTGGCCCTTCGCCTTCGCTTCGTCCTCGTTGAGGCCGGTCGTCGCGATCTCCGGATCGGTGAACACGACCGCGGGGATCGTGCGCACGTCGAACGCGGCCTTGTGACCCGCGATGATCTCGGCGACGATCTCGCCTTCCTTCGTCGCCTTGTGCGCGAGCATCATGCCGCCGATCAGATCGCCGATCGCGTAGATGCCGCCGACGTTCGTGCGCAGGTGATCATCCGCGATCACGTAGCCGCGCTTGTCCATCGCGACGCCGGCCTTGTCGAGGCCGAGGTTCTCGCTGTTCGGGCGGCGGCCGATCGACATCAGGATCACGTCGGTGTCGACGGTCGCGGTCTTGCCATCCTGCAGCTCGACCGTGAGCACGGCGCGGTCGCCCTTGTCCTCCCACGCCTTCGCCTTCGTGTTCAGCATGACCTCGACGCCGAGCTTCTTCAGCTTGCGCTCGACGACCGCGACGCAGTCCTTGTCGATGGTGCCGAGCAGGCGCGGCATCGCCTCGACGACCGTGACCTTCGAGCCGAACTTCGCGTAGACCATGCCGAGCTCGAGCCCGATGTAGCCGCCGCCGATCACGACCATCCGCGCGGGCACAGCCTCGAGCGCGAGCGCGCCGGTCGAGTCGATGACGCGCTTCTGATCGATCTTGAAGCCCGGGATCTCCACAGGGCGAGAGCCCGTCGCGAGCACGATGTTCTTCGCGATGATCGTCTGCTCGCCGGACTTCGTCTTGACCGTGATCTTGTGGCCGTCGGGCCCGGAGCCCGCGAGCGTGGCCGAGCCGTCGATGATCTCGACGCCGTTGCCCTTCAGCAGGGTGCGCACGCCGCCGGTGAGCTTGGTGACGACACCGCTCTTCCACTGCTGCAGCTTCTTCATGTCGAGGGACGGCTTGCCCTGGATCGTGATGCCGATGTCCTCGGTGTGGCCCAGCTTCTCGTACATCTTCGCGGCGTGAATCACGGCCTTGGACGGGATGCAGCCCACGTTGAGGCACACGCCCCCCATGTACTCGCGCTCGATCACGGCGGTCTTCACCTTGAGCTGACCGAGGCGGATCGCGGCGGGATAACCACCGGGACCGGCTCCGATCACGACAGCATCGAAACGTTGGTCGGGCATGGGCCGTTCGTACCCCGAGACGCCGTTCGTGCCAACGTCAGCGCTGGCCGATCCGCGTCGCGTCCTCGAGCTTCAGCTCGACCAGCTGGTTCTGGAACTTCACCCGCGCGAGCATCAGCTGCTCCTGCGTCTCGACGAGCGCGATCGTGATCTTCTGGATCCGATTCGAGGTCTCGTCGAGCTTGGTGCGCAACGACGCCATCAGCTCGCCACCGGTCTTGACCGCCTTGAGCGTGACCAGCTGCGCGTGCAGCTCGCCGGAGCGCGCGCGGTACTCGCCGAGCTGATCGCGCAGCGTCTCGATCTTGTCGAGTAGATCGACCGCACCGCGGTGCGCGGCGAGCATCGTGCTGATCTGCGTCTTCAGCGCCGGCGAGGCGGTCGGCTCGTCGATGAACACCTTCATCATCCCGAGCGCTTCCTTGGAGCCCAGCTCGAACGTGCGGGTCACCGGCGTTGCCTCGGCGATCGCGACGACCGCGGTGGCGTGCGGCGCGAGCGTGACCTCGAACAGCTGGCTGTCGCCGACCTTCGTGAACTTCGACGGTGCCTCGGTCAGCGTCCAGCCCTCGGCGAGCTGATGGCGTAGATAGACCTTCGCGGGAATCGCGAGGCGGCTCGTCACCGTGAACTTCGTCGTGCGGCGGTGCTGGATCTCGGCCGTGAGGATCCCGCGCTGCAGCGTGACCAGCTTCGCGATCCGATCGTCCTCGCTGCCCGCGGTCGTGACGATCACCTGCTTGTCGAGCGCGAACGGCACCACGACCGAGGCGCGCGGCGGCACCGGCTCGGTGATGCCCTCGCCGATGAACCGGCCGTCGCCGTAGACCGTGACCGGTCCGGGCTCGAGCGTGTCGTCGGTCGGGTTGTCGAGGCGCACGCTCTTGAACGCGAACCGCTTGTCACCGCGGTCCGAGATCGGATCGTAGAGGTACACGACGCCGCCGGTCGTCTCGCCGTGGAGCATCGAGACCATCGCGCTCGTGCCCTGCTTCACCGTCATCGGCCGATCCGCCATGAAGTGGCTCTCGCCGACCGGCGTGTCGGGACCGAGGTCACGCGTCTGCCCGGTCGGCGGCGCGGTCGGGCCCTTGGGTTGCTGCGGCGCGACCGCGAGCACGCGCACGCCGGCGACCTCGCTCGGCCCGAGCTTCGACACCACGTGGATGCGCGCAGCCGGCACGCCGTCGTCGATCAGCTTGTTCTTCACCGCCTGCGCGCGCGCCGCGGCGTCCTTGTCGCTGCCGCTCGGACCGCGCGTCTCGATCACGATGTCCTTCCGGTCCTTCTTCACCTTCGCGACGATCGCCTTCAGCTTCTCGTCGCCCTGCTGGATCGGCGGGGGCGGCTTGTAGGCCTCGGCGCTTCCCGCCGCGCTCGAGGAGCTGCTCTCGAACGTGCGGCCCGGCACCGGCACGCCTTGGAGCCAGACGCGGTCGATCGTGACGCCCTGCGAGGTGCTGGTCGCATCGATCGTCGGCGCGCGACCTTCGATCTTGATCACCTCGCCATAGCTCGCGCCTTGGTCGAGGCTTTGATTGACGACCGCCAGCTTCTCGCCGGCGACCTTCACGTTCTTCCGGTCGATCGTGACGTCGGCGTAGTAGAACGTGACGGTGTACGTGCCGGGATCGAGTGACATCGCGTAGTGACCGCTCCCATCGGTGATCGCGGCCTGTTGCGCCGCGGTCTTCGAGGTCGCCACGACGGTGACGCCCGGCAGCAGCTCGCCGGTCTTCTTGTCCCTCACCGTGCCCTGGATGCCGCGCGTGATGGCCGCGCCGTTGTTCGTGTACCCATTCTCGAGCGACGTGCTGCCCGAGAACGAAACGCC
This sequence comes from Deltaproteobacteria bacterium, assembly GCA_013813765.1. Taxonomy (GTDB): domain Bacteria; phylum Myxococcota_A; class Polyangia; order Haliangiales; family Haliangiaceae; genus JABFXX01. Next base: position 31,233 of record JACCRC010000398.1, on the reverse strand, counting down.
GAGGCTATCGCCCTGCGTGGCCGCGGGGACGTTCGCCGTGCCGGTGCCCGCACCGCTGCGCACCTCCGAGGGGTCGAGGCTCGCGAGCTCCTCGGCCCCGCTGACATCGGAGTACGGCGACACGCCCGTCGGCGGCGCGATCGCGAACTTCTCCTCGCCGGCGAGCAGATCGCGATCGATCGCGCGCACGCTCCACAGGTCGTAGCGAAACGCGAGCGCCGAGCTCGCTCCAACGCCGACGAGCACGCCGTTCCAGTCCTCCGACGTCGTGTTGTCGACGATTGCCCAGCCCTCGAGCATCACCTTCTGATTCGCGCCCACCACGACCCGATAGCTCGGCTTCCACGCCGGGGCCTCGGTCACGTACGTGAGCAGCACGTCCGCGCGCCCGCGCTGCGCCGTCTCGAGCGTCATCGTGAGGTAGCTACCGTCGTCCGCTTCCTTTCGAGGGATCGTGACCGACAGCGGCTTGCGCGTGACGGGATCGACGACGGTCAGCGACTTCAGGAAGTCATCGACGCGATCGCGCGGTACCTGCACCGTGAGCTTTCCGTCGCGCACCTTCGCGTGACGCTCGTAGAACGCGACGCCGTTTCTGTACACGACGACGCGCCCGAGCACGCCGCCGTCGACGTGCCCGGCTTTGGGAGCCGCACACGCCGAGAAGAGAAGTGCCGCGAGACCGAACCGGAGAGCTCTCATGCTCTCTAGGTAACGGCGTGGAGCGCAACCGATCCACGCCGCACCGCTGACGCCTGCGAGCACCGGTCAGTTCGCTGCGGTGTCGCACCCGATCGTGTTGTCGCACCTGCCGGTGCTCGCGTCGGCGCCACCGCGGGATTCCCCACGAGCGCCACCCGGCCCCCTGGTGTAAGGTCATCGCTGGTGCATCTGGTACCGAGCTATGTCAGCTTCGAGGACTTCCTCGACGCGGAGCAGCGGAGCGAGACCAAGCACGAGTGGCTTGACGGCGTGATCTACGCGATGGCCGGCGGCTCGCTCGAGCACAGCCGGCTGGCCAGTAACGTCAACACCGCGCTCAAGACCGCGCTGACGACGTGCGACGTGTTCCAGTCGGACGCGATGCTGTACATCCGCGCGGCGAAGCTCTCGACCTACGCGGACATCACCGTCGTCTGCGGCGCGGTGGAGTCGCAGAAGGTCGAGCGCAACGGGCGCGTGATGGGAGAGGCGCTGCTGAATCCGACCGTGATCGTCGAGGTGCTGTCGGACTCGACCGAGGAGTACGACCGCGGCGAAAAGTTCGCCCACTACATGACGATTCCTTCGCTGAAGGAGTACGTGCTGGTATCGCAGGCGACCCCGAAGATCGAGGTGTTCCGGCGACCCGAGCGCGGCCACTGGCTCCACGTGGTCGCGCGTGCTGGCGAGACCGTCGAGATCGCGGGCCGATCGTTCAGCGTCGACGCGATCTATCGCAGAGCTTCCACAGCCTGAGATCGCGTTGTCTCTCCAGGGCTGGTACCGTCACCGGCGGGCACGATGGAGAGGACGGCTCGATCGCGCGCAGGTCGGTGGAGGAGTCTCGGGTGTCTCGCGCTCGGAGCCATCACGCTCGCACTTGCAGCGCCCGACGCGAGCGCGCAGCCGGTCATCCCGTTCAAGTCACGCGAGATCCAGCCGGGCCGCAAGTCCAGTCAGCATCTGCTCGCAGCGCCAGGAATCTCCGAGTCGAGCGGCCAGCTCACCTATGGCTATCCGATCGAGATCCCCGCGGGGCGCGGGGTCACGCCGACGCTCGTGCTCGAGTACTCGTCGTCGGCCGGTCCGAGCGAGTTCGGCTACGGCTGGGACCTGACGCTTTCCACGATCGAGAGGACGCAGCGCAACGGGGTCACCGACTACATCGAGGATCTCTACCGGTACAAGAACGGTCACTCGATCGCCGAGGTCGTGCCGACGGGCGTGACGACGCCAGGTGGAGGCGTCGAGTACCGCGAGCGCGTCGAGCGTTCGTTCAATCGCTACCTGCGCTTCGGCGACCGCTGGATCATCCAGACGCCGAACGGCGTGCGCCTCGAGCTCGGAACGACAAGGGCGTCCCGCCGCGGTAAAGCGATCGGGCGTGGTCTCGCCGGCACGGCGGCGTGGCTCGTGGATCGCATCATCGACACGAACAACAACTACGCCCAGTTCGAGTACGCGGCCGATTCCCTGAGGAACGCGCAGCTCCGCTGGGTTCGCTACAACGGGAACGCGGGCACGAACCTGCTGCCGGGCATGAGCGTCGAGCTGGTGTGGGAGAGCCACTTCGGCCCGGGTGAGGCTGTCCCGTGGCACCGGTCGGGCTACCCGAGAGTGTTCGGGGACCAACGGCTCGCGTCGGTCGTCGTTCGGGTTCCGAAGCACGCGGGGAATACCTCGGTGCTGTCTCCCGAGACGCGCACGACACGCTTCACGTATGCCAGCCCGACACTCACGTCAGATCGCGTCTTCTACCTCGAGAGCGCCGGCATCGATGGGTTTCCTTCCGTCCAGTTCGAGTACTCGCGCGTCCAACCGGACGGCCCGCTCGACGAACCGCTGATTCTCCCGGTCTTCGACCCTTCGTTCCCAAATCTGATCGGGAAGCAGGTCAGCTCGTCGGGCGGCGAGACCACCACGATCACCGTTGCCGACGCGACCGGCGACGCGATTCCCGACATCGTCGGAGCCTGTCACCCGTCGTCAGGGTTCTGGACAATCTGGGCCAACGACGGGCGCAGGCTGGTTCCCACGCGCGTGGCTACACCTGACGATCTCCTGGCGCCACACCGGATGCCGGATCCCTGCGCCCTGCGTCGTCAGGGCGGCGGCGATACGGTTCAGGACTTCTTCGACCTCGACGGGGACGGAGCCCCGGACGTCGTCTACATCGGCGGTTCGCAGATCTACTATTGCCCTGGGCGCGGCAGGAGCGGTTTCGGCGCGTGCGTGCCGTACACCGGTGGTGGGCCGTCGGCGCCCGGGTTCGGGTTCCTTCGTCGAGTCGACTCGTCCATCGCCGACGTGTTCCTGACAACGCAGGATCTCGTCGACTTCGACGGCGACGGCCGCGTGGATATCCTGCGCACCAGCTCCGGGGTCCTCGAGTTCTTCCGCAACATCGGGCCTCAGTTCGGCTTCGCCCCTGCCGTGTTGTCGCCTGCTCCGGCGTGTCCTTACCAGTCTTCGCTCCCGTGTCTCCGCGCGTCAGAGAACAAGGTCGTTCCCGGAGGAAATCGGCGTCAGCTCGCTGATCTCCGAGACGTGAATGGTGACGGACTGCCCGACTACATCGCGAGTGACTACCAGACTGCCGCGATCAGCGTCGCGTACGGAACCGGTGGAGCCAACGGAACGGGCGCAGCATTCTCCACGAGCAACTCCATGGGGATCTCGGTCCCGCTGGGCGTCGGAACCCAGAGCGGCGCCGATTATCGGGTGACCACCGACCTGGTGGACGTCAACGCGGACGCCCTGCCGGACCTCGTGACGATGAACTGCGCCACGTCGACGCTCACCGTTCGCTACAACAATGGCCGGAGCTGGGACTCCGCGGCGAGGTCGTACAGCGTCTCGTCGAGGCCGTTCTACCGGTCAGCGTGCTTGACCCTGCAAGCGCCCGACGGAAACACCATCAAGACCCACAGCTCCTTCGGCGATTTTAGCGGAGACGGAATTCCTGACTTCCTATCGGTTCTAAGCTTCGAAGGTTTGATACCAACGATTCACCTGAGGAGAACGCACTACGCGGCTCCCAGGCGGCTCGTCGCGATCCGCTCGCTGAGCGGCAATAACGTAGCCACGGTCGAGTACCGGGCCAGGGTTCCGAGCAAGCAGGTGCCGGTGCACACGGTGGCGAGCCTCACGAGGCGCCGCACTCCGCTTTACGCCGGCGAGCCGGCGCGAGCGACAACTCAGCAGACCCACTTCGGTTATGGCGAACCGGCATACGACGCTGCCGAGCGGACGTTCATGGGATTCGGCTCGGTCGGTGCGTCGATGACACTCGGGAGTCCGGCGGCTGCTGTCGACGGAACCTTCACCTCGACGGTCTTTCACACCGATCTGCCCAGACAGGGTCTCGTCGCGCAGCGGCTCCACACCAATGCGCGCGCCTCGGGTGCGTTCGATTCCATCCTCAACTTCTACACGCTGGTCACCTTGGGTGCGAATCGCACGTGGAGCCGCCTCGACCGAACGCTTCAGACGCCCGACTTCGTCCAGTACACGGGGAAGCTGATGACGAGCTACGACGCGCTCGGCAATCCGCTGACGTGGACCAGCAGCGGATTCTGGAACGACCCTGCTGACGACATTCAGTTCCATCGAACATTCCGAACCCGCCTCGACGATCAATACACCGTCAACCTGCCGATCGAGGAGTACAGCGTCGAGCGCGGAGCTCGCGGATCCCGAACACGCTACTTCTACGACTCCCCGGTCTTCGGCGCGACGCCGACCAAGGGCAACCTTGTCCGCGTCGAGCGCGAGCGAGATCCGGGCTCGTTCATCGCTCGGAGCTTCTTCTACAACTCCGAGGGGAACGTCTCAAGAGAGCTCGACGAGCTGAACAATTTGACGAGGTACGCGTATGACAGCACGTACCGCCTCTACCGGACGGCGGTCAGCGACTCGGTCGGGACGATCACGCGCAGCTACCACGCGCTGAATGGCATGGTCGCGGAGGAGTGCGGCCCCCAGTTTCTCGGCGCTGGGAAGGGGCCGGGAACTCGGAGCGACATCGACCTCCGCGTCGATCCACAGGTTGATATCGCGACGGGTGGACGATTCTCAGATGCCCTGAAGAACATCGGACCCGATGGCCTTGTCGACGTGCGGTCGTTGCACGGACCTCCTGCGCCTCCGGTCATTACGATCAAGCCTCAACGTGGGGGGCCCTGATGAATGGGATGGAGAGACTGATGGTCGACCTCTCACGAGGCACTGGCAACCTGACGGTCGTCGCGTTCGCCGTGAACAGCACAACAATCCCAGCCCAGCTCGAGCATGTCGGAGAGGTCGTAGAGCGCCTCATGCTGCGAATTCGAGCCGTCGAGAACCGTGTGTATCGCGTGATGCACGCCGAGGCCGCGGTCGCTACCGCTGAGTTTGCTGTTGATGTGAGGACGATGATCGCGGACGAGGCGCTCGTATCTGTCCCTACAATCCAGATCAGAGGTGTAAGCGTCACGTGCACGGGCGTACCTACCCCGCGATGGCTCGATGACGTCCTCGCAAGTCTTGGGGCGAAGCACAACTACGGCGTTCTCGATGAACCTTCAGCCGAGTGGCTGATAGATGGGCAGTGGCGTCGCGGGGCAACGTCTGCCTGACTTCCGCGTTCAGCCGTGGTGATGCGGGTTCTTCGGCCGCGGCAGCGCTTCGATCGCGGACAGTTGCTCGCGCAGGTTCCACGTCGGCTCCTCGAAGACATCGTCGATCAGCGTCGACAGCTCGGGCGCGCCGACCTTCTCCTGCCGCGCGATCGCTTCGCGCACGTCGGTCTCGATCTTCGCGGACAGCGCCTCGCGCTCGCCCTCGGCGACCCAGCCGCGCGTCATGAGGTACGCCTCGAACCGGCGGATCGGATCGCGCTGGCCCTTCCAGACCTCGGTCACGGCCTCGTCGCGGTAGCGCGACGGATCATCGGAGGACGAGTGCGCGCTGACGCGATAGGTGAGCAGCTCCAGGAACGTGGGGCCATCACCGCGTCGCGCCTTGTCGGCGGCGTAGGTGACCGCGTGGTGCACGGCGAGCACGTCGTTGCCGTCGACGCGCAGCGCCTCGACGCCGTAGCCGAGGCCCTTGATCGCGATCGTCTCGGCCGCGGTCTGCAGCGAGCCCGGCGTCGAGATCGCCCACTGGTTGTTCTGGCAGATCAGCACGCACGGCGCCTTCCGCACGCCGGCGAAGTTCAGCGCCACGTGAAAGTCGCCCTCGCTCGTGCCGCCGTCGCCCATGTAACCGAACGCGACGCCCGGATCGCGTTTGATCTGGATCGCCATCGCGATGCCGACCGCGTGCGGGATCTGGGTCGACACGCACGACGACATCACGACGTAGTGATGCTCCTTGTCGCACGGGTGACACGGCATCTGCCGGCCCTTCGTGGGATCCGCGGCGTTGCCGAAGATCTGCGCGATGTAGCTGTCGAGCGTGAGCCCGCGGTACAGACCGACGCCCGCCTCGCGCAGCGCGGGCACGATCCAGTCCTCGGGGCGCGTCGCCGCGGCGGAGCCGACGATCGCAGCCTCCTGACCGACCGCCTCGCCGTAGAAGCCGATGCGGCCCTGGCGCTGCAGCGCCATCATGCGCGCGTCGGTCACGCGGATGCGGACCATCGCCTCGAACAAGCCGCGCGCGAGATCCTTGTCGAGCGAGGCGAGCGCGGCGTCATCGACCGACGTGCCGTCCTCGCGGATCAGCTGGAACAGACCGCGCGCTTTCTCGACGTCGTCACCGTCGAAGTACGAGAGGGCGCTTGCCTTGGACGCGGCGGCACGGCCGGGAGATGCCATGCCGCGCACTCTACTACTGGCAGGCCGCGCCGTTCGACATCTCGGAGACCGGAACCTGACGCCACACCGCGTCGACGGTGGTGAGGGTGCCCTTGGTCGAGAACACGCCCGAGAACGAGTTGAAGAACGCGGAGCCGACCGGCGTGACGGTCAGCGCGCCGAACTGCGCGCTGTACGCGCCGGTGCTGATCGACTGACCCTGGTTGACGATCGCGCGGCCATCGGGGCACGCGAGTAGCTCGTCCTCGCACAGCGCCGACTCCGGGTACTCGCCAGCGGCCTGCGCCTCGAAGCATGCGTCGGTCGACGAGAAGCCAGCGACGGTCTTCTTGAACGCGGTCGCCTTCGGCAGGTACGCGGTCTCGAACGCCGCGCCCCACCACGCGCGCGTCTCGAGATCGGTGCACTGGATGTTCGCGTGGTCGAGCTCGATCTGATCGAGCACCGCGAGGCTCCAGCCGGCGCCGAGCTCCGGCGACGTCGCCGTGCCATCGGGGCTCGTCGCGAAGGAGAACACGCGCGCACCGGTCTCCGGGTTCGACGCGCGGATCTCTTCGGTGTACTCGTAGCGGCCCTCGACGATGCCGGTGTTCAGCATCGCCGCGAACCCGCCGTTCGCGCACAGCGTGACGGCCTCGCCCTTGTCGCTGCGGTACGTCGTGTCGCCGCGGCCGTCCCAGTCACCGCACGTCATCGGGCAACCCGTGAGCAGGGTCAGCGAGGCGGGGAGGAGGGCGAGGGCGGCGAGGAGGGTGCGCATGATGACCTCCTCTATCGCAACGTCCCTGCCACCCGAGATCCCTGTCGGATCAGCTGGTTGGCTATCGCGACTCGGCCTGGCGGCCGGTGCGACCTGACATCCGTGTCAGGGGCAATCGTAGACGACGGGCTCGACCAGCTCCCAGGCACGGCCGGGCAGCTGCTGGGACTGCGCCTTCTCGAGGTCGAAGCGGACGGTCATCGTCGGGAACGCAGCGATCGCGAGGTCACCGTCGAGGGTGTACTTGCCCTCCTGGCGGGACGGGTCGAGCTCCATCCGCACGCGACCGCTCGTGCACAGGGTCAGCGTCTGGTAGCAGCCGACGAAGCCACTGGTCGCGCATTGCTCGTAGGTGTTGAACTCGCCGACGAGCCGCCGATACGCGGTGTCCTCGCCGAGGGTATCGGAGCCACAACCAGCGAGGACGACGGCAGCAAGGAGGAGGGCGCGCATGCCCTCTTGTTCAGCAAGGGGTGCGCCGATCCGGAGGCCGGCTAGGTGTGCGGATCTACATCGCGCGCACGCGGAACAACCGGCGAGCTGGGGCGGGGGCGTGGGTGGTGGATCCCCGTGTACGAACCCCGCACAGCAGCCTCAGGAGCCGAGGCCGATGCCGCCGAGCGCGGAGCCCTCGTCGGAGCCGCGGCCGAAACCGGAGGCGACGGCGGCGGCGAGCATGCGGCCCGCGAGGCGCGAGAACGGCAGCGACTGCAGCCAGACCTTCCCCGGACCGGTGAGCGTGGCGAAGAACAGACCTTCGCCGCCGAACAGCGCGGTCTTGAAGCCGCCGACCCACTGGATGTCGTACGAGACGCGCGGCTCGAACGCGACGAGGCAGCCGGTGTCGAGGCGAAGCGTCTCGCCGGGCTTGAGATCCTTCGCGACGATCGTGCCGCCCGCGTGAATGAACGCGAGGCCCTGGCCCTCGAGCTTCTGGAGGATGAAGCCCTCGCCGCCGAACAAACCCGCACCGAGCTTCTTGTTCCACGCGATGCCGACCGAGATGCCCTTCGCCGCGCAGAGGAACGCGTCCTTCTGGCACAGCAGCGTGCCGCCGTGCTGGCGCAGATCGACCGGGATGATCTTGCCTGGATACGGCGCGGCGAAGCTGACCTTTTGCCGCTCGTGCGCACCGTTGCCGAACATCGTCATGAACAGCGACTCGCCGGTGAGCACGCGCTTCGCACCGGCGGCGAGCTTGCCGAAGAAGCCCTGCTGCTGCGCTTGCTGCGTGCCGTCGCCGAAGATCGTCTCCATCTTGATGCCGGGGTCCATGTAGAAGAACGCGCCGGCCTCGGCGACCGCGGCCTCGCCGGGATCGAGGACGATCTCGACGAACTGCATCTCCTGCCCGAAGATCTCGAAGTCGATCTGATCGGCGACGACCGGTGCGGGACCCGCGGGCGGTGGGGGAGGCGGCGGCGGCTGCGCGTTGAACATCGGCGCGAACGCGACGACCTGCGCGATCGGAGTCCACTGCGGCTGCGACTGGCCGTAGACGTACGCGGTCTGGTTGAGCTGACCCGTGCGGATCATCTCGATCACCTGCTGCGTTCCGAGCGGGCCCTGTTGCTGACCGTTGATGCCGATGTACCAGACCGACGGATCGTTCATGCGCGCGACGCTACCGCAGGTCGTGCTTGTCCATCAGACGGATCAGCGCGAACCGGCTGATGCCGAGCTTCTTCGCCGCGCGGGTCTGGTTGTTGTTCGTCGCCTCGAGCGCATCGATCACCGCCTCGCGCTCGACCTCGGCGACGCGCGCGCGCACGTCGATCTGCGGACGCGCTCCGGAGTCTCCGATGTAGCGCTCGAGCGTGCGCTCGGGCAGGTGGTGCGGCTCGATCTTCGTGCCACCCGACATCACGAGCGCGCGCTCGAGTGCGTTGCGCAGCTCTCGGACGTTGCCGGGCCACGCGTATGCCGCGAGCACGGCGAGCGCCTCGTCGCTGATCGAACCGGTCTTCGACAGCTCCTTCAGGAAGTGCAGCGCGAGGGGCTCGATCTCGGCGGGGCGATCGCGCAGCGGCGGGACTGGAATCGAGAACGCGCTGACCCGCGCGAACAGATCCGAGCGGAACCGGCCGCGCGCGGCATCGGCCGGAAGATCGCGGTGGCTCGCGCAGATCACGCGAACGTCTTGATGATCGAGCGCGTGGAGCAGCGAGGCCTGCGTGTTGATCGGCAGCTCGCCGACCTCGTCGAGGAACAGCGTGCCGCCGCGCGCGGCCGCGAACCAGCGCGGCAGATCGGCCTCGATCACGGACTCGAGGATCGCCGCGCAGCTCTGCTTGATGAACGGCCCGGCGCGTCGCGGCCCGAGCTTGTGGATCACCTCGGCGATGACCTCCTTGCCGACGCCCGGCTCGCCGACGATCAGCACCGGGATCATCGACGGCGCGACCTTCTGCGCGAGCGCGATGACCTGCTTCATCAACGGATCCGCGATCACCGGCTGCGGTGCACCGGGCGTGCGACGCAGACCGCGCAGCCGATCACGTGCAACGCCGATCAGCTCGCCGACGTGCGAGCCATCCTCGGGATAGGTCGCGCTACCGGTGGATGCAGTGAGGCCGACCGGCACCGTGTTCGCGCGGCGCGTGACCGCGGCGGTCGCATCGCGATCGGTCTCCGGCAGCACGATCGCGAGCTCGTCGGCGCCGTACTCCGCGATCACATCCATCCGGCGCAGCGAGCGCAGGAGCTGCTCGGCGTGCTCGGTCATCAGCTCCACCGGGCCCTCGAGGCGAAGCATCACGAGGCCGAGCGGCCGGTGGTAGCGGACCGCGCGATCGACTTCCGCCGCGAGCCGGTCCTCGAGCTCGGTCACCGTCGCGACCATGCGGCCATGACGCACCGGTGTCGACGTCGCGACGATCGCCTGCGCTGGCCCGACGCGGATCACGTCGCCCGCACCGAGCCGCCGCGCCCCGGCCGTGGGCTGGCCGTTGACGAGCGTGCCGTTGCGGCTGCCGAGATCCTCGACGGTGATCTGGTCACCGCGGCGGCGGATGCGCGCGTGGCGGCGCGACACCGAGTCGTGCTCGATCGGCAGGTCGACGTCGGCGTCGCGGCCGAGGACCAGGTCCGCAGTCTCGGGCAGCTGGACGACGCGCGAGGACAGTCCGCTGCCGTCGCCAGAGACGATCAGATACCAGGTGCCGAGCGCTGGCCTGGGATCATAGGCGAGCGCGCTGGTCGACGGCCTGTCGTGATCCCGAGCCACCAGCTACAGCTTAGATCATCTCCATGAACATCGTCGTGGGATCCTCGAGCAGGCTCTTCACGTCCTGCAGGAACATCGCGCCGTCGTACCCGTCCGCGAGGCGGTGATCGACGCTGATCGACAGGTTCATGAGGTGGCGGATCACGATCTGGCCGCTGCGGACCGCGGGCTTCTCCTCGATCTTGTGGACGCCGACGATCGCGACCTCGGGGAAGTTGATGATCGGCGTGGCGAGCACGCCGCCGAGCTTGCCGAGCGAGCTGACGGTGAACGTCGAGCCGGTGAGGTCGTCGCGAGTCGCGGTGTTGTTGCGGACGGCCTCGCCGAGCCGATCGATCTCGCGCGACAGATCGAAGATCGAGCGCATGTCGGCGTCGCGCACGGTCGAGACCACGAGGCCGTGCGGGCCCTGGGCCGCGATCCCGATGTGATAGTACTTCTTGAGCACGATCTCCTGCGTCTGCTCGTCGAGCGACGCGTTGAGCTGCGGCCACTTCTTCAGGCCGGAGACGATCGCCTTCACGATGAACGGCAGGTAGTTGAGCTTCACGCCGCGCTCCGCGGCGCGGGCCTTCGCGCGGTCGCGGACCATGACCAGCTCGGTCATGTCGATCTCCTCGACGTACGTGAAGTGCGCCGCCGTGCGGACCGAGCGCGACATCGCGTCGCTGATCCGCTTGCGCATGCCGCGCAGCGGGACGCGCTCCTCCGCGTAGCCGAGCGGGTTCTTCGCCGGCAGCGTGACCATCGCGTTGCCGTGGGCCTGGCCGCCGCCGTTGCCGTTGCCGCCGGCCTGCGCCCGCTTGACGTCCTCGGTGGTGACCCGGCCGTGCTTGCCAGTCGCGGGGATCCGGCCGAGCTCGACGCCGAGCTGGCGCGCGAGCTTCCTCGTCGCCGGCGTCGCGAGCACGCGGTCGCGCGACTGGGTCGCATCGATCACCTGGATCTGCTGCGCGGCCGCCGCGGCCTTCGGTTGCGCATGGGCATGCACCGGCGGTGGTTCGGACTTCGTGTTGCCGTCATCGATCGTGACGAGCACCTTGCCGACCGGGCAGATGTCGCCGTCCTTGAAGTTGATCTTCGTGATCACGCCGGCGCGCGGGGAGGGCAGCTCCACCGTGGCCTTGTCGGTCATCACCTCGACGAGCGGCTGGTCGAGCTTGACCGTGTCACCGACCTTCACCTTCCAGCCCACGATCTCACCCTCGACGACGCCCTCGCCGATATCAGGCATGTAGAAGTCGAACGGCATGGCTACCACTCCAGCGTCTTGCGGATCGCATCGAGCACGCGATCTGCGTTGGGCATGTACTCGTGCTCGAGGCTGTACGGGAACGGGGTATCGAGACCGGTGACGCGCAGGATCGGAGCTTCGAGGTACTCGATCGCGCGCTCCTGGATCGACGCGATCAGCTCGGCGCCGAAGCCGCAGGTGCGCGGCGCCTCGTGGACGATCACGCAGCGCCCGGTCTTCTTCACCGAGGCAAGGATCGACTCGATATCGAACGGCATCAGCGTGCGCAGGTCGACGACCTCGACGGAGATGCCCGCGGCCTCGGCCTTGGTCGCGGCGTCATCGGCGATCGAGACCATGCCGCTCCACGCGAGCACCGTGCACTGGGTCCCGGCGCGCGTGACGTTCGCGGCGCCGAGCTCGACCGTGTAGTCGCCCTCGGGCACCTCGCCGCGGCTCGCGCGATAGATCCGCTTGGGCTCCATGAACAGCACCGGATCGTTCTGCCGCATCGACGCGAGCAGGAGGCCCTTCGCGTCGTACGGGTTCGAGGGCGCGACGACCTTCAGGCCGGGCGTGTGGATGAACAGCGCCTCGGGCGACTGCGAGTGATAGTGACCGCCGCGGATGCCACCGCCGACCGGCGTGCGGATCACGACCGGGCAGGTGTACTGGCCGCCCGAGCGGTACCGGAACTTCGCCAGCTCGTTCACGATCTGATCGAAGGCCGGGAAGATGAAGTCGCCGAACTGGATCTCGGGGACCGGGCGCAGGCCGTAGAGTGCCATGCCGATCGCGGTGCCGATGATGCCGGCCTCGGCGAGCGGCGTGTCGATCACGCGATCCGCTCCGAACTCGTCGTACAGGCCGCTGGTGGCCCGGAACACGCCGCCGAACTTCCCGATGTCCTCACCGAGCACCACCACGCGGGAGTCCGCGCGCATCTGGGTCTGCAGCGCACTGCGAACCGCCTCGATGATGTTCATGACCGGCATGGCGTCGGACCGCGTTTTCGTTTATCACGAATCGTGATCTGGATCCTGCTGGTGCTGCTCACGGTCGTCGGCGGCTTCGCCGCTGTCGGGATCGCAGTCAACGAGCGCCGCAAGCAGGTCGGCGGCGGGTCCCAGCCCAGGCAGCTGCCGGCGGGCTCGGGCGACAAGCTGCTCGAGCGCACCGTGCGCGACGTGCGAGTCGACGACGTCCTCACCATGGGTCAGATGGACTTCCTCTGCGAGGGTCTGATCTCGTACGACGAGGATGGCCATCGCTGGACCGGCGCGCGACTGGTCGACAACAAGGACGTTCACTGGCTGATCGTCGGCATGGAGCGCGTCGGCTCCGGAACGATGCGCCTGATGCAGGCCGACGAGACGCAGTCGATCGCGGGGTATCCACCCGAGGCGATCGTGATCGGCGAGGTGCGGTTCGTGCTCGACAAGCGCGGCGCAGCCACCTGCAAGCTCGAGGGCGACGTCGGCCCGCTCGGCGATCTCAAGAAGGACCGGCCGTCGGGGCACGTCGAGCGCTGCCGGTGGTGGCTGTACAACGCGCCCGGCGAGGACACGTTGCTCGTCGAGCAGTGGGGCTCGGACTACCGCGTGCTGCGCGGCAAGAAGCTCGCGGGCGAAGGCACGCTCGAGCTCATCCCCGCATCCTGATCGATCTACCTGCGCACCGCCCTTCGGCGGCGCTGCGCGGCCCGGCAGAGCCGGGCCTTGCGATCAGGGCGCGTCGCGCGCCGCGGCGAAGTCGGTCTCTCGGCCCTCGCGGACGTGCCACAGCTTGTTGCCGCGGAGGCCGCTGGCGACGAGCTTGTCACCGTCGCAGTAGACCTCCACCTCGAACTCCTCGAGGTACTTCACCGTCAGCTTCTTCAACCCGGCGGCCTTACCGACGGTCTTGACGACGACCTTGCCACCGCGATAGCCGGACTCGAAGTCCGCGATGCTGTTCAGCGTGGCGGGTGCCTCGACACGGCACAGGGCGGTGAGCCCGATCAGCCCGATCTCGACGAACAGCTCGACCGGCCCGCTCGCGACGATGTGCTGCGGCTTCTCGCCGTCGTCGCGAATGCGATCGAGGGTCAGTGGCGTGCCGCCGAGCGTGTAGCGAAAACCGTCCTGCTTCGCCGTGTAGCGATACGTGCCTCGGATCGGCTTGTACGCGAGATCGGTCTCGAGCTCGCCTTCCTGCTGCGACGGCACCTTTGCGCCGTCGACGGTGGCGCTCGAGGCTCGGAGCACGAGCTTGTCTCCGTCCTTGTGGATCGAGAACTTCTCTCGCGCGTTCACCTTGCCGTCGAGCGTCGTCACGAGCGTGCCTTCGTCGACGATCGTGCCGGTGGGCGCGGGCTTCGCGGTCTTCTTCTCGCACGCGATGCACGCGATCGCGATCACGAGCGGCGTGAACCTCTGCATGACGAGATACTAGCGCGGGAGGTCGAAGGTGAAGGTGGTGCTGACGCCGACCTTGGAAACGACGTTCAGGGTGCCGCCGTACGTCTGCACGATCTCTCGCGCGACCGGCAGGCCGAGGCCGGTGCCGCGGTCCTCGGGCTTGGTCGTGAAGAACGGCTCGAAGATCTTGTCGATCTGGTCCGCGGGGATGCCGCAGCCCGTGTCGGTCACCGAGCAGACGACGCGCGTGGGATCGGCCCCAGATTGCACGTCGATCGTGATCGTGCCTCCGTCCTCGCCGATCGCATCGACCGCGTTGACGACCAGGTTCACCATGATCTGCTCGATGCGGGTACGGTTGACGGTCACCTGGAGACCATCGGTCATGGAGAGCGCGACCTCCACGCGGCGCAGCTTGCCGGCGCCGCGAAGCATCGCGATGACATCGCGCACCACCGCCGACAGATCGATCGGTGCGACGCGGTCGGGACCCGGCCGAGCGAGCTGCATCAGACGCTGACCGTGCGCGGTGATGTGCTCGGCGACGCGCTCGAGGTCGCCGATCACCTCTCGCGCGAGCGCGGTGACGTCCTCCCCGGCGGCGAGCGCGGTCTGGAGCTCGTCGACGGCAGAGACCTGGATCTGGGCGATGTTGCGGAGCTCGTGACCGACGCCACCCGCAAGCGTGCCGAGCGTGGCGCGGCGCTCGGCGAGCAGGAGCGACGCGCGCGACTGATCCAGCTGTTCCTCGATCGACGCCTTCGCGCTCCGCAGGGCGTCCTCCGCCAGGGTGCGCCGCTGGATCTCCGCTTCCTTGTCGGCGAGGAGGCTCCGGATCTCGCGGACGTCGCGTGCGACCAGCACGATGCCCTCGAGGCCGCCATCGGGCCGCAGCACCGGTGATCCGGTGATGGACACCGGCACCCTCGCGCCGGACTTCGCGACGAGCCACGACTCCTCGCGGCGCATCACGTCGCCTTCTTCGATGCGGCGCCGTACGACGGTGCGCAAGCCCGAGCTGTCATCGATCAGGAGCTTCGCGACCGGGGTCAATCGCAGCTCTTCCTGCGAATACCCCGTGATCGAGGTGGCGGCGGTGTTCGCGAGGGTGACGCGGCCTTCCACATCCACGACGAGCACCGCGTCGACCATCGCCTCGATCACATTCTCGAACACGTTGGCGGGACAACGCTAACACGTGTTGCAAGGTTACCGCTGCAGCGGATTGCGGCAGGCCCGCGTCTCGAAACAGGCGCCGGCTTCGCGTTCGATGAGATAATTCGGTCCTCGTGCAGGTACCGAGCGTCCCCGGCTACACGCTCGATCGCATGATCGGCGAAGGTGGATTCGGCCAGGTCTGGCGCGGCACCGACAGCGCGCTCGCACCGGTCGCGATCAAGATCCTTCACCTCGAGCTCGTACGCTCCATCGATGCGCTGACGCGGTTCCAGCGCGAGCTGGAAGCGATCGAGCGTCTTCACCATCGCAGCGTCGTCCGCGCCATCGGGCACGGGGCACTCGATGACGGGCGTCCGTACCTGGTGCTCGAGTACCTCGAAGGACCGAGCCTGCGCGAGGTGCTCCAGGAGCGCGGCGCGCTGCCACCCGCGGAGATGCTCACGATCTTCGCGCCGCTGTGCGACGCCCTCACGGTCGCTCACACCGCTGGTCTCGTTCACCGCGACGTCAAGGCGTCGAACGTGATCCTCGCGCGCGATGCAGGCGGCCTGCGCCCCGTGCTGCTCGACTTCGGCCTCGTGAAGCTCACCGACCAGGAAGGCCCCGGGCTGACGTCGTCACGCTCGATGCTCGGCACGCCGGCGGCGATGGCGCCCGAGCAGATGCGCGGCCAGCCAGTGGATGCGCGCACGGATGTCTACGCGCTCGGACTGCTCGCGTTCCACATGCTGACCGGTCACCCGGCGTTCGGCGGAGCACCGGGCGTGGTGCAGAGCTACATGCAGATCCACGGTGCGCGCCCGCGGCCGTCGACGAAGGTCGATATCGATCCCGCGATCGACGCACCGATCGCGCGCGCGCTCGCGCCGGAGCAACGCGAGCGATTTGCGACGCCGCAGGAGCTGTTCGACGCGCTCCACGCCGTGATCCATCCCGCGACCGGCGCGGAGCAAGATGTGATCGCGCTGTACGCCGAAGGTGACGCCGATGTGATCGCCAAGATCAGCGAGCTCGCGCGCGGCCTCGGCATGACGATCGCGCTCGCAGCCCCCGACAGCGTGCTCGCGGTGATCCGCCCACCGGAGCTCGATGTCGGCGGCATGCGAGGACTGCTTGCATCGCATGCGACCTCCGCAAAGGTCGCACTCGGAAAAAGTCGGGCGTCGCTGCAGGGCGCGATCGTCGACGGGCCGGCCCTCGACGCCGAATCGTGGGCGCCATACCCGCTTCCCGACGGGTTGTGGGTCTCGGGCGATCTGTGACCCTTGATCGCCGATAGAATGATCGGGTGGCGAGGTGCGTGACCTGTCATCGCCGGCTGGCCGCGGGCCTCGCGTGCCCCGAGCACGGCGGCGTCGCGGCATCCGCGGAGGTCGGTGAGCCGGGCGCACCCTTTCAGTGGGAGCGGCCGGTCGGAACGCTGCTCGGCAGCGGTGGGTTCGCCTCGGTGTGGGATCTCGGAGCGACGGTGCTCAAGGTCGCGCACGCGGATCACGAGCTCGCGCGCGCTCGGATGGCCCGCGAGGCGGAGGCGCTCGGCACGATCGGTGCGCCCTCGGTTCCGCGCCTCGCAGGTCACGGCGTGCTCTACGGTGGCCGGGCGTGGATCGAGATGGAGAAGATCGTCGGCACGAGCATCACCGCGCTCACCTACGGCGGCGCGCTCGGCACCGATCGCGCGGTGTCCACGGTGCTCGCCGCCCTCACCGCGCTGGGGCGCGTGCACGCCGCGGGCTTCATCCACCGCGACATCAAGCCCGACAACATGTACCGACGTGATGACGGCAGCGTCGTCATCCTCGACCTCGGTCTCGCGCGAAAGACGCCGTCGGATCCGGAGGATCCGACGCGCGCGAACGTTCAGGTCGGCTCGCTCGAGTACATGCCGCCCGAGCAGCTGATCGACGCCGCATCCGTGACGGTGCGCTCGGACCTCTACGCGATCGCCTGCGTGCTCTTCGAGCTGTGTGCGGGACGGCCGCCGTTCGTCGGCGATGCCGCGGCGCTCGAGCGCGCGCACGCGGCGCTGCGGCCACCGCGGCTCGGTGGGATGGCGTCGGTGCCGGTCGCGCTCGAGGGCATCTGCGCCGATTGCCTCGCGAAGGATCCGACGAAGCGCCCGCGCGACACCGAGGATCTCCGCGCCCGGCTGCGCGCGACGCGCGACACGCCGACGATGATGCGCACCGCCCCTGCGCTCTCGCAGATCGCGGAGAGCCGGCAGCCGGTCGTGCTGGTGTGGATCGAGCTCGCGAGGGTCGATCGCGCGGTGCTCGCCACGCTCGCGGCGCGTCACGTGATCATCGTGTCGCAGCGCGGCCGGCGGATCCTCGTCGCGTTGCTCGGCTCTGCCCACGCCGATCCCGCGACGGTCGCGCTGCAGCTCGCCCGTGACCTCGCGGACGGTGGTGCACGGGTCGCGCTTCACCTCGATGCGCTCCAGCTCGACGGGACCGGTGCCGCACCCGTGCTGCGCGGCGAGGGCGTGGAGAAGCCGGAGAGCTGGCTACCCGTCGCGACATGGACCGGTGTGATCCTGACGCGCGCGATCGCGGCCGTGACCCAGGTCGCGACGCGTCCCGCTGACGATGCGGGGCCGGGATTCCGATTTCTCGTCGAGGGTGGCGGCCGCGCCGAGCTATTTGGCCGCGATGCGCTGCTCACCGATCTGGCGGCGGACGCCGCGGCCGCGGTGCACGGGATCCCACCGCAGGAGCACCGCAGTGGCTCGGGCACGTGGGGCCCGGCGGGACCCGCGTTCGCCGTGCTCACCGGTGATGCAGGCGTCGGCAAGACCGCGTTCGCCGCGGAGCTCGCGCGGCGTCTCGGCGACCTCGGAGCGCGCGTGCACTTCGCCGCGGTGCCCGCGCCGGGCAGCGGGAAGTCGCCGCCGCTCGCCGCGTTGATCGGCATCCCCGAAGGCCCTCCGGTGCGCGCGATCGGTGATGCGCTCCGCGCAGCTGCGCGCTCGAAGCCTACCGTCGTGATCCTCGACGATCTTCACCTCGCCGATCACGCGCTGCTCGATGCACTCGAGTACGCGACGCTCGGCGGCGAGGCGTTGCCGCTGTGGGTGCTCGGCATCGGCAGCTCGCGGCTCGACGCGCGAAGACCCAACCTCGGCGCCCACGCGGAGCGGCATCGCAAGAGCGTGCTCGGCGTGCTCGACGAGGACGCGGCGGTGCAGATGACGGCCGCACTCCTCGAGCCGGCGGAGTATCCACCGCTCCGTGCACTGCGACAGCTCGTCGGCCTCGCGCGCGCGAACCCGCTGCACCTGACGATGCTCGCGCGCGAGATCCACGAGCGCGGTGCGATCCGCACGCGCTCCGGCGGGGAGTACTTCCTCGACACCACGGCGCTCGACAAGCTCGAGCCGATCGCGCTCGGTCCGTGGCTCGCCGCGCGCGAGCTCGCCGAGCTCTCGCGGGAGCTCGTCGCGCTCGCACGCGTGTGCGCTGTGCTCGGCGACGAGGTCCAGCGGGATGCGCTGCACGCGATCCTCGACACCGTCGAGCGGGCCGGCGGCGCGACGACCGCGATCGATGTCGACATCGGGCTGTGCGAGCTGACGGCGGCGCAGCTCCTCGATGCCGGCGACCGGCGCTGGACGTTTCGCTCGGGGCTCCTGCAGGAAGGCATCTACACGACGACGAACGAGGCCGAGCGGGCGGTGATCCACCGCGCGGCGCTCGAGCACTGGAGCACGTCACCGCTGGATGCGCCGGGCGTCGCCGAGCGGATCGCACGTCACGCCGAGGCGGTCGGCGAGGCCGAGCGCGCCGCAGCAGCATTCGCGTGGATCGCAGAGGAAGCGCACAAGGGTCACCGCGCGCTCGATGCGGATCAGGCGTGGCAGGGCGCGGTGCGCAACCTCCCCGGCGAGGATCCGCGGCGCGGACGTGCGCTGCTCGGGCGTGCGCGCGCGCGGTACAAGCTGCAGCGGATCAACGACGCCGTCGTCGATCTCGATGCGGCGATCGCGATCGCGATCGCCCACGGCGATGCGCGGCTCGAGATCGAGGCGCTGCTCGAGAAGGCGACCGCACACGACTGGGCGGAGGACTTCGCCGCGTCGGCGGCCGCCGCGAAGCGTGCAACCGAGCTGCTCGCGACGCACCCGATCCCTGAGCTCGCGGTCGAGGCGGACCTCGCACTCGGGCGCAGTGCATGGCGCGCGCGCGAGTTCGATCGCGCCGCACCCCTCCTGACGTCCGTCGTCGAGCGCGCGCGAACGTACGGGCGTCACGACGCGGAGATCATCGCGACGCTGCTCTCGGCGACGCTCGCCGTCGACATCGGAGCGTTCGATCGCGCCGCCGCGGAGTTCGAGACGCTGATCCCGCTCTGCGAGGCGCGCGACGATCGGTTCCATCTCGGCGCCGCGTACACGAATCGCTCGTGGCTCTGGTCCGCGAGCGGTCAGGTCGAGCGTTGCGCCGAGGATCTCCGGCAGGTGATCCAGATCGCACGCGAGATCGGGCAGGCGATCCTCGAACGGGTCGCGACCTACAACCTCGCCGAGTCCCTGCTCTGGGCGGGCTCCCTCGAGGGAGCGCTGGTCGCAGCCCGTCGCAGCCTCAACCTTCAGAAGGGGTACGGCGAGGGGGCGGCAAACTTCGACCAGGTCCTCGTCGCACGGATCCTCGCCGCCCGAGGGGAGGTGGTCGAGCTGAAGGCAACTCTCGACGGGATCGCGACCGCCGGCCTCGCCCCCCCTGAACAGGCGATCATCCGGGTGCTTCGCTGCGTCTGCGACGGCGCATCACCGTCGGAGTGGGAAGCCGCGCTGTCACCGGCTAACGAGCTCCTCGGCATCGACCACAAGATCGAGCTCGCCCACCTCGCCTACACGGCGGGCGCGCTCGGGCCGGAGAGGATCACCGAGCTAAAAAATTGGATCGCCGCTCACCCCGTGTGGTCACGGCGCTCCGTGCCCCCTACAGGCAGGGAAAACAACTAGTTGCGCGCGTTCTGGAATGGACCCATCGTGGACCTCATGCGCGTCGTCAGCCTCGTGATTGCAGTCAGCACGGTGGTGGGCGCGGTGGGTTGTACCGACGAACAAGACGAGCTGTCTGACTCGAGTCAGGGCCTCGTCTCCGACAATCGACTCTCGGTGAATCGGCTCGCAGTGAATCGGCTCGCGGTGAATCGGCTCGCGGTGAATCGCCTCGCAGTGAATCGTCTCGCGGTGAATCGTCTGTCGGCGAACTTGAGCAGCATGAGCGATCTGCTCGCGACCGAAGAAGGGCAGGAGCTACTCGGGTACATCGTGAGCTGTGCGCTGCCCGAGGGCACGGTGCTCGAGGCGAAGGATCCGGTGACCGGTGATCCGCTGGAGTTCTTCGGCGGCCTGGGCCTCGCGACGCGGTGGCTCGACAAGGCGCTCGACAAGAAGGGCAAGCGCTGGGTCAGCGCGTGTCTGTACGCGCGCGTGAACCTGCACGACGTGACGGTTCCGATCTCGATGCGCGGTCCGCACCGCGGCCTCGTGACCACGCCCGAGGAGCTCACCGGCTGGACGAAGCAGGAAGGCGCATTCTACGGCGACTACTTCCGTCCGCTCAGCGAACCGATCGAGTGGATCGCGTGCCGCGGCAAGGATCAGGCGGCCGGCGAGGCAGGTGGCCTCTCGGAGCGCGACTGCGCGGAGCCCGATCCGGCGAATCCGGGCAAGACGATGTGCGGGTTCACGTACGCGGGCGACTGCGGCGACTACGAGCCACCGCAGAGCGCGCGCGCGTGCCGCAAGTTCTCCCAGCACGGCTACTGGGCGGCGTGCCGCGACTCGACCGACTTCGGCGCGAGCAACAACAACGGCGGTCACGGAAGCCATGACGACGATGACGACGATGGCGACCACGACCACGACGACGACAACGCTCACAATCACCACAGCGGCTGCAGCGGCCGCGCGACGTATCACCAGGTGATCACCACGTTCACGCAGCCCTGAGCCCGGCATGCGCAGCGCGCTGGTCTCGCTCCTCGTCCTGATCGGCTGCGGACAGCCGCAGCCAACCGGCACCGACGGGTCGCTCGGTGGCGATGGGATGCCCGGCGATGACGCCGACGTGCCCACCGTGGATTCGCCGCCGAACGCGGCCTGTCCCAACTGGTGCGTGGAGAACCTCGCCGGCGTGACGAGCCTGCTCTACGGCGTGGCCGCGGTGAGCCCGAGCGAGGCGTTCGTCGTCGGCGATGGCGGCGTGATCCTTCACCGCAGGGACAACGCGTGGACGAGGATGACGAGCGGAACGACCCAGCACCTGCGTGGCGTGTGGGCCGCAAGCCCGACCGACGTCTGGGCAGTCGGCCACGCGGGAACGATCCTCCGCTACAACGGCACGAGCTGGAGCGCGGTGACGGGCGTGACGACCAGCGATTGTGTCGCGGTCTGGGGCTCCGGCCCGAGCGACGTCTGGGTCGCGAGCAGCGGTCGAGCGAATCACTGGAACGGCAGCCAGTGGACGTACAACAGCGTCACCGGCACGCTGCTCGGACTGTCGGGCACTGGAGCGAACGACGTCTGGCTCGCGACGGAGAACGGGTACCTCAAGCACTACACCGGCACGACGTGGGGCACCGTGATGCCGGCCGGCGGCGGCGCGCAGACCTTCGCGGTGCTCGCGCTCCCCGGCGTCGTGTGGACCGGCAACATCACGCCGGGTAGCGAGACGCTCCGCTACAACGGCACCGCGTGGACGCCGCACGGCACGAGCTCGACGATCTTTCAGAGCTACTTCGGGACCGAGGCGAACAACGTATGGGCGGCCGGAAGCGCGAAGGTCGGTCACTGGACCGGTACGACGTGGGAGATCACGGTGCCGGCGGGAAATACGAACAACCTCTGGGGCGTTTCGGGATCGGGCCGCGACGTCTACGTGGTCGGATCGGGCGGCACGATCCTCCACCACAATTGAGGCCTCGCTCCGCTCGGCCAACCCGATCTGCTAGATTGAGCGCGTGAGCATCACGAAGCGGATCCTCGAGAGCGCCCAGTCGGGCATCTCGCGGCTGACGTCGCTCGTGATCGTCGATGACGAGCCGCTGTCTCACGTCGAGACCGCGGCCCTGCAGTCGGAGCTGCTCATGCGGAAGGCCGCGCGCGAGAAGGCCCCGCGCAAGCCCGAGGACAACCCGATCGCGAAGCTCGCGACGTCGGATCCGGCGGCCCGTGCACAGCGCGACAAGCTCGCGCGCGAGCGTGCCGGCCGCGTGCACAAGGATCGCGACGAGCGCGAGGCGAAGGCGAAGGCTGCTGCGGACGAGCAGTTCCGCCGCATGAAGGAACAGGCAGCCGCCGGTGGTGGCAGCTGGACGTCATCGTCGTCATCGTCGACGGGATCCGCGTCGTCCTCGAGCAGCAGCGGATCCGCGCGGCCACCGCGCCCCGGCAGCAGCGAGGCGAAGGCCGCCGAGTGGTACCGCATCCTCGACCTGCAGCCCGGCGCCGACATGGCGCAGATCAAGACCAGCTACCGGCAGCTGATGCGCAAGTACCACCCCGACATGCACGCCGGAAATCCGCAGAAGCAGAAGGCCGCGACCGAGCTCTCGATGCGCGTGACGACGGCGTACAACAGCCTCGTCGATCACCTCGAGAAGAAGTGACCCGAGGCTACGGCGCCTCGAGGTATACGCTGATGACCTCGGATGCGCCGGCGCACTGCGATCCCTCGCAGATGTCCTCGCACGTGCCGGCAGGCGTGTAGTCGCAGCGCGTGCGGCCGGTCGCAGCATCGGTGACCGTGCACTCGCGCAGGGGCAGCGAGCCGACCTGCGGTGCGGTTGCCTTGTAGGAGCTGATGCAGGAGGTCTTGTCGGCGGTCTCGCCGAACAGATTTCCCCAGAACGCGCCCTCGAGCACGGGATACGCCGCGCGCTCCTCGGCGGTCGTCGTGAGCGCATCGTTCGCACCGCGCATCGACAGACGAACCTCGATGCCGAAGTAGTTGACGCGCGCGAGCAAGCACGCCGTCAGCCAGCGCTGCCCGGAGACATCGAGACCCGCGTCGAGCCAGCTCGGAGCAACGCCGAGCGATCCGCGCAGCTCCTCGCCGGCGACGGCCAGCGACGCACCTTCCGGAAGCGCGCACGAGACCATGTAGCTCAGGAGCTCGAGACCCCCCTCTTCGGCGGCGAGTGCCTCGACGTCCGCCGACGCGATCGCCATCCCGTTGACCGCGAGACGATTGACGGCGAGACGATTGACGGCGAGGCGGTTGACCGCGAGGCGGTTGACGGCGAGGCGGTTGACCGCGAGGCGATTCGAGCTCTCGACGTGTGACTCGGTCGATCCAAACGTCGGCTCACCGGCGCACGCGCCGAGGAGGCCACAGACAGCAAGGGTAGTGATGAGCTTCATGCGGGTGCTTGTTCGATTTTCGCACATGCCCGTCGCGGTCGGGGGCTCGATCTGCACGTTACGCAACCGTCGGTAACAGCTCGGTTTCATGCATGTAGCTGCAACATCGTCGCGGTGGCGTTTCCCGCGATGCCTTGGTACGACGCGGCCGTGGACGTAACGATCAACGCATCGAAGACCGCTCTCATGGTGTGCGCGTACCGGGCTCGCGCGAGCCGCTGGGCCACGCCGCTGTTCGTCGACCCGTGGGCGGAGACGATCGCCGGTGCCGATGGCCACGATATCGCGAAGCGCCTCGATGCGCGGTTCGCGCCGATGGAGACGTGGCTCGCGCTGCGCGTCGCGTACCTCGATCGCCTGGTCGGCATCGCGGTGGATCGGTTGTCGATCCGCCAGATCGTGATCCTCGGCGCCGGCTACGACACGCGGGCCGCTCGCCTGCCGCGTGCGGGCGTGCGGTTCTTCGAGGTCGATCATCCGGCAACGCAGGCGGCCAAGCGAGAGAGGCTCGCGAAGCTCGATGGGTATCCGGTCGACTCCGCGACGTACGTCACCTGCAACTTCGAGCGCGAGGATCCGATCGAGCGGCTCGTCGCGACCGGCTTCTCGGCGACCGAGCCCGCGCTCGTCATCTGGGAGGGCGTGGTGCCGTACCTGACCGAGGCCGCCGTGCGCGCCACCGCGACGCGGCTCGCGACGGGACTCGATCCGCGGTCGCTGGTCGCGTTCGACTTCGTCGGCAAGAAGCTCGCGCAGGGGCAGAACCTGTCGGCCTCCGACGAGCAGACGCGCGCGTACGTCGGCGAGCTCGGCGAGCCGATCCAGTACGGCTCCGATGACGTGCTGCCGCTGCTCTACGAGTGCGGCTTCCGCTGGGTGCGCTCGCTCGACTTCAACGAGCTCGCGCTCGAGCTGCTCGGTGACTACAAGCGCGATCGCCAGTTCCGGTTCCAGCACATCGCGCTGGCGGCGGTCCGCACGCCTGTGGCCAACTGGCCCTAGTTAATTGCTCGTTCGCCTCTCGCGCTTCCGCCCGTACCTCCCGCACATCGTGATCGCGCTCGTCGCGATCGTGGTCGCGTGGGCGTTCGCGGCCACGACGCTGCGGCACACGCGGCCGATGGGGCTGCCGCTCGACGACAGCTACATCTATCTGACGTACGCGAAGCAGTTCGGCCGCTTCCAGCCGTTCAGCTACTACCGGGTGGCGGCTACTCCGCGGGCTCGACGAGCGTGCTGTGGCCGATGCTGCTCGCGCCGTTCTGGATGATCGGTGCGCGCGGCCACGCGCTGGTCTGGGTGTCGTTCGCGATGTGCGCCGCGTTCTATGCGGCGACGTGTGTGGGCGTGTTCGAGATCGTGAAGCGGATCGCCGGGTTCGTCCCCGCCTTGATCGCGCCGCTGGTCTTGATCGGCATCGCACCGTTCGCGTGGACCTCGCTGTCGGGGATGGAGGTCGCGTTCGCGAGCGCGCTGCTCGCCGCGATGATCCTCTTGCTGCTCGACCAGAACCCCACCGGCCCGCCGACGAAGAAGCTGATCGCAGTGCTCGCGTGCGCGTCGTTATCGCGGCCCGAGGCGATGCTGCTCGTCGTCGGCCTCACGGGGCTCGCGGCACTGCAGCGTGCGTGGCAGCGAGACTGGCGGAGTGCGGCGTGGTGGCTGTCACCGCTCGCCGCACCGGCACTGTGGCTCGTCGCGAACAAGCTGTTCGCCGGCCAGCTGTTCCCGAACACCGGCGTGGCGAAGAGCCACTTCTACCTGCCGGGCTTCGACTGGTCGTACTGGTTCGAGACCGTCGGCACCCTCGTCGGCAAGCTCGCGAAGGGGCTGTTCTGGGACGACAAGAGCCCGCTCGTGTGGCCGCGCGTGTTCCTCGTGCTCTGGCTCGTCGGCGCGGTGCGGATCGCACTGTGGGCGAAGAGCACGCGGCGGTACCTGGTCGGCGCGATCCTCGTGCTCGCGCCGTGGGTACTGATGTTCGCGGTGATCGCGTCGTCGGGGCTGTGGGCGTTCCAGAACTACCGCTACATCGCGCCCGCGTTCCCGCTGCTCGTGATCCCCGTCGGCTGCGCGGTCGCGATCCCGCTCAGGCGATTCGGGCCCGGGGTGGCGATCGCGCACCTCCTCGCGATCGTGATCGTCTCGGTGCTGTGGATCCGCGCGGCGTTGCCCGGCCTGCGCGCCGACATGAAGATGTTCGCGCAGGGAGCGATGGACACGAATACGCAGGTGGTCGCGATCGGTGACTACCTCCACCGCAAGCTCCCCGATGCGAGCGTGATGTTCCACGACGCGGGCGCGATCGCGTACTACGGCGACGGCAAGGTCTACGACATGCTCGGCCTCGTCACGAACTACCAGGCCGGCATCGCTAACCACGGACCCGGCTCGCGCTTCGAGTTCCTCGAGCGGATGCCCGCGTCGGAGCGACCGACCCACTTCGCGTACTACCCGGCGTGGCTCGGCACCAACGAGTTCTACGGCGAGGTGCTGTTCAACACCCCGCTGCGCCCGGGCTTCGAGCCGCGCCGGATGGTCGGCGACGGGAACATGCAGCTCATCATCGCGGTCTGGGATCACGTCGGCACCGGCGAGCGTCCGCTCACCGATCACCCGGGGTGGGCTGTCGTCGATCGGATCGACATCGCGGATCTCGCGAGCGAACGCGCGCACGGCTGGCGCGGTGCGCAGGGACGCCGCAAGCTCGGCGACCCGACCGCGAAGTGGTCGCATGTGGCGCGAGAGGTCGGCGCGCGTGGGCTCGTCCTCGACGGCGGTCGTACGATCCGCGGTGGCACGGAGCGGCTCGCGCTCGCGCTCGATCCGGCGAAGCCCACGAAGCTGATCATTCGCACGGGCGGCCAGCCGAACGTGCCCTACCAGGAATCGATCACGCAGCCTTCGCGGCTGGACATCCTCGACGACGATGGCAAGGTCGTGGCCTCGCAGCCACTCCCCGCACCGAACGGCATGTTCGTGGAGGTCGTGTTCGATCTTCCCACCGGCACCCCCGGTGCGCTCCACACGCGTGCGCCCGGTCCGTACCGCGTGTTTCATTGGTTCGCGCTGCAGCCGGAGTAGACTCGCGGTGTGCGCTGCGCGTGGCTCTTGATGCTGGCGGGATGCGGCCGCCTCGAGTTCGGCGCGGCTCCGATGCCCGATGCCGCGCTCGAGCCGGATGCCCGATCGTGCACGGCGGCCGGGCACGACGAGGACAAGGACGGCATCGACGATGCCTGCGACGTCTGCCCGCACCTGCCGGATCCCACGCAGGCGGACCGCGACGACGACCGGGTCGGCGACGCCTGCGATCCACGCCCCGACACGCCGACCGAGCGGATCGTGTTCTTCGATCCGTTCACGGTGAAGCGCCCCGAGTGGAACTTCATCAACGGAACGCCGACGTTCGACGGTCAGTCACTGACGATCGATGCGCGAACGGCGATGTTCGTCGCCGTGCTCGACAGCTCGCCGACCGATGACGTGCTCGCCATCGGTGGGCGTCTCGGCGCGGGGAGCCCCAACCGGAATCGCCAGCAGACCATCTCGCTGTACGCGACAAACCCGCAGACCTTGTACTGCGAGCTGTACTTCGACTCGGGGCAGCCCAAGTTCTCGCTCACCTACACGCTCGACGGTGCGGCCTATAACAACGTCGACGAAACGCCCGCGCAAGCGCCGCTCGAGAACGCGGACTTCTCGCTGACGTTCGCGTACTCGCCCGCGACGACGAGCTGCGACACGGCGTACCCCGTGACGAAGCCGCGGCTCAGCGGCCGGCCCCCCGCCGGCTTCGGTGCGCCGCGGGACATCGCGTTCAGCGTCATGGGGCTGGTCGGCCGCTACGACTGGTTCATCCAGATTCGCTCGGACTAGCGCAGCTCGCGGCGCACGATCGCGGCCCCCTCGGCCAGCGCGCGCAGCTTCTCGATCGCCACGGTGCGCGGCAGCTGCTTGAGGCCGCAGTCGGTCGTGAGCGTCACGCGCTCGGCCTCGATGTGCTTCAGCACCTTGCGCACGCGCTCGGCGACTTGCTCGGGGTGCTCGATCTCGAGCGTGCGAACGTCGATCACGCCGACGTGTGCCTTCTTATCGGACGGGATCTTGCGGAGCAGATCGGCGTCCTCCATCTCGCGGCACGCGAAGTCGAGGACGTACGCGTCGATCTTGACGTTGTGGTAGTGCGGCATGATCTCGCGGTAGCCGCCGGCGGTCATGCCCTCGAGCTTGTTGCCCCACGCGTTGCCCATGCAGAAGTGCCACGAGCGATCCACGCCCTGGGGAATCTCCGACATCGTGCGGTCGACGATGTCGGTGACCCAGTCGTAGTCCTTCTCGCCGGAGAGGTGCGGCATCCAGGCGCCGAGATCCTCGAGCTGGATGTGCTTGCAGCCCGCGGCGACGACCTCGCCGATCTCCGCGCGGAACACGTCGGCGAGCGCGCGCGACAGCTCGTAGCGGTTCTTCACGGGGCCTGACTTGAAGTGCGCGAGCGTCGACAGCTGCACGGGGCCAGCGCCGATGCACGCCTTGATCGGCTTCTCGGTGTGACGTTGCGCCCAGCGATAGAGCAGCTCCATGCGCACCGGGCCACGCTTGATCTCACCGACCACCGCGACGCCGCCGGCCTCGTCGAGTGCCCACACATCGCGGCCCTTCGCCTTCCCACGTGCGGGGTGCGGGAGCTTCTCGTTACCGAAGCCCTCGGTGCGCTCGAGCCAGTACCAGAGGAAGGATCCGATGCCCATGTGGTAGTCGTCGAACCACATCTGGCCGTCGCTGAGGATGTCGAGGCCGGCGAGCTCCTGATCCTTGATCACGACGCGCGTCGCATCGTGGAACGCCTCGGCGTGTCCCGCGAGCTTGAACGCCTCGAGCACGTCCTTGCCGGCGAGCTGCTGCGTGAACCATGCGGGGCGCGGGTAGGAACCGACCATCGTCGTCGGGAGCACGGGGAGGGACATGGCCCCGGCAATACCACGCTCCGTGGTCGCATGATGTTACGGCCTCGTTGCGGCCGTGCCCGCTCAGTACAGGCGGTGCAGGTGCGTGCCGCGGTAGTAGTGGCCGAGGATCTTGTCGTGCTTCTTGCCCGCGATCGCCATGCCGATCGCGCCCATCTGGCACATGCCGACGCCGTGACCGAAGCCCGCGCCGCGGAACACGAACGTGTCGCCCTCGCGCGTCACCTCGAACAGCGACGACTTCAGGCCGCCGAGGAGCCGGCGAATGTGGAGGTCGCCCGTGACGTCGACGCTCGCCTTGTCGCCCTTGATCGTCAGCACACCGATGCGACCCGACACGCCGCGCTTCTTCGGAACGATCGACTTGATCCGGCCGATCTCCGGATGCAGGACCGACACGCGCGCGGTCAGATCATCGGCCTGGCGCTTCTCCGTCCAGCGAAACCGGCTCTTGCCGATCTTGCCGTGGTTGCACCACGCGTCCTTGCCGCCGGCGAGGAACGCATCGAGGCTGTCGTCGGTGACGCGCGACATGGCGGCCTTCGGATCGTCGACGCGGCCGCGCAGTGACGGATCCGGATCGCCGTCCCAGATCGCGTCGTTGTCCTCGGTGTGGCCGCCGCACGAGGCGCTGTAGCGAACATCCACCATGCCGCCGCCGTCGCGCAGCATGACGATGCCGCGTGTGGCCTCGACCGCCCGCGTGGTCCTCGGGTCTTCCTTTCCGGCGCCCGCATAGACCTGGCACTGCTGCGTCGAGCACAACAGGAACGGATCCGTGAGATTCCTCCGTCCGATCTTCTGCAAGAGCTCGGTGCGCGCCGCGATCGCCTGCGCCTCGAGCGCGGCCTGCGGTGCATCGGGATACATCTCCGCCGGAACGAGGCCCGCCAGCAGCTTGTCCTCGGGCACCGCGTTCGCGGCGAGCAGCGAGCCATCGTGGTCGAGCGTCACGTAGACCGCGCCCCAGTACCGCCGATCCTCGGTGCCCGTCTCGAGCTGCGAGCCGCCGGTGCCCGTGGGCACGTCCACCACGGTGATCGTCTCGGTCCCCTTCTTCGGCGTGAACCAGAGCACGTTCGGGTTTCTGATCGTGGTGCCGCCGCTCTTCGCGACGATCGTTCCCGACGGGCGGCGCACCAGCTCCTGGTGGACGAACGTCTGGATCCCGTAGCGCTTCGCGTGATCGGCAGCGCGCGTGCCGCCCTTGCCCGCAGCGACCGGATCGATCGCGATCCGCATCTCGCGCGTGTCGATCACCTCGCCATCGACGCCGAACACCGTACCCACCTCGAACGACCGAGGCTCGAAGCCGCGCTCCTTCCAGCGCGTCATCGCCGCCGCCACGCCCGTCGAGTCATCCGGCTGCATCGTGTCGACGACCGTCCAGTCCTGGATCATCGCCGGCTTCGTGTTCTCCGCCGTGATCGTCCAGGCCTCGCCCCCGTCGGTCTCCACCGCGGATCCGCCCTGGCCATCGGGGCGCACCAGCACGCCGCCCTTCGCCCGGAGCTTCACGTCCTTGCGCTTGCCCATGATCTCGACCGTCACCAGAGGAACGCCTCCATCGGTGAACGTGAACCGCGTCGAGTAGAGGATCCGCAGCTTGTCGGTCGCGGACGTCTCGTCCGCGTGCGCGACTCCCGTGAGCGTCATGAGCGCGAAGGCCACCGCGAACGCGATCACGAACGAAACCGCGGCGGTGAAGCTGGTACGGAGCATGGTCGAGGCTAGGCACCCCCGTCCATCCAGAGCAACTAATCGGCGGAAGGCGCCCGGGCTGATCCGACGATGAACCGCAGGTTCAAGAAGTTGATCATGAAGTGCGCGGCGATCGGTCCGCCGAGGTTCCCCGTGTGGATCGCCAGCTCCCCGAACGCGACGCCCAGCACGAACGCCGAGGCCGTCCACGGCAGGAACCGCTTCTTCGGGCCGACGTGCAGAAGGGCGAACACCAGCGCCTGCCACCACACCCCCAGCCAGGGCAGGAGCGCCCCCCGGAACAGCAGCTCCTCGCCGATCGAGCTCGCGAGCGCGAGGATGAGGATCTCCCGGTTCGTCAGCGGGCCCAGCAGATCGCGAAAGCTCGTGTTCAGCTCGCGTGCCCACGCGAAGTACTTCGTGGACAGGCGGGTCAGCCCGACGACGATCAGCCCGACACCGGCCCCGATCGCCAGTCCGCCCAGCAGCAGCCACTGCGGCGCATCGCCCAGCCGGTACAGATCCGGGTTTCCTCGCCCCGCCGCGATG
The DNA here is from genome assembly GCA_013813765.1 of Deltaproteobacteria bacterium. Classification (GTDB taxonomy): domain Bacteria; phylum Myxococcota_A; class Polyangia; order Haliangiales; family Haliangiaceae; genus JABFXX01. The sequence goes on along the minus strand of JACCRC010000398.1, from coordinate 344 downwards.
AGCAGCGCGACGATCGCCATTCCCCCGTACAGGCCGATGACCAGGCTCGCTCGCGAGAGCGGCGGTGCCGGACTGGGCTGGCTCGGCGACAACGACACCGTCCGTGACTATGCACCGGCGGCGGGGGTGCTTGACAGCGACGGCGCGGGGGGCTACCAACAGCTTCCGTTTTTTCAAAACTGAATGCGCGGATGGCGGAATTGGTAGACGCGCTAGCTTGAGGTGCTAGTGAGTAACATCGTGGGGGTTCGAGTCCCCCTTCGCGCACGCATACTTAGTTGAGGTTTCGGTCCTCCGTTTCGGTGGTTGGAAATGAATCCGAGGCAGGCGTTTCCAGAAAATTT
>JACCRC010000393.1 GCA_013813765.1 Deltaproteobacteria bacterium | reverse complement strand
CGAGCTTCTTCACGAGGGTGGGGATGTCGGCGACGATCTGACCCGCCGCGCGTGGCGGCGGCAGCGTGACGGAGAGCTCCTTGATGACGGGCTGCGGCTCGGCGCCGTAGTCGGCGAGCTTCGCGGTGGCCATCGGCTTCTTCTTCGCCGCCATGATGCCCTTCAGCGACGGCAGCCGCGCGCCCTCGCCGGAGTAGTTGTGCGAGTCGGGCGTGACGCCGTTCTTGACGGACTTCGATCCGACGATGCGGAGGTCGACCGTGACGACGCTCGGCACGGGGACGCGCTTGTACTCGACACCGCCGTCGACCTCGCGGCCGACGAGCAGCGACTTCTTGTCGGCGCCGAGCTCGATCGACGCGGCGGACGTCGCCTGCGGCCAGCCGATCTTGCCTGCGAGCATCTGGCCGACCTGGTTCGCGTCGCCGTCGACGGCCTGCTTGCCCATCAGCACGAGGTCCGGCTTCTCCGCCTCGATGATGCCGGCGAGGACCTTCACGACGATCAGCGAGTCGATCTCGGCATCGCCGGTGACGACGTGGATCGCGCGGTCGGCTCCCATCGCAAGCGTCGTGCGGATCTCCTTGGCCGCGTCCTCGGGTCCGAGGGACACGACGATGATCTCCCCTGGCTGGCGCGTACCGTCAGCACCGTTCTCGAGGAGCCGCAACGCCGTCTCGACGGCGTACTCGTCGAACGTGTTGACGATCCACGAGGCGCCGGTCAGGTCGATGTGACCGTCCTTGATCTTGGCCTTCTGGGTCGGGTCAGGGACCCGCTTCACGGGAACGAGGATCTTCACGGTGACTTCTCCTTGAGTTGCAGGCCATGCGTCACGAGCGCGACGACCCAATCGGCCGCGCGGACGATATCGAACTTCTTTGGACGGGTTCCAGGTGTGCCGGTCGAGATCGACGGCTGCCGCGCGAGCACCCATGCGAGGGCAAGCTCGTCGATCATTCCGAAGATCATGCGCGCGGCGACGTGCGCGGGGATCGTGTCATCGAGCTCGCCGCGCTGCTGTCCTGCGGCGAGGATGCCGCCGAGCATGCGCAGGAAATCGACGAACTGCGGGTTGTCGTACTCCTTCATGAATTTGCTGCTCTGGCGCAGCTCGATCGTGAGGACCTCCGCAGCGCCCGGCTCGTCGTGGACGAGCTTGAGGTACGCCTTGATGAACGCGCGCAGCTGATCCTTGGGAGGAACGCCGGCGATCGCCGTGCGAAGCGCCTCGTTGACCTGCTTCATGCGCTGCTCGAACAGCGAGATCAGCAGGTCATCCTTGCTCTTGAAGTACAGGTAGATCGTGCCGTCGGCGACGCCCGCTTCCTTCGCGATCTCCGAGACGCGCGCCGCGAAGAAGCCGTGCCGCGCGAAGATCCGCTCCGCCGCGAGGAGGATCCGCTCGCGCTTGTCGCTGCGGTCACTCCGCTCGGTCGCTGAATGAACCGTCATTCAGTGGTTTGATACCGCCTATGACGCGCAACGTCAAGACGCCCCGGCCCGTCGCTGTGGTTGAAAACGGTGAGGTCGTGAACTACAACGCACGGGTGTCAAACACGCGCGTTTCGGCGCAGTTAGTCCTCGCCCTGGTGATCGCACCGATGCTCCTGGGAGCCGCGTGCGAGAAGAAGAAGCCCAACGATACCGGTGCGGTCTCCGCGATGGATCGCGCGGGATCCGGCAGCGGCGCTGCGCTCGGTCCCGCCGACACCACGCCGATGAAGGGCATCGACGTCGGCAAGCTCGACGGCGACAAGCAGAAGCTGTTCTACGCGCTCGTCGCGTCGCTGAAGTCGCCGTGCGGCAAGTCGCACAGCCTGCGCACGTCGCACGAGCAGGACACCGCGTGCAAGCGCGCGCCGTATGCCGTGAAGTATGTCGCCGCGCTGATCGAGGACGAGGTCAAGGAGAGCGACATCCGCGAGTTCTTCGCGAACAAGTACGAGAAGACGCCGCAGGTCGTGAAGATCGATCCGAGCAAGGCGCCGCGCGTCGGCAAGCCCGATGCTCCGGTGCGCCTCGTCGAGTTCTTCGACTACGAGTGCGCGCACTGCGCGACGTTCTCGCCCGTGCTGAAGAAGGTCGAGGAGAAGCACGGCGACAAGGTCGTCGTCTATTACATGATGTTCCCGATCGAGTCGCGGCACCCGGAGTCCCGCAGCGCGGCGATGGCGGCGCTCGCCGCCAATGCGCAGGGGAAGTTCCGCGAGATGCACGACGTCCTGTTCGCGCGCTCGCCGCAGCACGACAAGGGCTCGGTCACGGCGTTCGCGAAGGAGCTCGGCCTCGACCTCGCCAGGTTCGAGGCGGACTACGCCGCGGCTGACAAGCAGGTGACCTCGGATCTCTCTGCCGGCGAGAGCGCGAATGTGGACTCCACTCCGACCCTGTTCTTCAACGACCGCCGGTACGAAGGTCCGATGAATCCCGAGTACATAGGGATGTGGATCGAGGAAGAGATCGCGGTGAATCGATGACGGTCCGGCGCCGTCCAAACCGCATGCTTCGTATCGCTCTGATCCTTGGCCTCCTCGCCGTGGCGGCACCTGCGCACGCGGGCACGCTGAAGGTCGGTGATCGCGTGGCGGAGCTGGACGTCGCGGTCGACACGAACGGCAAGGCCGTCAAGCTCAAGGCCTACACCGGCAAGTGGATCCTCGTCACGGTGGGCGCCTCGTGGTGCAAGCCGTGCAAGAAGGAGCTGCCGGTCTGGGACAAGATCGCGGGCGAGATGACCGGCAAGGTCACGTTCATCGCGGTCGACATCGATGACGAGATCGCCGATGGCAAGGCGTTCCACAACAAGCTCAAGCTGAAGAACCTGAAGCGCGTCTACCTGCCCAACGAGAAGTCGAGCGTCGGCGGCAGCTACGGTTCCGACACGATGCCGACGTCGTTCTTGATCGATCCGAAGGGCATCGTGCGCTACGTGCACAAGGGCTTCGAGACGGGCGACGAGAAGAAGCTGCGCGCCGAGCTCGCGAAGCTCGTCAAGTAGGCGGCCGCGTCACCATCCACACGTTGAGCCCCGCGGGCCCACCTCCGCTGTCGGCGTTGCTGTGGAAGTAGAGGCGGCAGTTGTCGGGTGACACCCAGTTCGGCGTCTCGCCGACGCCGGCGACATCGAGGCCGGGCACCGGTGACGAGGTTCCAAAGCCATCGGTCGCGGTCGAGCGCGAGGCGGTGTAGATGTCCGAGAGCGTCGCATCGCTGCGGCGGAAGTAGATGACGCGTTCGTCCGCGGTGAGCGCCGGCGACTCCTCGTCCATCGCGGTGTTGACGCCGCCGACGAGCGCGACCGGTGCGCCGATCATGCCGCTCGGATCGAGTGCGGCGCGAAACAGATCCGCACCGCCGAAGCCGCCGCGCACCGTCGATGTCAGGTACAGGGCGGTCTGATTCGCGACGAGCGGATGCAGATCGCGGTCCATCAGCTCGGGACGCGGCATCGGTGGCCCGAATGGCACTGCCGTCGACGAGCGCGTGCTGCGCCAGATGTGGAACGTGCCCGGTGTCGTGCGATCCGCATCGAAGAAGACCGTCAAGCCGTCGGGGGACACCGAGGGCCACAGATCCGAGGACACCGAGTTGACGGTGGTGAGCAGCACCGGCGACTCGAACGGACCGTCATCGGCGGCGCGTGTCGCTCGCCACAGATCCCACACACCGCTCGTGCGCCGCGCGAACGCGATCTCGGTCTCGTCGGGGCTGAGTCGCGCGGTCGCGTCGTCCGCATCGGTGTTGATGCCGAGCACGAGCCGCGGAGCACCGAACGGCTGCGCCGGATCGCATCGAGGAGCAGCCTCGTCAACGGCGGCATCGGTCGCGCTGCCGCCGGACTCGCAGGCCACGAGCAGGCCCGGCACGAGCAGCCACCAGCAGCGCATTCGTGGATGCTACCAGCGAACGCCGACGAGCACGACTTCCACCGGAGTCCCGGCCCGGTCGAGCGTGAGCTGGTAGCGCTGGCCGATCGTCACCGAGCCCGACGACAGCAGCGTCTGTGCGAGCTTCGGCGTGAGTGTGGCGACCGGCACACCGTTGATCGCCGCGAGCTTGTCGCCCACCAGGACCCCCGCGGCTTCGGCGGGTCCACCGGGCTTCACGGTCGCGATCGTCAGCACCTCGCCCTCGAGGTTCGTGGACAACCCGAGCGTGCCCGCGTCGCCGGTGCGCGGCGGCACGACCTTGATCGTGCCGAGGTCGAGGCGCTGGCCAGCGGTCACCTCGTATTCGCGGTGCGCGAGCTCGACGAAGCCCGCCTCCTTCGGCATCACGGCGATGGATCCCTTGCCCGCGCCGACCTTCGTGATCGTGAAGCGTCCGTTCACGTCGCTCGTCGGACCTTTTCCGGTCAGCGTGTCGGTCAGTGCGGTCCCAGAGAAGTCTCCACCGCTCGCGATGATCTTGAGCCCCTCGATCGGCTTCCCGTCCAGCACGCTGACGACGGTGCCCGTGATCGTTGCCCACGGCGAGAGCTTGATATCGAGCGTGGCCGGTCCCGCGGGCACCTCGACCTCCGCCTCGCCTCGACCCGCGTCCGAGCTCGCGGCGCACTTCAAACTTCCCGGTGGAATGCGATCGAGCTCGTAGGTTCCCTCCTTCGAGGTGAACTGGCGTGGCATATCGAAGTTACCCGGGCCGCTGCACGAGATCGTGAACGAAGGCGACGGCGCACCGTCGAGTGTCACCTTTCCCCTCAGCGTGCCCAGCGATGCGAGCACCACCGTGACTCGCGAGCCGAGCTTCACGTTCTTGAGCTCGCCGCGCGACGTGCCCTTCGCGGTCTCGGCCACGATCCGATAGTCCGCGTGACGGAGCTTCTCGAACGTGAAGGCACCGTCGGCGCCGGTCAGCGTCGGTGGCTTTCCTTCACCCCTCATATCGTCGCCGAGCTCGTAGCCGACCATCCCCGTCACGCTCGCCTCGACGTGCGCGGTCACCCACGCATCTGCGACCGGCTTCTTGTCAGGGCCTACCACCACGCCGCGGATCACGCCGTCGCGTGCCTCGACGGTGAGCCTGACACCGGTCTTCTGCTCGGCCTTCGCGAGCGTGATCTCGATCGGCTCCTTCGCCTTGTCCTTGTTCGCCGCACTCGCCCACGGGATCGGACCCTGGCTGTCGCTGACGGAGATCGACATCACCCCGTCCTCGAGCCCGACGACCTTGAACGCTCCATCCGCTGCGGTCCGCGTACCGCGGTCGTCGTTCGGGCTCATGCGGAAGTTGCCCTGCGAGCCCTCCTCGGACTTGTCGCTGACCTCGACGAGCACGAACGGGACCGGCGCTCCGTTCGCGTCGAGTACCTTTCCGGCGATCGACGCGCGCGGCTCGAGCTTCACGACGACGTCGCTCTTGTCCTGCTTCTCGACGATCAGCGGCACCGAGCCCGCGCGCCCGTCGCGGACCTTCGCTCGCAACGTGAACGTGCCCGACGGCACGTGCTTCAGCGTGAAGGCTCCCGTCGCATCGCTCTCCGCGCGGACGAGGAGGGACTTGATCGCCTCGAAGATGTTGCCGATGCCCATCTGCGTCGGCTCGATCGTGATCGTCGCGACCGCACCCGGCTCGACGCGCCCGCTCACGGTCACGCCGACGCCCATCTCGAGCACCACACCGGTCACGTCCTTGTCGACGACCTCCACCGGCTTTCCGATCTCCGGCATCGTCGTCTCGCCGAGCGCGAACATCATGTAGCTCGCAGGCTTCACGCCGACGATCTCGAACGCGCCGTCGACGTCGGTCGGATCCGGCGCGATCGCGAACGATGCGTTGGCGATCGAGAACACACCGAGGCGCACGCCCGGGATGCCTTTCTTCGTGCCCGTCTCGTAGACGTTGCCGGAGATCGTGAACGCGGGGTCGACGATCACGCGCACGCCGTCGATCTGCTCGCCGATGCCGAGCTCGACGATCGTCGGGGCTTCCGATGCGAAGCCGCGCCCCGCCGCGGTCAGCGAGATCGCGCCGGACCCGAGGCTACGCAGCACGAACTCGCCCTTGTCGTCGGATTGCGTGGTCCCGCCGCCGCCTCCTCGTCCGCGCCCGCCGCTCGCGAGCACCATCGCGCCGGCAAGTGGCTTGCCTTCGCGCGTGACGACCACGCCGCGGATCGTTCCGCCCGGTGCGAGCGTGAAGTCGATCGTGATCGGCGAGCCCGTGATCTCGAAGCCGCGGCGCGCGCGCGTGTAGTCCTCGTGCGTGGCCTCTGCCTGGTACTCGCCGTCGGCGAGCGTCATCTCGTACGTTCCGTCGGGCCCGGCGAGCGTCATCAGCTGCGCCGTGCCGAAGGGCGAGTCGGTGTCCTTCTCGATCGTGATGCGCGCGCCCGGGACCGGTCCGCCTCCGACATCGCTGACCGTGCCGCTGACGCGCGAGCCACCGCTCTCGAGCACGAGATCCACCCCCGTGCGGTGCTCGCCTTCCGCCAGCACGAGCTTCTCGACGCTCGCGGGGACGAGGGCCTTCGCGGTCGCGGCGACCGAATAGCGCGCGGGCGGGACCTTCTCGATCTTCCATGCGCCCTGCGCGTCGGTCGTCGTGGTCAACGCGTCGCTGTCCTTCTCGCCGAACATCGTGTCGAACTCGGCGCGGCCGAGCGCGACGATCGCGCCCTCGACGCCGGCTCCGTCGCTCTTGCGTGTCACCCGCCCTGCGATCGACGCGGGCACCGCCGGAGCGCGCGGTCCGCTCGCGCGCTTCGTTGCAGGTCCGCTCGTCGCGATGCCGTGCTGCGCGCTGCCTGTCTCGGGAAGCAGCTCGGGCTCGGGCTCGTCGGTTCGAGTCAGCCGCCAGACGACGCCGATCACGAGCAACACCGCCAGGATGACGACGCCTACCAGCTGGTTGCGGCGCATACGCGGACGCTACCTCACTCGCGGCGCCAGCGCTCGCGTCGCGAGGGCTCTGGACGCCCCCACGCGCACGGCGTGAAGCTGATCGGCGGGGTCGGATCCGCGAGGACCAGCTCGAGCGTGTCGTCGGCGCACGACGTCACGCGGAGGGGGGTCTTGGCGACGCAGACGATGCCGGCCTGGCCGTAGCGGCGCTTGACCTCGCCGCGCCGGGCGCCGCGCTCGAGATCGATCACGCGGGGCCCGATCTCGAGGCCGGCGGGTGCGTTCGGCGGGCGCGTGTCATCGAACATCGGGTAGCTCTCGAGCACGTGGCGGTGGTCGAGGATCGCCCAGCGCTCGCCGCGGTCGGTGATCCACGCGCCGGCGAGGTTGTCGGAGCACGACGTGACCGGAGCGCGGCGAGAGCACGCGCCGAGCAGCGCAACGAGCAGGGCCGCGCGCGCGGCCGGGGTCACAGACCCGCCTGTGCCTTCAGCGCCTCCGCCTGGTCGTGGGCGCGCAGCGCATCGATGATGTCGTCGAGCTGGCCGTCCATGATCGCGGGGAGGTTGTGCTTGGTCAGGCCGATGCGGTGATCGGTGACGCGATCCTGCGGAAAGTTGTACGTGCGGATCTTCTCGGAGCGATCACCCGAGCCGACCTGTGACTTGCGCGATGCGGCCTCGACTGCCATCTGCCGCTCACGCTCGACTTCGAGGATGCGAGAGCGCAGGACCTTCATCGCCTTCGCGCGGTTCTTGATCTGCGAGCGCTCGTCCTGGCACGCGACGACGGTGTTCGTGGGGAGGTGCGTGATGCGAACCGCGGAGTCGGTGGTGTTGACGTGCTGGCCGCCGGCGCCACTCGATCGATACGTGTCGATCTTGAGGTCCTTCTCGTCGATCTTGACGTCGACTTCCTCGGCCTCGGGCAGCACGGCGACGGTCGCGGCGGACGTGTGGATGCGGCCCTGCGCCTCGGTCGCGGGCACGCGCTGCACGCGGTGCACGCCGGACTCGAACTTCATCTTCGAGAAGACGTCCTTGCCGTCGATCAGCACGATCACTTCCTTGAAGCCGCCGCTCGTGCCCTCCGAGATCGACATCACCTCGAGCTTCCAGCCGTTGCGCTCCGCGAACCGCGAGTACATGCGGTAGAGGTCGCCGGCGAACAGCGCGGCCTCGTCGCCGCCGGTGCCGCCGCGGATCTCGATGATCGCGTTCTTGCCGTCGCTCGGATCCCTCGGCAGCAGCAGGATCTTGATCGCGGTCTCGGCGGCGGTGCGCTGCTCTTCGAGCTCGCGCATCTCCTCGCGCGCCATCTCGCGCAGCTCCGCATCGGTCTCGGCGTCGGCCATCTGCTTGGCCTTCGCGAGATCATCGCGGAGCTTCAGGTAGCTCTTCCACGCCGTGACGAGTGGATCGAGCTCCGAATACTCGCGGGAGAGCTTCAGAAACTCGGCGCGCTTGTTGATGACCTCGGCCGTGCCGAGCAGCGAATCGAGCTCTTCGCGGCGCCGCCCGAGCGACGCCATCTTGTCCTTGAAGTTCTGCTGGTCGAACATGGCCGACCTGCGAGGTCCTGATCAGGACTTCTTCGCCGCCGCCGCCGCTGCTGCGTTCGCGGTGGCTGCCGCGTACTTCTTGTTGAAGCGGTCGATGCGACCCGCCGTGTCCATCAGCTTCTGCTTGCCCGTGAAGAACGGGTGGCAGTTCGAGCAGATATCGACACCGTGGTCACCACGCGTCGAGAACGTGTTGTGGATCGTGCCGCAGGCGCAGTTGATCTTCGCGGGCTTGTAGTGCGGGTGGTTAGCAGAGTCCTTCATGACCTTCTCCGTTTCCCTGCCGAGGCAGGGGGCTCGGGGTGGTGCGCGTGGCGCAGGCGGGCATTTATAGGGATCGAGGGCCCGAAACGCAAGCCTGCCCGACGGGCGAGTACCGAGCTATCCCCCCGGAATTACTTCCGGCGGCTGCTGACAGCCTTTCCGCCGAGGCGCGGAGGCGCCTTGTCCGGATACAGCGGCAGGATCTCGTGGCCGATCCGGAGATCACCGACTCCGCGGTACTTCGAGGCGAGGTCGAGCGAGACGTAGACCTTGTTCGTGTCGAACACGCCAAAGCTGGTCGAGACCACGATCTGCTCGTCGCCGACCATCTCGAAGCCCTCGGGAATGACGTCGTGGCCGTAGATGCACATCGTACCGTTCGTCGCGCGCAGGAACCGGCGGGCCTCGGCCTCGGTCGCGCTCCGAGCCCAGAGCACCTTGCCGACGATCGGCGTGTCCAGCACGTCGAGCGGGCTCGCGTAGTGCGCGCCCGACAGGTCCGCGGCCTCGAGGTCGGAGACCGAATCGATCTGTGCGGCGGGCGCACCGTGCGTGAACACCGCGCCGCACCTGCTGACCGCGGCGAGCGCGAACGTGTGGATGATGCCGCGCATGCGCGCGGTGCCGGCTGGCCCGAGGATCTGCTCGAGCAGCGCGACCTCGTCTGCCGCGAACTTCGCGGTGTGCGGGCCGCCGATGTGGCCATGCTCGTGGTTGCCGAGCAGCGCGTGCACGCGGCCCGGGTACTGCGCGGCGAGACCAGCGTACGCGATCATCACCTCGCCCGATGCATCGCGGTAGTACTCGCCGAGAAAGTCGGGCCAGTCCTCCGGATCGATGTGAGGCCCGTGGATCAGGTCGCCCGTGAACAGTAGATGTGCGTCGCCCTGATACGTGAGCAGCGCTTCTTCGAAGATCTCGACCATGCGCTGAAAGTCGCGCATGCACCCCTGGAGGTCCGTGCAGACCAGGAGCCGACCGCGGTCGGGTAGTCGCAGCACGCGGGCCATCTACGAGAAAGTTATCAAGAACCTCGACGGTGGCGATAGGTGCCCGGTCCCACAATCGAGCGCCACCTCCAGCCCAACTGTGTGGGACACTCGCACTGATGGCGCAGCGACGCGTGCACGCGATCGTCTCGGGCCGCGTGCAAGGCGTGTCTTATCGCGCTTCCACCGCCGACGAAGCGCAGGGCCTCGGCCTCGTCGGCTGGGTGAGAAATCTTCCCGATGGATCGGTCGAGCTCGAGGCCGAAGGTCCGGCCGAGGCGATCACCGCGCTGCTCGCGTGGTGCGCGAAGGGCCCACCGGCGGCACGCGTGACGAACGTCGAGACGGAGGAGCTCTCGCCCGGTGGGGGCGAGGCGACGTTCGGAATTCGACGGTAACTACGGCTCGACGGCCATCGCGCCCGACACCAGCTGGCTGTTCGGGATCGCGGTCGAGATGCGGTAGTGGAGCGACGTCGTGATCGGATCCGGAATACACGCCGTGCTGGTCTTGCGAAACCGCGGCCCCGTGTACGACGCGCCGACGTTGTGCAGTGCATAGCTCGTTCTGCACGTCCCCGCGTCCTTCGTCGAGCGATACGCGTACGACGGCAGCGGCGGCGGCGAGCACGTGGCGGCGCCGCGATAGACGCTCATCAGGTCGAGCGCCGAGGTGCACCCCGAGTCCGTGTAGAACGTCGTGATCGCGTACGAGCGCGGCAGGCAGAGGGTGCTGCCGTCGGGCTGCGTGCGGCTGGAGCACTCCGCCTGCAGCTCGTCGTCGTAAAACATGCTGTCGCGCACCTTCAGGCCCTCGGCGGTCTGGAAGTAGATCGGCTTCAGGCGATCGCCGTTGCCCTTGATCCGCATGAGCGTCGCGAGCGTGACCGGGCTACCGACGGTGTAGTGCGTGTCCGACGGGGACGGCTGGTAGGGCGCGCAGCTCGATCCGTCGTCGGAGTAGAGGTTCGCCGGCGTGAACTGCGTGCCGAGCGGGTAGTAGGTCTCCTCGTCGTACGGGCAGTCGCCGTAGTGCACCGCGAACTTCGACTTCGTGCAGGTCGACTGGACCGACACCGCCGGCTGCGTGCACGCGGCATCGCGGAAGTCGCCGGCGTACGCGGCGTCCTCGGGAATGCAGCGCCCCGTGGTCGCGCCCGCCGACCGATACCCGGGGAAGCAATCCACGCCGAGCAGCGCATCGTGCACGCGATACGACAGCGGATAGCGCAGGCCATCCGCGCTCTCGTAGAACCGCTGGCCGAGGCGGCCGGTCGTGGCGGGCGCGCTGATCGGAGTCTCCACGAGGTCCGTCATCGAGATCTCGGCGCCGAGCGCGTAGAAGTCACTCGTGGTCGAGCTGATGGGACCGCCGCAGCTGCCGTCGGAGTTCTTGAAGTAGTACTGCGTCGCCGCGACCTTCGTCGCGCGGGGGAAGAGGTGTGCCCGCTCGGTCGTGCACGCGTTCGTGAACGTGTAGTCGACGAAGTACCCCGGCGGCGGGCTCTGCGTGGTGCATGCGGAGTCGCGATAGACCTGACCCAGACGCTGCGTGCAGGCCGCGTTCGCGTACACGATGCCGCCGGCATCCGGCACGCAGTACGCCTTGCCGCCGGACCACTCTTGCGGCCGACAATCCTCGTTGCGCTGCGTGTCGCGCACGCCCTGCACGTCGCGCAGATTGCCGTAGTCGACATAGCGCAGCTTCAGCCTCGCGCCGCTCTTCGCGCCGTCGTTCAGATCCGGCGCGCCATCGGGCGTGGACGCATCGAGCTTTGCGCCCGTGACCTCGCCGCACGCAGCGAGATAGAGCACGAAGCCCGCGAGTCCACGGAACGACACGGCCGGAGGATATCGCCGATCAGCGGTCGAGGCCGAGTAATTCCTGGGCTTCAGGATCCGGGGGGCGGCAGACCACGCGGTCCACCGTCGCCATCTTGGCGTGGATCACGTCACACACCGGCGTGAACGAGGCCTTCTGGAAGGCGCGCAGCGAGGCCTGGTTGTCGGCGGCGATCAGCGCCCACGAGCGATACGCATCGGTCGCGCGCAGCTCCTTGGTCATGTGCTCGAGCATCACCGGGCCGACGGCACGGCCGCGCGCGGCAGGGGCCACGTAGACCGAGTGAATGTACGCGTCGTACTTCGACATCCGCAGCGTGCGGCCCAGCTCCGGCGCCTCGATCGGTCCGCGCGCGGCCCACGCGATGCCGGCGGGGCGAATGCCGAGCGTCGCGAGCACGGTCTGGTCGCCACGGCGCCATTGCTTGCGGGCGTTGACCTCGTCGAGCGCGAGCTGCTCGAGCAGATCGGCGCGGCGTCCCTCATCTAGCTTGTCGTAATCAGCCTCGTTGAACACGCGGAGCTCGAGGCCTGGCGGGGCCTCGATGCCGCGCGTCCACAGCTGCCCGCGATAGAGGCAGTAGCGATCGTAGTGCGCGACGCTCGCCGCTGCGCTGCGGATCTTCGTCCACGCCGCGCGCGCCTGCGCCGCTGCGACCGACGGCGTCTCCCGCGCCTTGCGCGCGCGCCGCGCGACATTCGACATCGTGCGTCCGACGGAGGCGGTGGTGGTCTGGCTCCACACGCGCACCGCGAGTGCGGGCTGCTTCGAGGTCGGCAGCGAGGGAAGCGTGTACTCGCCGGCGCCGGTGGTCACGTCGAGCGCGGTGCATCCACGCGCGCGGGCGGCGAGCGCCTCCGCGTGGAGCAGGCGCGCCGATGCGCGCGCACCGACCTGCGGATCGACCGCCATCGCGAGCACCACCGCGCGATCTCCGTCGTCGACGACGAGTGCGGCCGCGCAGACCTCGCCCTGCGCGTCGTCGAGGCGTGCGAGCCGCACGAGACCGCGCTTGCCGAGATCGAGCGCGACCTCCTCGAGCAGGGCACTCGCCTCGGGATCCGCGAGCGGCGAGGGCTCGTCGCGCTCGCCCCACTCGAGCCGAGACAGTCGGCGCAGCGACGACAGTCCCTTGCGAAGCGCGGGTAGATCGTCACCGAACGTCGTGACGACGCCCGTCGAATCGGTGGCATCCGCGGGCGCGAGACCGAGCGCGATCCGGCTCGCACCGCCGGCCGACGGCGAGCTCTCGACGGTAAAGCCCGCCGGCGCGAGACGCTGCACGAGGTTCGCGCGAACGCGCGACGGATCCGCGAGCGGCTCGAGGTCGAGCAGGTCCCACGTCGCCGCTTCCTCGATCAGCGTGCGCGCGAACGCGGCGCCTGCGCGGTCTTCCCAGCCGGGTGCCGCGAGCAGATCGAGCGACGGCGGCCGCGGCCCGGCATCGCCGAGCATGCGCAGCTCCCGGGTGTCGAGCACCGCGACCTTCACGGTGCGCCGGTACAGAGGTGCGATGCACACGATCTTGCCGGCGTCGGGCTCTCCCTGGGAGATCCTGCCGACCAGCACGTGGAGCTCCGCGGCGAGCGTGTTGTGATAGGCGTGCCACCACGGCAGGAGCCAGTCGGGTCCGCGAAACAGGGCGCCCGCGCCGGACCCGGCGAGCGCGCGCCATTCGGCGTCGATCGCTCGGAGCGCGGTCAGGTCGCGCACCACGGAGACATCGATCGCCATGCGCTTCGCGACGTTAGCATGGTCCACGTTGCCCCGCGCGTTGCCAACCGCAACGCGCTGCGACGCCGATGTACCGATTGGATCACCCGAAATCGGTTCCATACCCCGGGTACTGCATGACAGGTGCCCAACTACAGGGCAATGAGCGCCCTTCTAATGAGCGTGTGGTTGGCCTCTCGGTGGGGTCGCGGCGCGCCAGGGGACTACGGCGTCTGACGCACGAGCGTGTGTGCGAAGAAACCATCGGTCCCGTGCGTGTGGGGCGCGACGGTGAACGAGTCGCCAGCCGCGAGCTTTGGATTCGACGGCGGGACCGTGGTGAGCTCGGGTCGCTTCTCGAGCACCGCGGCGATCACGTCCTGGTTCTCGACGCGGAGGAGCGTGCACGTCGCGTAGACGATCCGGCCGCCGGGCGCGAGCAGGTGGAACGCGTTGTCGAGGATCTCGGTCTGCCTCGCCGCGAACATCGCGAGGTCAGCTTCGCGCAGCCGCCAGCGCGCCTCCGGGTTTCTGCGCAGCGCGCCGAGACCCGAGCACGGCGCATCGACGAACACGACATCGGCCTTGCCTCGGATCGCGTCGAGCGTGGGTGGCCAGCGGCCCTCGGCGAGGTGGATCGCTTGCGCGTTGGACACCGTCGCGCGGCGGGCGCGGCGGCGGAGCTCGTCGAGCTTCCTCTCGTCGATGTCGCTCGCGAGGATGCGGCCGCGATTCGCGAGGCGCGCGGCGATCGCGAGTGTCTTGCCACCCGCGCCCGCGCATAGATCGACCACGAGCGGCTTGTCGGGCGCGCCCTCGAGCGACAGGTCGGCGAGCAGCTGGCTTCCTTCGTCCTGCGCCTCGAGCGCGCCGCGCTTGAACGCGTCGAGCCCGAACAGATTTGTTCGCGAGTCGACGTGCAGCGCTGTATCGCACCAGGTGCCGGGCGTGGTCTGCAGCTTCGCCGCGGCGAGCTCGGCCGCGAGTGCGGCGCGATCACCGACGAGGAGATTCGCGCGTACGGTCATCGGCGCGCGATGGTTCAGCGCACGCGCGAGGGCTTCGGCCTGATCGCCCCAGTCCGCGACGAGCCGCGTGGCGAGCCAGTCCGGCAGCGATGCGGTCAGCGCGAGCCGCGTGGTGGGGTTGCGCTCCGCGGCGATCGCCTCGTCGATGCTGGCGACCGCATTCCAGTCGAGGTCGCGCTCGATCTTCGCGGCGCGCGCGGGCTCGATCAGCTTCTCGAGCACGAGCAGCGCGAGCAGTCGCTCGAGATCCTTCGGCGGCTTCGTCGTCTTTCTGCCGCGCGCGAGCGCTGCATCGACGCGGCGAAGGTGACGGACGAGACCGTAGAGGGTCTCGCCGACGAACCGGCGCTCGTGCGAGCCGATCCAGGTCTCCTTGCGAAACGTGGTCGAGAGGCGATCGGTGACGAAGCCCCAGTCCATCCGCGTGCGCTGCCACAGCTCGAGGACGAGCGCGCGCAGCCGGCCACCGTCGGCGACGGTCACGGCGAGCTGCTGGTCATTCACGAGAGCGCTCGATAGTCCTCGAGGATCAGGAACAAGGGCACGAGCGCATGGGCGCCGAGCTGGCGCACCATCTGCAGTGCGTCGCCGATCCGATCGATCCGCTCGCGGTTCTTCTCGAGGTACTCGGGCGACGTCGAGATCTTCGCGACGCCGCGCTGGCGAACAGCGGAGGCTTCTTTCTCGAGCGATGCCACGAAGCGGCGCTCCCACTGATTCGTGGGGATCTGCGCGGCGAGCAGCTCGTCGAACGAATCGACGTGGAGCTCGCGACCCACCCGGTGGAACGCCGGTGCGGCGCTGTCGAGCTTCGCCTTGATGTCGCGCACCGCCGCGAGCAACGCGAACGCCTCGCGCACGTGTGGTGCGCGAGCGAGCACGTTCGCGACGTCGAGGCCGAAGCCCTTGCCGACCAGCTCGTGGACGCGTACGTCGTACGCGGCCTTCTGCTCGGGGCCGAGCGCGGTGACGAGCGCCTCGGCCGCCGCATCGAACTGGGCCTTCGTCTTCACGACGTCGTCGGGCGTGAGCTTCCAGGTCGACTCGTTCCAGCTCCACCAGCGGAGCAGGCTGCGGTGAACCTCCTCGAACGCCATCAGCGCGGCGTACTGATCCGCCGCGTTGATGTGGTAGTCGAGCGCGTGAACCGCGGCGCGGAACGCGCGGCCGCCGAGCAGCTCGTCGATCATGAAGTACCGCACGACGAGCTCGTCGAGCGTCGCCGACGTCTCCTTGCACAGCGGGATGAGCAGCGTGCAGCCCGCCTGGTTGATGACCGCGTTCGTGACGACGGTCGCGATGATCTCGCGCTTCAGCAGGTGGTGCGCGACCTCCTTCGGGTAGCGCTCCGCTGCCTTCGGCGGGAAGTACGCCGACAGGTACGGTTCGAACAGCGGGAGATCGGGCATCCGCGACGCGAGGACGCGCCCGTACAGATCGTTCTTCGTGTGCGCGACGAGCACCGCGAGCAAGTTGCGGGGCAGCCCCTTACCGGTCCGCACCCAGCTCTTGAGCTCGTCATCGGAGGGGATGTGCTCGGCGATCCGCGAGAGGCCGTGCTTCTCGAGGTAGCTCAGGACGTCGAGGAACACCTCGCCGCTCTTCTTCGTGCGCATCGACTCCATCGAGAGCAGCGCGCTCTGCAGGTAGTTGTCGAGCACGCACGCCGCGCCGACATCGGGCTCGAGCTCGCGCAGGAACGTGTCGCGTGCCTCGCGGGGCAACGACCCCGACGTCATCAGCGGCGAGAGCAGGATCTTGAGGTTGACCTCGTGATCGCTGCAGTCGACGCCGGCGGAGTTGTCGATCGCATCGGTGTTGTGACGGCCGCCGTGGAGACCGTACTCGGTGCGGGCGCGCTGCGTGATCGCGAGGTTCGCGCCCTCGCCGATCACCTTCGCCTTCAGGTCCGTCGCGTTGATGCGGACGTTGTCATTGACCTTGTCGCCGACCTCGCCGTGCGTCTCGATCGAGGCCTTGACGTACGTGCCGATGCCACCGAACCACATGAGGTCGACGTCGAGCGCGAGGATCGCGCGCACGATGTCGGGGCCGGTGACGATCTTCGCGTCGAGGCCGAGCAGCGCCCGCGCTTCCGGGGCGAGCTTGATCTCCTTCGCCGCGCGCTCGTACACGCCGCCACCCTTGCTGATCAGCTTCGGGTTGTAGTCGCTCCACTGCGTGCCGGGCGCGGTGAACAAGCGCTTGCGCTCCGCGTACGACGTCGCCGCGTCGGGCGTGGGGTCGATGAACACGTGCTTGTGGTTGAACGCCGCGACCAGCTTCATCTGATCGTTCAGCAGCATGCCGTTGCCGAACACGTCGCCCGCCATGTCGCCGACGCCGGCGACACGGATCGACGTCTTGCGGATGTCGATGCCCATCTCGCGGAAGTGGCGCTCGACGTTGGTCCAGCCACCACGTGACGTGATGCCCATCACCTTGTGGTCGTAGCCGGCGCTGCCTCCGGAGGCGAACGCGTCGTCCATCCAGAACTTGTAGCGAAGCGAGATGCCGTTCGCGGTGTCCGAGAGATGCGCGGTGCCCTTGTCGGCGGCGACGACGAGGTAGGGATCATCCTCGTCGTATCGGACCACGCCGGGTGGCGGAACGATCTTGGTGCCGACGTAGTTGTCGGTGACGTCGAGCAGACCGGCGATGAACACCTCGTACTGCGCGCGCGCCTCTTCCCGCGTTGGCTGGGCCTTGCGCGTGACGAAGCCGCCCTTCGCGCCCTGCGGCACGATGATCACGTTCTTCAGCGCCTGCGTGCGCTGCAGGCCGAGCACCTCGGTCCGGAAGTCATCGGCGCGATCGGAGTGGCGCAGACCACCGCGCGCGACCTTGCCGCCGCGCAGGTGGATGCCCTCGACGCCCGGCGCGTGGACATAGATCTCGTAGAGCGGGCAGGGGCGGGGCATGTGCTCGACGAGCGCGCTCTCGATCTTGATCGAGACCGTGTCGCCTCGGCCGGAGCGGTAGTAGTTCGTGCGGCGCGTGGCCTCCATCAGGTCCATGAGGTACCGGAGGATCAGGTCCTCCTGGATCACCGTGACCTTCTGCAGCAGCTCCTCGTACTTGTAGCCGAGCACGGGCAAGAGCTTGTCGGCGCGCTCCTGCGCGGTCTCCTCGCGGCTCGTCGCGAACTTCGTCTCGAAGTACTCGACGAGCAGCGCGGCGCACTGCGGGTGCTTGAGTAGCGCGTCGTCGGTGGTCTGCGTGCCGAAGCCGTGGAACACCTGCACGAAGTAGTTGCGGTAGGTGATCAGCAGATCGATCTGCTTCCAGTCGAGGGCGGCGAGGTAGCCGAGGCCGAGCAGGCGATCGTCGAGCAGCTGGCCGACGAGCACGCGCTGCATGATGATGCCGAGGCGGTCGAGCGTGGTCTCGTCCTCGATCTTGCGGCCATCGGCGCCGGAGACCTCGAACGTGGTGACGTAGACGTCGGGACCCTGACCCGGCTCGAGACGCTCGGCGAGGCGGCTCGTGGTGCGCAGCGCCATGCGATGCAGTGACGGGACGACGTCGTTCAGCAACAGCTCCTTGCGCGACACGATGCGCAGCGAGGTGTGCTTCTTACCGAGCGGCCCGACGCTGACGAGCGCGACGCGCAGGCCTTCGGTGTCGTCGAGCTTCTCCATCAGCCCGATGTCGAGCAGTGCGATGTCGGGATCCTGCGTGCCCTTGTACGACTCGGGGAACCGGCTGCCGTAGCGCGTCCAGATCTCCTGCGCGCTCGCGGTGGTCGCGAGGTAGATCGCGGAGCGCGACTGCGCACCACTCTCGTTGCGACCGCGGTAGCGCTTGAAGATCAGCGCGCGCAGGTGGTCGTCCCAACCTTCGAGCAGGTGCTCGAGATCTTCGGACAGCGTCTCGAGATCCGCGTCGGTGACGTTGGGACGGTACTTGCCGACGGTGAAGTGCAGGCGGATCGGTGACTCGTCGTCGGTCTCCTGGCGGTACTCGCGGAGCGCGGGCACGCAGAGATACTTGCGGATCTCCTGGCTGACCTCCTCGCGGAGCGCCTCGGAGAACCGCATGCGCGGCACGATGCAGACGACCGTGATGCGGCGGCCGCCCGGGCGGCGCCACACGAAGACCTTGGTCTGATCGCGCGACTCCGCGAGGCGGAACTGCTCGGCGACGTTCCGGATCTCGTCGATGTTCCAGTAGAAGAGGTCCTCGACGGGCAGCGAGTCCAGGATCGCGACGCTCTTCGTGTACGCGTAGCTGCCGGGCTGATCCTCGAGGCCGCGCAGCACTTCCTTGATGCGCTTGCCGACGATCGGCACGCGGCGGTTCGCCTGCTTGAGCGCCTTCGTCGACTGCTGGCCGATGAACACGTGCTCGCCGATCGCCTTCCCATCCGGGCCGCGCTCGGCGACGCCGAAGTAGCGGACCTGTGCGACCGATCGCACGACGGTGATGAAGTCGGTCCGGTAATACGAGTACACCTCGTCGCGCTGCTTACGCGTGGCGACGATCTCGCCGACCACCTCCTCGAGATGCTGTCGCTCGGCGGCGAACAGGCCGAGGCCGCGCTCGGCGTGGCGGGTCCCGTTGCCGTTGCTGCCTCTCGCGTACGGGAACCACGCGTAGCCGAGGAGGATGAAGTTGTCGTCCTTCAGCCAGTCGATGAGCTCGATCGCTTCGTGGGCCTCGAGCTCGCGCGAATCGAACTTCGCGATCTCCGACGTGCTCGTGCGCGAGATGATCGGAAGCGTCTGCGACTCGCGGGCGCTCGGCGTGGATGGGTCGCGGCCCGAGAGCGCGCACAGCCCGGTGCGCACCTCGTCGAGCCGCTGCAGCATCTGGAACCGGTCGAGGTTCACCTGGAGCGTGCGCTCGAGCCGCTGCTCGAGATCCTTCGCGAGCGTCTCGCGCTTCTCCGGCGCGATCTGGCTCACCTGCAGGTAGACCTGCGAGTACTTCGTGCCGCGGCTCGTGTCGATGCCCGTGATCTGACCGTGGTCTGCGATCACGCCGTGGATCGGGTGCAGCACGAACTGCAGCTGGAGCCCCATCTGACGCAGGAACGACTTGATCGTCCGGATGACGAACGAGCAATCCGGCAGCCGGGTCTCGATCACCGTGGTCGGGTGCTCCTCGGCGAGAAGCTGGGTCTCGGGGTCGTGGATCGTGACCTTGACCGTCCTGCCGAAGTCCTCCTCGAGGAACGCGAAACGCTCCATCACGAACGCGAGCAGCACGTGCGGCTCGACCTCGCTCAGGACCTCGGGGGGAATCGCCCGGCAGTACGCGCGGATATACGACTCCAGTCGATCGCGGTGCGACTCCTTGACCGACTGATGGGCCAGCGACAGGACCTGCCTGACGACCTCAGCTTGCATGATTGCCGCGCACCCTACCAAATGCTCGGGGCTAGACACATTCAATGAATGCGCGATCTTGCGCCGCGCCGCGTCAGCTGTGATTGAATGCGCCCCGATGCTGGGCGGAGCCCTGTCGATCAGCCGGCTCGCCCGCTGGCTGGGCCCGTGGGCCGACCCGCGCGCGGCCCCGAACGTCCCGACCGAAGACGCTTCGGTGGACCAGATCCGGGTCCGCATCTACCGCCCGCGCGGCACGCCGCGGCGCACGTACTTGATCGCGCCCGGCCTCCACTACGCCGGGCCCGACGACCCGCGGATGGATCGGTTCTGTCGCATCCTCGCCGCCGGCGGTCAGCTCGTGATCGCGCCGTTCATCCCGAGCTACCTCGCGCTGACGCCGAACGCGCGCGCGATCGCTGACTTCGAGACCGTGTTCCGTGCGCTGCCGCGGTGGTCCACGCAGAAGCCGATCGTGTTCTCGATCTCGTTCGGCTCGCTCCTCGCGTTCGCGCTCGCCGCGAAGCACGGGTCCGCGATCGACCACCTCGTGATCTTCGGCGGCTATGCCGACTTCGACGAGACGCTGCAGTTCTGCCTCACCGGGACCTTGTCCTCCGGCCGCGCGGCTCCGCGCGATCCGTTGAACCAGCCTGTCGTGCTGATCAATCTGCTGCCGCACCTCGAGCCGCCCTGCGCGGATCCCGACGCGGTGGTCAGCGCGTGGAACGCGTACATCCATGCGACGTGGGGCCGGCCCGAGATGAAGGCGCGCGAGCGATTCACCGCCGCTGCTGCTGCGATCGCCGTGCCCGCGCACGTCCAGGCGCTCTACGACATCGGCATCGGCGTCGCGCCCGGCGCGACGGAGCTCGCGCTCTCCGCGCTGACCCGCTTCGACAGCAGCGCGCTCGATCCGATGCCGTACCTCCCTCGCATCACGAACCGCGTCGAGCTCGTGCACGGTGTCGACGACGACGTGATCCCGTACGAGCACTCGCATGCGCTCGCAAAGCAGCTCGTCAACGCCGACGTGCGAGTCCACGTGACCGGCCTCTACGGTCACACCGGCGCGCAGCGCCCGAAGCTGTCCGACGCCGTTCGCGAGCTCGTGACGATGGTTCGCGTGCTGCGCGTCCTCGCTGGTTGAACCACTGCGAATCCTTGGGAGCGCGTCGGCGCGCGATTCTCGGCGCACGGGGTTCTCTCACCGTGACCTGTCGTGCTGCTGGAAGCTCGCGCGGTACGCCAGAAGATATGCAGCCGATCACTCGAGAGATTATCGATCGTCGTCAACCCGCGATCCGGTGGAGTGCAGTCCTGGCCGGAACTGCGGTCGCAGTCGGACTGTGGGGAGTCTTCCAGCTGCTCGGAGTCGGAGCAGGGCTAGCCGCACTGGATCCAGATGATGTGAGATCCGCGAAGGGCGCTGCGATCGGCATGGGCGTGTGGTCCGTGCTCGCGCCGCTGCTCGCGACCTTCATCGGTGGCTTCATCGCCGCGCGACTGGCCGGCACCTACGACAAGCGCACTGCCGCCGGGCACGGCATCGTCGTGTGGGGTCTGACCACCGCCGCTGGCATCGTCGTGACGCTGTGGATGGCGTCGGCTGCTGCCATCGGTGCCGCGCACTCGACCAGCGGACCTGACATGCGCCACCGCAATGTCGGCGCTGACGATGCGCAGCTCTTCCGCGACGCGGAGGAAGCCATCGCGCCGATCAACACGCGCCTGAAGGAAGCCGGCAAGGCGGAGATCTCGCCGAACGCGCTGATCGCGGCGGCTCGCGCTGCGAACACCGATGACGGCTTCGATGCCGACAAGTTCATCGACAAGCTCGATGACCGCACGGCTCTCGACAAGGCCGGCGCGACCGACGTCGCCAATCAGCTCGGACCGCGCGCCTCGGCTCTCGTGATGCGCATGCCGCTCGCGACCAGCAACGAGCGCGAGGCGATGCAGGCGGCCGAGACGACCGGTCATGGTCTGCTCGCGCTTTCGATCGCGATGCTGCTGTCGATCGGCACGGCGATCCTCGGCGCGATGCTCGCACTGCGGAACCGCTTCCGTGGTGACCGTAGTGACCGCCGTGACGACGGACGCCCGCACACCACTGCGCCGTACGCGGCAGTAACCCCGGACGAGCGCTAAGCAGATGAGGCACACTCTCGCTGCCGGCGTTGCCTTTGTTCTCGCCGCAGCGTGCGGTGGGACGCAAACCCGCTCCGCATCGCAGGTCGTGACGGCCTGCGATGTCGGGGCTCGCGTCGCTCCGCACGAAGTCCGCCGGCTCGTCGCGGCGGTGGACCAGCTGGATGTGGCACCGCACCACCGCGATCACGCGCGTCTGCTCGCGGCGCTGCGTGCGCTCGAGGAGTCGCTCCGCCTCGTGGCGCCCGCGCGGAGGACGGAGATCACCGGTGTTCATGTGAGTGGGGCGACGCTCGAGCGCGCCGTCGACAATCCCCGCGCGCACGCCGACTTCGTGCGCATGGGTCTCGTCAACGCGGCCCAGGCGCTCGCAGCCGTCGAGCCCAGCTTCAGCGGCCGGGGCTGCTATCGCGAGGAGCTCGGCGCGCTGACGCTCGCCGCTTCGCAGATCGATCCGGAGCGCAGGCTCAGCGACCAGTACACGAAGGTCAGCTCGGCACTGCGCGCGGCGTCGCGGGTCGTGCTCGCCGCGAGCACGTCATCGCAGATCGCGATCAGAACACGTCCTTGATGCAGCGTTCGATCTCGCCACACGGTGTGGCGACAGTCCGTCGCGGCCTGAACAGCCGCGGCTTCATCATCGAGTACTACTCGAACAGCGTACAGCCCTCGATGAAGAGGTCGTTGATCGCGGCGGCTCGGTCGGTGGTGTTGCGGTAGTAGATGCGGCCGACGGCGGTGTCACCCGCGTGATAGACGAACGCCTGGACGACGGTGTTGGTCGCGGTGTGCCGCAGCTCGTACAGGGTGATCAGCCGGTCATCGGTGCGCGAGATGCCGTCTGCGAGCGACGTCAGGTCGTCGTAGCTGGCGCGCAGCGCGCCCATCGCCTGGTCGACGCCGACACCGGAAAGCTGGCTGGCCTGCGTGACGGTGGTCGTGCTCACGAGCGCGAAGTCGGGATCTGTCTTCACTGCGTTCCAGTCGTCCGCGAACAGGCAGGTCTCGGCAGTGACGATGCAGCGCTCGAGATCGCCGTCGTGGATGTTCGTGACCATCTGCCCGCTGTAGCGATCGAAGATCGCGCCGTAGGAGTTGTCGCCGGCACCGTACTCGAACGCGATGTACGAGCGCTTCGCCGCGGTCTCGTAGAGCCAGGTCACATTGACCTCGTCCTGATCGACGCGGAGGATCGCCTCCTCGGGCGTCGTCACGTCGGTGTGTGACGACTGCTGCACCGCGAGCATCAGCCGATCGCGATCGTCGACGTCGAGGGTGGTCAGCGTCGCCGGCGTGATCACGTTCGTGTTGATGACCTGGAGGGCGGGGTTGCCCGCGATATCGCCGTAGGTCTCGCCGAACAGGCAGCCGACGGGCGCCGGCGGCCCGCAGCCGGTGCCGGAGCAGCCGACGGTGACCTTGAACTTGCCGCGCGTCGACGCGAGGTGCCCCTTCACGAGGATCCGGTAGCGACCGGCGGCGAGCGTCCGCTTCAGCTGCGAGTAGGTCGTCGAGCCGTAGTCATCGTTGCGCGCGATGTACGAGCCCCAGCCGCTCGCGCCTTCCTTGTAGAGGTAGAGCACGGTGTCGGTGCGGCGCTGGCCGAGCACCGAGTACGAGGTGGTCATGTCGACGGCCGCGGAGCCCGACAGATCGAACGTCCACGCGTGGAAGCGCTCGGCGGTGGTCAGCGCGGAGTGCGCGGGACTACCGAACGCGATCGGCCCGTGGTTGGTCGGGCGAAGGTGCGAATCGGCCTTGCTGTCATCGAGGACCTCCAGCTCCTCCTCGAGCTGCTTCGCCTCGTCGGCGCAGGCGGCGGTCAGACAGACGAACGCGGTACAGATCGCGAGGCTACGCATTGTCGCCTGCAACCAGCAACATGCGTTCCGCCCGTTGCGACCGTTCCGTCACGCGGCGCGTCGTGGTTCTCGCAGGTTCGCAGGGCGGCACCGGCTACTCGACTAGCCACTAGCAGCCGGTGCAGCTACCGGGCGAGCCACGGAACATCCCCTTCGCGCCGCATCGATCGTGCGTCCGGAGGGCGCTGTGTTCGCGACGAGCGCGCAGCCATCGCCGCCGATCGGCGCATCGGGCCCCATGTTGTCGTCGCCGGCGTCGGTGCAGGCAGGGAGCAAGATCGCGAGCCACAGGAGCTTCATCCGCCCAGCGTAAAGACGGCCGGCCTCGGGCGCCGGGTACGCGTCGGATACATCCCCGTTACTGAATGTTGCGGCGGCGCTGGAAGTTGCCGAGCTCCGGCATCACGAACGGGACGCTGCGAGCGGTGGGCGGCGGCGGCGGCGCATCGACCGCGAGGCCGAAGATCTCGAGGCACATCTCGTTCGTCGTCTGCTCGCCGAGCTGGAGGTCGATCGGCTGTGGCGGCAGGTTGGAGTCGCGGAGCATGCGCTGCACGAACGGGTTCTGGATCGTGTTGTTCCACTTGCAGCTGATCTCGATCGTGTCGCCCGCCTCGATGCCCGGCAGCTGATCGATCGGCGCGTCGTAGATGTACGTGCGCTGCCAGTCGAAGTTCCAGCCACCGTTCGCGAGGCACTCGCTCTTCGGATCGTTGCCGCGCGCAGCGGGCCGATTGATCTTTCCTGAGATGTGCGTTCCCACGAGGTGCATGTGCGGGTTCACCGAGAAGACCTTCACGCCGGTGAGGCCGCCGAGCGACTCGAGCGTGCGGAACATCTTCTCCGGGTGATCCGGCACGTTCTTCGGGATCATGAACCGCGGGGGCGCGCCCGGCGCCTCGTCGGGGGACGGCATCAAGTTCGGCGCCTCGAGCTCGTTGCCGACGGCGGCGACGAAGTACATCTTGCGCGGCCACACGCTCGAGAACCGGAGATCGACCGACGTGAAGTCGATCTGGTTGTTCTGACCGGCGGGGTGATAGTGGATCTGCATCACCATCTTCGCGTTCGGCACGAGCGGCACCGCGAGCTCCACCGGCGTCTGCATCGGTTGATTGCCCGGCGTCCACACGTTGACGACGAAGTCACCCGGCGTCTGGTTGTCGCCGCAGTCCCACGGCACACCGATGCCGCGCTGCGCGACAACGGCCGTGATGTCCTCCTGCTTCGTGAGCTCGGTCAGCACCGCGTGGTGAACGACGAGAGCGTTGCCCGGCCGCACCTGCAGGCCGGTGAGCCACGTCAGCTCCTTGTTGCCCGGATCGAGCACGTAGCAGATGAACTGATCCTTCGTACCCGTCGTGGTCCAGCCCACGCTCGGTGTCATCGTCTTCGAGATTCCCTCGAGCGCGGTGCTCTTCGGCTTCGGCAGCTCGGCCTCTGTGCCGAGCGCGTGACCATCTTCGATCCACGCGTGCAGCGTCTGCTTCTGCGCGTCGGTGAGGCGTGGGTCGTCGACCCAGGTATGCCGCGGGGTGCAGTCCGCGTCCTCGCGCGCGTCGAACGGCGGCATCTCGCCCGCGTCGACCTTCTCGACCATCTGCATCGAGGTTTCGACCGCGTCCTCGTACTCGGTCAGCGAGAACGGCGCGATGCCGCCCGGCGAGTGGCAGCCCATGCAGTGCTGCGCGACGATCGGCCCGACGTCCTGGTACCAGGTGGCGCGGGGGACCGGCTTGTCGTCATCCTCGATCATCGTGTCGGTGCCGCACGCGGCGGTGAGGAGCCCGACGCCGAACGTGAACAGGGCGAGCGGATGGCGCATCGGCTCCTGGTCGAGCAACGACCGGGCCGCCGCAACCCGCTGATATCACGTCGGACAACGTGGTGAATCCCCACGGCTGCTGTGGGATTCGGCGAACCCGGAGGCCGATCGGTTCACTTCAACTTCACGCCAGGGCGGTGGCGCTCAACGCGTCCTTCACGCTCCGGCCCAGGTGGTTTCACGCGGTGGCAGAGCAGTGTCGTTTTCAAGGAAACAAAGGAAAACCCATGAAGACCCTGCTCGCCATCAGCCTCGTTCTCGCCTCGACCCTGACCCGCGTCGCCGCCGCCCAGCCAGTGGACTCGACCGAGTGCGCGACTCCGTGTGCCGCACCGGCCGCGCCGGTGGCACCGCCGGTCGCGGCCCCGCTGCCGGTCGCAGGCTTCGTGCAGCCGATGGCGACCGCGACGCCGTCGCTCACGTCGACGCCCGTCGATGGCGGGGGAGGCTGGCAACATCCGGTCGGGCGCCGGTTCGCGCATGGCTTTCGCCTCGGCTGGACGTACATCGCCAACTTCGAGAAGCCCACCCGCGAGGGAGGCATGTCGCTCAAGGAGGAGTTCGGCCTCAAGACGCCGCACATGATGCTCCTCGGCTACGAGGGCTTCTATCGGATCGTCGGGCACTCGTGGCTGAACGTGCTGATGGTCGGCAACGTCACGGTCGCCGGTCTCGAGCAGAGCAAGTTCATCCCCGCAGCCAGCGGCCTGATCGGCTTCGAGTTCGACAAGAGCTTCCAGCTTGGCGTCGGCGTGAACCTCACGCCCGACAAGCAGGCGCCGTCGCACATGATCGTCGCCGCGGGCTGGACGCCGTCAGTCGGCAGCATCCAGACGCCGATCCACCTGTTTTACGTGCCCGACCCGGACTCCAATAACCGCATGGGCGCCACCGTCGGCATGACCTGGTGAGCGATCAGTACCGCATCCAGCGCCCGTGCCAGAACCCGGTGTAGTAGCCGCCAGCACCGACAGCATCCGTGTCGTAGTCGGTGCAGTCGAAGCAGCGGAGCCGCAATGGGGCGACGGATTGGCCGCCGTACGGCTGGCCGTTGAACGTCAGCGACTCACCCCAGCCGACGCGCGCATGGAGGTGTGGATCCCACGGACCTCCGGTGTCGCCGGCCCAGCCGACGATGTCCCAGTAGCCGTCGATCCATGCGCCCCACTCGACACCGCTGCGAATCGCGGTGAGGTGCGCAGTCAACGAGCGGTAGCTGCCGTTTCGCACCACGACGTAGCGCCCGAGCGTGGCGAAGCCGTCGGTGCCCCAGCCGGCCCACTCGACGTAGCCCGAGAAGGCCGCGTACGCGTTGGCCCAGTGCTGAGCCGGCCAGTCGTTCGCGTAGTACTGGTTGAGGCGTTGCCCGTAGCAGAGGCCGACGTGATAGTTCGTTCCCCACCAGCTTCCGTAGTTGCCGCTCTGTGCACTCCAGCCCGATCGAGCGCGTAGGTCGTAGTACGTGCCCGAGTAGAACGTGTTGGTCTCGTCCCACTGCAGCTGCCAGTAGAGCGATGCTGGGGCCGTGAAGCCGCAGCCGCCGGCCGCGGTCGCATCGGTGGGCTGGGGCGGATCGCGAAGCTCGGTGGTGGTCGCCGCGCGAAACGCGGGGTCCGCCGCTGCCGCGGCCTGGGCCATGAGACCACGGCGTTCGACCGCGGCCGCGTTCCGGGCGACAAACTCGGTAGGCGGCACACCGAAAACGGTGTCTTCGGCGCGTGCGAGCGCGAGGTCGGCGATCTCGCGCGTCGGTTTCTTGAAGCGCAGCTGGGAGAGGAGCTGCATGCCCCGATCGTCCATTCCCTTGGTCTCGGACCACAGGCCGACCTCGTAGACGCGCTCGCCGTCTGTCGTGTAGACGGCGGTGTACGGATCCGTGCCGGGAAGGTTGGTGACACCGATCGCAGCGCGACCGTCGGCGAGCGTCAGGTCGATTCGCTCGGCGCCTGGATACTGCGCGAGCTTCTCGGTGACGAGCGCTTCGACGTCGCCCGGCTTGGCCTCGTAGGCAAGCGCGACGCGTGCGACCGCGTGCGAGTGGGGAGATGCATCATCACCTCGCACGAAGAAGCCGTGCGTCTTGAACAGCACGGGATCTTTGATGATGGACCACGTCATCGGAGCGACGAGCGAGACGCCGACCTCTTCGTCGACGAGGCGTTGTTGGTTTGGACCCACCGGGTCCTCGGGGATGGCCGCCGGGTCCGAGCCGACGATGCAAGCGGTGAGAAGTAGCGGCGCGAGAAGTGTTGCCCTCATGCCGGCGAGCTCTGCAACGGGTGGACCGTGCCGTGCGCGACGCAAGGCACCGGAATCCCGCGGCAATGCACACGACCTGCGGCACCGCCGACCGGGACCCTCACAGTGAACCTCCCGGTCACTCTCGTCCGCGACCGAGCGCGCGAGTACGATGACAACGTGCCCGCGCCGGATCCCATCGCGTTCGCGGGCACCCAGCGGTTCGAGGTTCGCCGGCGGCTTGGCGCGGGTGCCATGGGCGTGGTCTACGAAGCCTTCGATCGTGAGCGCGCGATTCCGGTGGCGCTCAAGGTCATGCGAAGCGCGGCGCCCGCGTCGCTGATGAGGTTCAAGCACGAGCTGCGCGCGCTCGCGGGTATCTCGCACCCGAACCTCGTCGCGCTACACGAGCTCCACAACGATGGTGCGACCTGGTTCATCGCGATGGAGCTCCTCGATGCCTGCGTCGATCTACGGACGTACGTGCGCGAGGACGAGCATCGCCTGCGCGCCTCGATGGCGCAGCTCGCGCAGGGGCTCGCGGCGTTGCACGCGGCCGAGCGACTGCACCGAGATATCAAGCCGTCGAACGTGCTCGTCACCCGCGAGCCGCGCGTCGTGCTCTCCGACTTCGGGCTGATCTCGCGCGAGGGCGCCGACCGGCTCGGGACACCGGCGTACGCGGCACCGGAGCAAGCGAGCGGTGACGCGACGACTGCGAGTGACTGGTACGCGGTCGGTGTCGTGCTCTACGAGCTCTTGACCGGCGCGTTGCCGTTTCAGGGTTCGGGCAAGGCCATCATGTTCGACAAGGCGCGCTACGACGCGCAGCCGGTACTTGTCCGGAGGCCGGACGCTCCAGCCGATCTCGCGGCGCTGTGCGACGCGCTGTTGCGACGCGAGCCTGCGGCTCGGCCCACGGCCGGCGATGTGTTGCGCCGCCTCGATGTCGCGCACCGCGCAGTGGTTCAACCGAAGCGCGACCAGTCGATGTTCGTCGGGCGCGACGACGCACTCCTGGTGCTGCGCGAAGCGTTCGCGGAGGCCGAGCGGGGGAGCGGCAACGTCGTGTACGTGCGCGGCACGAGTGGCATCGGCAAGACGACGTTGCTCGCCTCGTTCGTGAGCGACCTCGATGCGATCGTGCTCGCGGGCCGCTGCTACCAGCAGGAGTCGGTGCCCTACAAGGCGCTCGATAGCCTCGTCGATGCGCTCGCTCGTCACCTCGGCACGCTGTCACCCGCCGAGGTCGATGCGGTGTTGCCGCGCGATATCGTGTTGCTCGCGCAGGTGTTCCCGGTGCTCGCGGGCGTCGAAGCAGTGGCACGTGCGAAGCGGCGCCGGGGCGTGCCGGCCGAGCTTCACGAGCTGCGCCGGCGTGCATTCGTGGCCCTGCGCGAGCTGATCGCGCGCCTTGCGGAGCAGCGGCCGGTCGTGATGGTGATCGACGATCTGCAGTGGGGCGACGTCGACAGTGCGCCGATCCTCGACGGGCTGATGTTGCCGCCCGATCCCCCGGCGATGCTGCTCGTGCTCGCGTATCGCGCAGAGGATGAGGACCGCGCCGCACTGCTGCGTGCGCTCCGGCACGGGCGGCAGCGGCTCGCGGCGACGCGTGCGCCGATCGAGCTCACGCTCGAGCCACTTGGCCTCGACGACGCCCGCCGCCTGGCGACGACGCTCAGCGTCGATCCGTCGCGTGCCGAGGCGATCGCGGCGGAGTCCGGTGGCGTGCCGTTTCTGCTGCACGAGCTAGCGATGACCAGGATGTCGATGCCGTCGATGGACGGCGCCATCGAGTGCCGTCTCGATGATCTCTCGCGCGGCGAGCGTGTGCTCATCGAGCTCGTCGCGCACGCCGCGAAGCCGGTTGCACGCGACGTGCTCGCGGCTGCGAGTCAATCGACGGGCGAGCAGCGCGAACGTGATCTCGCGCGGCTCGTCGCCGATCGCCTCATGCGAGTCACGCCCGACGGCGAGTTCGAGTGCTATCACGACCGGATCCGTGAAGCGGTGTGCGCGGCACTGTCGGAACCACGTCGGCGCGACCTCCATGCGCGGCTCGCACAAGCGCTCGCCGCCGAGCTCGACATCGATCTCGAAGCGCTCGTGGTGCACTTCGAGGGTGCAGGCGATCGCGTACGCGCCGGCGAGCACGCGCTTGCGGCGGCCGATCAAGCAAGCCGAGCGCTCGCTTTCGATCGCGCCGCGCACCTCTATCGGACGGCACTCCGGCTGAGTGAGCTCGACACCGCGCGCACGCGATCGATCCGCACCCTGCTCGGCGACGCGCTTGCGAACGCAGGGCAGGGCGATGCCGCCGCCGAGACCTATCTCGTTGCGGCGCAGGGAGCGCCCGCCGCGGAGGCGACGGAGCTGCGCCGGCGCGCGGCCAGTCAATATCTGCGCACGGGCCAGATCGAGAGCGGGTTGCGCGTCCTCGACGAGGTGCTCGCCGAAGTGGGCGGCAGTCGGCCGCAGTCACCGCGCCGCGCGTTTGCATCGCTCGCGTGGCATCGCCTGCGTCTGCGCCTGC
This sequence comes from Deltaproteobacteria bacterium, assembly GCA_013813765.1. Classification (GTDB taxonomy): domain Bacteria; phylum Myxococcota_A; class Polyangia; order Haliangiales; family Haliangiaceae; genus JABFXX01. The sequence continues at coordinate 16,550 of JACCRC010000393.1, read as the reverse complement.
GTGGCCTGGGGTTCGAACCGCGCGATTCCACGCGAGTCGCGCCCTACGAGCTCGCGCGCCTCGACGTGTTGTGGACCGCGGCGACGAGCCTCGGCATGGTCGACCTCGTGGTCGGCGCGGACTTCGCGACCCGCCAGGTCCTCGTGTCGCTGGCACTCGGCGAGCGCACCCGCGTCGCACGCGCGCTCACGGCCGAGGCGATGTTTCTCGCGGCGCAAGGGGATCGGACCCGCGAGCGGACCCAGGCCGTCCTCGCACGCGCAGCGGTGTTGATCGGCGAGCTCGATGACCCGGAGCTCGCTGCCTGGCTCGCCGCTGCGCGCGGCCTCGCCGAGTATCAGCTCGGTCACTTTCGTCGCGCCTCCGAGCTCGCCGAGGAAGGCGGTCGGCGCCTGCGTGATGACTGCACCGCCCGGCTATGGGAGTCCGGCAGCGTCGAGGCGCTGTCGATGTGGTCGCTGTTTTACCTCGGCGAGCTGCGCGAGCTATCGGTCCGGGTCGACGCCGCCGTGGAGCAAGCTCGTCTGCGCGGCAATCGGTTCGACGCCGCGAACTTCGGCACGGGCCTCCCCGCGCTCGCGTGGGCCGTTGCCGATCGTACGGAGCAAGGGCGCGTCCAGGTCGATCGCGCGCTCGCGGAGTGGTCGCCACGCGGCTTCCACCTCCAGCACTATTACGGCTTGCTCGCCCACGCGAGCTTCGACCTCTACGACGGAGCTGGTGAGGCCGCACATGCACGTGTGGAGGCGATGTGGCCGCTGCTCGAGCAATCGCGTCTGCTCATCTGCCAGTCCGTCGCGATCGAGGCGCATCACCTGCGCGCACGCAGCGCGCTCGCGGCGGGCAAGGACATCACCAGGCACCTGCGCGTGCTCGGGAGGTATCGGACGCCGTGGTCCGCAGCGGTCATCGCGCTGCTTCGCGCCGGCGCGGCAACGGAGTGCGACGAGGCGGCGCGCCTGCTGACCGCCGCGATCGACGCCTGTGTCGCGGCCGACATGACGGCGTTCGCATCGGCGGCACGGCGCCGGCGCGGCGAGCTCCTCTGCGACCTGCCGTTGATCGACCGCGCGGATCGCGACCTCGCCGCGCAAGCCGTGCGAGCACCGAACCGGCTCGCACGGCTGCTCGTTCCGCTACGGAGCTCGCGATGACTGACCTATCGACGCCGACAACGGCACTGCCGTCGAGCGGACCACCGACGATCCGAGCCGTCCGCGTCGAGGTCGTGACCGGACCCGATGCAGGCTCGCACCTGCGCGGCGTATCGGAGCGCATCGTGATCGGCACGCATCGCACCGCCGATCTCGTGCTGACGGACAAGACCGTGTCGCGGTTTCACCTCGAGCTCGTCATCGAAGGCGACGCGGTCCATATCCGTGACCTGGGCAGCAAGAACGGGACGCTGCTCGACGGTGTCGAGCTGGAGTCCGCGCGTCTACGCGGCGCGACGATCCTGTCGATCGGCCAGACGGAGCTGCGCGTCGATCTCCTGGGTGAAGCCGTCGCGATCGCGCTCGCGCCACAGGAGCAATTCGGAGGTCTCGTCGGCGCGTCGTCGCTCATGCGGATCACGTTCGAGCGTCTATCGCAGAGCGCGCGACGGGCAACGCATGTGCTCATCGAGGGCGAACGCGGCACGGGCAAGGATCTTGCGGCCGCAGCGCTCCACGATCTGTCCCCGCGCCGCGATGCCCCGCTCGACGTGATCGACTGCAACATGGCGGCGCTCGAGGTCGAGGCCATGCTGTTCGGTCGCGGGCTCCAGCCCGGCGCGCTCGAGCGTTGCCACGGGGGCACGCTCGTACTCGACGAGGTCGGCAACCTCGCGCGGAACACCCAGCGCATGCTCGTCCGCGCACTCGAGGATCGCGCGGTCCGCCGCGCGGACACCCAACAGGATGCCGACGTGCGCATCATCGCGCTGTCGCGCCGCAACTTGCGCATCGACGTCAACACCGATCGATTCCTGCCCGACTTGTTCGAGCTGCTCGCTACCTCTCGCATCCGTCTCCCGCCGCTGCGCGAGCGGCTCGAGGACATCCCGCTGCTGGTGGCGCGCTTCATAGGCGCCGAAGCGTCGCGTGCGTCCGCGCAGCTGCAAACGGCCGAGTCGCTCGACCAGCTGCGATCGGGGCCGTGGCCCGGCAACGTGCGCGAGCTCCGAGCGTACGTCGAGCAGGCGCTCGCCGGAGAGACACCCGCTGCCGAGACCGAGCCGCCGCTCGTCGACGCGAACCTTCCGCTTCGAAGTGCGCGTGAGCGCTGGGTCCGTTACTTCGAACGCACGTACGTTGCCGACCTGCTCGAGCGAACGGGGGGCAACGTCAGCGCTGCAGCGGCCTGCGCGGGCGTCGACCGCGTCTACCTGCACCGGATGATCACGCGTACCGGTCTTCGCGCGCAGCTCTCGCGGGATCGCAAGTAGGTTGGCATGAGGAACTTGAGGTGCTGCGTGGGCCAGCCTATCGTGCTCGTTCACTAACCAGGGGCAGGGACACATGCGCAGGATTGGACGGATCGTGAGTTGTCTGGCGACGGTGGTCGCGGTGACCGCGGCATGCGGGGACGATGGCGGTAGCGGCGGCGGCGCGACCGCGTCAGCGACGTTCATGGGGACGAACGGTCAGACCGTGACGGGGACGGCAAAGTTCACGAAGTCGGGATCTACGGTCAGCCTGACGGTGACGATCACCGCCGCGCCGGTGGGCGCGCACGGAATCCACATCCACAACGTCGCGTCGTGCGGCAACAACGGCACGGACGCCGGGCCGCACTGGGATGACGTCGACACGGGCGCGGGCGGCCATCACCTGCCACCCACGGACGGCCACCTCGGGGATCTCGGAAACATCACGATCGCCGCCGGCGGCACTGGGACGCTGACGTACTCGAACCCGGCGTGGACGCTCGGCGACGGAGCCGCCACCGACGTCGTTCCGCGCGCGATCATCTTCCACGAGAAGATGGACGACGGGACGATGCCATCGGCAGGCGCGCGCTGGGGATGCGCGCTGATCGCGATGGACTGATGTTTCGCGGCATCGACCGCTAGGGGTCGGCGCCAAAGGCGCGTGGGTACGTGAACGTGCCGCGATGGTGGACGGCATCGAAGCCTGCCAGCGGTCGGACCTGGAAGTGGCGCGCCCAGCCGGGCAGGGGCGCCGCGATGGCGAGATCGGCCGCCGGCACGAAGCCGAGGCGGCTGTAGAACGCGGGGTCGCCGAGGAGCGCGACGAGCACTTCTCCGTGATCCTCGGCCGCGGCGCACACCGCGCGGACCAGTGCGCTTCCGATCCCTCGCCGCTGGTGCGATGGGTCCACGCCGATCGGCCCGAGCGCGAGTGCAGGGACGTCCGCGTCGAGGTACCCGCGCGTGCAAATGACGTGGCCCACGACGGTGTCGAATGCGATGGCTACGAGCGAGAGCGCGGGGAGCCACGCGGCAGGGTCCGCGCGCAGCTGATCGACGAGCGCGCCCTCGATCGGAACCGGGCTTAGATCCGAGGCGAACGCCGCGATGTGGACGTTCCGGATCGCATCGACATCGTCGGCGCGCTCGGGACGGATCTCGACGTTGGCCAGTTGCACGGGAGGACTCGTTGGCGAGGAACGCTACACGATTCGATGTAGATGCGGCGAACCGACGGCGGGCACGCTATAACCGCGTCGTGCGCGTCGCGGCCATCGCCATCCTCGTGTTCCTCGCCGCCTGTCCGCGCTCGCCCTCGACCGGCCCGACGACGGGCGGGAGCTCCGGTGCCGGCGGTGGCTCGCAGCACGGCAACGGCAAGGTGAAGGGCCCGGTGAAGGGCGGCGGCGGTGGCGGCTCCGCGACACCGGATGGTCTCGTCGCGAAGGACATCGGTTGCCCCGCGCCGAGCTGCGCGTTTCACGCGGGCGTGGGCGGATACTTCACGTGCACGAACGGCGGCGGCGGAAGCTGCTTTCACTTCGGCCCCGCGTGCACGCCGGCCGATAGCTGCATGTACGACCCGGCCGACCGCACGTACAAGCAGTGCGCGACGCCGAGCGAGGGCACGTGCCTGTCGTGGGGCGCTGCGTGCGCGCCGGCGAGCAAGTGTATGTTCTCGGCGCAGGACGGCTATCACCACCGCTGCGAGGACATCAGCGGCGGCACGTGCAAGCGCTACGGCGCGTTCTGCGCACCCTGAGGAGCAGGCTCCGTCGCCTGCTTCATTCGCAGCGTCGTCGTCATCGACGCACTCTCGGTCTCGCCGTCGGCCGTCATGTTCATGTGCAGATCCGCGACGAGCTCGCCGGTGAGTACGAGGCGCGCCAGATCGATCGTGCCGGTGCCGCGCATCGTGCCCTTGATCGCCGACAGCTTCACCTTGGGACCCGCGGCCGACGTCTCCTGATCGGGCCCGGTGAGCTCGGAGGTCAGCACGATCGTCACGCTCGTGGGCGTGAGCGCGGTCGCCCTGATCGTCGTCGTCGCGAGGAGCTTGATGCCGGTCTGATCGAGCGGCTGCTTGAACTTCCACAGCGCGCCGATACCCACGGGCTCCGGCGGTAGCGGCATCACCATCCGATCGAGGGCGCGCGTCAGCACGCTGACCTGACCCGCGAGCGCCGGAGGGAGCTGCTTGCCTCCGGTGTCGACCACCATCGCGCCGAGCGCACCGGCGGGCGTCAGCGTGCCGGTGATCGACATGCCGACGAGATCCTGCAGCGGCGGGTTCATCTGATCCGCGGTGATCTGCTGGTTCGGCCGATCCACGGCGGTGGCGGAGCGCATCGAGTAGCGAACCTTCATCGTGCCGCCGGGCAGCACGTCCTCGGCGACGACCTCGCTCCCCATCGACAGGGCGGGCCAGATGATCTTGTCGGTCCCCGAGCCCATCTCGATCTCGGCAGAGACCTCCATCGCGGTCTTCACGCCCTTCGCGAGCTGATAGCGAAGCTGACTCCGTGGCGCGAGACCCGGATCCACGATCACGAGCCCGTGCTCTGGCGGCGGAGGAGGCGGCGCCTTCTCCTTGCTGCTGCAGCCGAGCGCGGCCAGAAGTGCGATCGGGATCACCCGGTACATCCGGAGTACAGCTTGGTCCGGGTCGGCGAGGCGGGCAACTTCTCAGGTATCCCGGCAGGTTAGCCGGCTACCCGGCCAGGCACCGAGGAGCTCTTGACGAGATTGGAATTGAATACCATTATCAATGTCAGCCCGATGCTCGTTTGCCTCTGCCACCCCACCTCCGACCGCGATGTCGATGCTGCGATTGATGATGGGGCGCGCACGGTGGCCGACATCGGACGCAAGTGCGGAGCCGGCACCGGCTGCGGGGCGTGCGTCGACGAGATTCGGGATCGTCTCCAGGCGAAGGGCGCCCATACGGGCTGCTCGCGCGATTGTGCTCCGGAGCTGGTCTCGCTACGTTCTCGTCCGTGAAGGGCAACGAAGAGGTTCTGCAGCTACTCAACCAGCTGCTTACCAACGAGCTGACGGCGATCAACCAGTACTTCATCCACGCAAAGATGTGTGAGAACTGGGGGTACGAGCGCCTCGGCGCGAAGATCCGCGAGGAGTCGATCGACGAGATGCGGCACGCCGATCAGGTGATCAGCCGCATCCTGTTCCTCGAGGGTGTTCCAAATCTGCAGCGCTACCACAAGCTGCACGTCGGCGAGACCGTCAAGGAACAGCTCGAGAGCGACCTCGGCGTCGAGAAGACGGCGATTGCATTTCTGAATGCGGGCATCGACGCCTGTCGCAAGGCAGGCGACAACGGCACCGAGGACCTGTTCACGAAGATCCTCGTCGGCGAGGAAGAGCACGCTGACTGGCTCGAGACCCAGCTGGAGCTCATCCGCCAGATCGGCGAGCAGAACTACCTCGCGCAGCAGTTGCGCAAGTGACAACACCGCGTCCGCGCGCGTGCCACCCTGGCAGCGCGCCGGTGCGCTCCGATCGCTAACACCGCGGCATCCCGCGCGGCGCAACTGGCGAGCCCGTTGCAGAAGAACCGGGCATGTTCCTGTTCCGCTCGCTGACGATCGGCCTCCTCGGTGCCTGCGTGATGTTCCTCGTCAGGCTGGAGCCCACGCGCCCCGCGCCGGTGCCGACGATCGCGATGACGGAGTCACCGCCAGTACCGACCGCCGCGGCGACGATCGTCGATGTCGCGCCCGGCGTTCGCGGCGCCGAGGTCACGGCGCTGATCCGGCTCCTACCGGGCGAGCGCGTGGTCGCCGTCGATGACCGGCGCGTGGAAACGGATCTCGCGGCCGGCGCGGCGATCTCGAACCGGGTGAACGGCGCGGGCGGGTATGTCGATCTCGACATCCAGACGTCCGACGGACTGCACCGCCGCGTGCTCGTGCTGCTGCACTGATCAGCGCAGGCCGTCGAGCCCGCGCGACCGGCAGACCTCGATGACCTCGCGGCGCAGAGCCGGGCTTCGAACGAGCTGATTGAGCGCCGTGTTCGCGAGCTCGACATCCTTCTTCTGGCACGCGACGAGACCCTTGATGCGAGCGCCCTGCACGCGCTGGCGGGGACCGCCGCGGTTGATCACCAGGTTCGCGAGCCGATCCGCGAGATCGAGGTCACCGTTCGCGTACGCGTCCTTCGCGCGCTGGAGGTTCTCGCGCACGTCCTCGTCCTCCTCGCTCTGTCCTTCGTCGGGCGGGGGCGGCGGCGGCATGCCGCGGTCGGGCGGGGGTGGAGGCTGCTTTCCCTGCCGCTTCGCGGCCTCCGCCGCCTGCGCAGCTTTTAGCTTCGCTGCCTTCAGCTCGTCGACGAGCTTCGCTTGCGCGTCGACCTTTGCTCCGATGCGGGCCTCGAAGTCGGCGTGAGCCTTCTCGTCGGCGATCGCCTTGTCGATCGCCGCCTGGTTCGGATTCTTCGTCGGGCCCGGCGTCACCACCGCCGCGTCGGGCGTGACCTTCGCGACCTGCACGGCGGCGTCGGCGGCCGGCGGACTCGCGGCCTGCTGCGCCGAGTCGGACCGCTTCATCACGAAGTACATGATCGCGACAGTCGCGGCGATCGCCCCGATGCCGGCGAGGATCCACCACTGCGGACCTCCCGATCGCGCGACCACCGGTGTCGGTGTCGCCCGGGTCCTGACGGAGTCCACCGTCGGCGCGTTGCCGAGCACCGGCGGCGCTACCGCGAGCCCGGGCCTCGTCGACGGCGCCGTCGGGGGCGCGTTGGCACTGTAGTCGCCCGAGCCCATCGTGTCGCCGAGCGCGTCGAAGTTCGCGAGCTTCTTCGAGCCGCTCGCGAAGCCGATTTCGCTGGGCGGCTTCGTCACCAGCGAGGGCCGGAACGTCATGAGCGCGGAGCCGGTCAGCGCCTCGACGAAGTCCGACACCGACGCGAACCGCTCGTCGGACGGCTTGGACATCGCCTTGCGGATCGCCGCGGCGACGTTGTCGGGAACCGTGCTCGGAATCGGAGCCGGCTGCTCGTAGACGACCTTGAACACGACCTCGGGGATCGAGGCACCGGTGAACGCTGGGCCACCGCACAGCATCTCGTACGTGATCGAGCCGAGCGCGAAGATGTCGGTTCGCTGGTCCACCGCATCGTGACGGCCGGTCGCCTGCTCCGGCGCCATGTACTGCGGCGTGCCGAGCAGCGCGCTCTCCTGCGTCTTCACGGTCTCGGAGCCGCGCCACTTCGAGATGCCGAAGTCGAGGACCTTCGCGACCTCGACGACGCGCCCGTCGACCTCCGACGGCACGAGGAAGATGTTCTGCGGCTTGAGGTCGCGGTGGACCACGCCCTCGCGGTGGGCGGCGGCGAGCGCAGAGCTCACCTGGCGGAGGATCGACATCGCCTGATCGAGCGGAAGCGGACCGTGTGCGATGCGCTGCGCCAGTGTCTGACCCTCGAGGTACTCGAGCACCAGGTAGGGCACTCCATCGGGGGTGACGTCGAAGTCGTGGACCTCCACGATGTTGGGATGGTTCACGCGGGTGGCGATCTGGGCCTCGCGCTTGAACCGCAGCTGGATGTCGTGGTCGAGGATCTCCGCGTGGAGGACCTTGATGGCGACCTTCTTGTCCGTGAGGCTGCGGTGACGGGCCAAGAAGACCGCACCCATCCCGCCGCGACCGATCAGGGCCTCGATCACGTACTTGTCGATCACCGAGCCCACGTCGATGACCGAGCGGGCGGGTGAATTCCCCATCAGCACGATCGTATAATGAGACACCGATGCGTGCACGAGGTTGGGTCGTCGCCGGGATCCTGGTGGTCTTGTCCCCTGTTGCCGCCGCGCAACCGGCCAAGGATTCCGATCCCAAGCCAACTCCCGTCGATATCAAGGCACTGCGCGACAAGCTGCAGGTATTCCAGGACAAGGCGGGTGGCACCTATGTCGTCTTCGCGGAGCCACCCAGCGGGTCCGACGCGAAGGTGTTCTACGGCACCGGCAAGCAGCTCTACGAGCAGATCAACACCGGCCGCTCGCGGAACGGGGATGCCTGGTCGCTCAACACCTGGGCACCGCGCATTCCCGACCTCCGCCCGGCGGCGATCACGCGCAAGGACGACGGCACGTTCATGCGGTGGTGCGACGGCAGGGACGACGCCGTGCTCACCGAGATCACCGGCGACAAGGCGAAGGCGATCCTCGACAAGTATCAGTTCCTGTCGCCCGCGCTCGTCCGTCGTCCACACCTGCTCGCGCGCGATGACTCCGGCATCTACTACTACGTCGATCGCCTCGACAAGGCGCACGGCGGCAAGGGCTTCCGCGTGTTCGTCGGCAAGAAGGGCGCGATGAAGCAGCTCGCGCTCACCGACGTCGCGAGTGACAGCGCGGGGCAGGTCTTCTCGACGAAGACCGGCGACCTTCGCCTCGTGAACACCACGGATAACCAGACCACTCCCAACACGAGGTGGGTGAAGGGCGAGAAGAAGACCGATCTGATCAAGCTCGACACCGACGTCAACTCGCCGCTGATCTTCAAGGACCTCGGGATCTACAAGTTCACGGGAACGCTGTGCGACAACATCTAGGCGTCGCGGTGGTGCTGCTGCTCGCCGGCAGCGCGTACGCCGACCGCAAGGCCCTGAAGACGCCGATCGACATCAAGCCGATGATCGAGAAGCTCGACGTCTACAAGGACGACGTAGGCAACTACTTCGTCACGCCGAAGCCGCTCGCGATCAAGGAGGACATCGAGAAGTGGGTGTTCTACGGCACCGGCAAGGCGATGTACCAGCAGCGGATCATCGGCTCCGGCGTCAGCGGCGACGAGCTCTCGTGGGCCATCTGGTCACCGCGCGTGAAAGGCCTCGCGCAGGCCTCGGTGACGAACACGACGAAGGGCGCCGAGGTCCGCTGCAAGACCGGCGAGGAGAACCACCAGAAGCTCGTGCCGCTCGCGCCGGATCAGGCGAAGGCCGTGCTGATGAAGGCCACGTTCTACCCGCCGCTGTGGGAGCGCAGTGCGCACTTCCTCGCGCGCGATGACGACGGTGTCTACTTCTACGTCGACATCCGGCGCGAGGAGTACGGCGGCAAGGGTCACCGCGTGTTCATGGGCAAGAAGGGCTCGATGAAGGAGCTCTCGATGACGAACATCGTCAGCGACAGCGCGGGCGAGATCTACTCGACGAAGAGCGGCGAGCTGAAGATCGTCGCCGGCGCGGACGGCAAGGCGTTCTGGAAGAAGGGCAGCAAGAAGGTCGAGCTGGTCGTGCTCGAGCCGGCCAGGAACCGCTACGTGATCTATCGCGACCTCGGCATCTACGGCTCGCTCGGCGTCGTCTGCGACGAGCAGTAGACGTATAACTGCCGGCATGAAGCTGCAGGGAGCGGTCGTTCTCGTCACCGGTGGTGCGTCGGGTCTTGGAGCTGCGACGGTGCGCAGGCTGGTCAGTGGCGGCGCGAAGGCCGTCATCGTCGATCGCGACGAGGCGCGCGGTCAGGCGCTCGCGTCGGAGCTGGGCGCGGTCTACGCGAAGGCGGACGTCACGGACCCCGAACAGATACAGGCCGCCATCGACGAGGCGCAGAAGCTCGGCCCGCTGCGCGTCGCGGTGTCCTGCGCCGGCGTTGGCTGGGCCGCGCGCACGCTCGACAAGACGGGCAAGCCGCACGACCTCGAGCTGTTCCGGACCGTGATCGGCGTGAACCTCATCGGTACGTTCAACGTGCTGCGGCTCGCGGCCTCCGCGATGTCCAAGAACGAGGTGCTCGAGCACGGCGAGCGCGGCGTGATCGTGAACACGGCGTCGGTCGCCGCATTCGATGGCCAGATCGGCCAGATCGCCTACGCCGCATCGAAGGCCGGCGTCGCTGGCATGACGCTTCCCGCCGCGCGCGATCTGGGCGTCGTCGGCATCCGCGTCCTCACGATCGCGCCCGGCATCTTCGATACGCCGATGCTCGGCTCGCTCTCCGAGGAGGTCCGCGCCGCGCTGGCGAAGGACGTCGTGTTCCCGAAGCGCCTCGGCGATCCGGCCGAGTACGGCGCCATGGTCGCGGCGATCGTCGAGACCGGCTATCTCAACGGCGAGACGATCCGGCTCGACGGCGGCCTGCGCATGCCTCCCAAGTGATCGTCATTTGATGGCTCGATGACGAGCGCGGGTGCAGCGTTTTGCTGCATTCCGCAGCGAGTTTCAATCGCCTAGTGTGGTCTCATGACCAAACTAGTCGCGCTCGTAGCTGTGCTGGTGGCGGGGAGTGCTGCGGATGCTCGCGCCGACATCGCGACGTCAGTCTACGATGACGCCAAGGCAGTGATCACCGAGCTGATCACCGACGAACTTTCACGTCAGATCATCCCGCGTCTCGTCTGCCACGGAAGGCGCGAGCCGTGTGCGAGCGGGGAGTGCGACGGTCCGCTTGCCGACTTCACCGTGGACATCAAGGGGGATCGATATCTGCTCTCGATGCTCTATCACTATCAGGAGAGTCTCCAGCGCATCTATGCGCATCAGTACGGCTCTCTACGTTCGGCGATCAGACGCGAGTCCGAGGACTATGCCGCGTTTCAGGTCTACGAGACCGTCAACGGCTTGCTCTACGATGCGAGCGAGAAGAAGACCCTGCAGAGCAACGCCGTGGGTGCCTTCCTGGTCGCCAGGAACGGCGCCGACAACACCGTGGCGAACAATCCAAACGAGACGACGCTTCGCGAGGCGTTCAAGGGAGATGACCTCGACGGAGAGAATGGCTGTGTCCCGCAGGTGAGAAAGAACTTCGAGGCGAACAAGTTCATCGGCACGCGGTCGTCACCGCTCGACATTGTCTGCTCCGTCAAAGAGACGAAGGACATCGCCAAGCTCGTGCACGGCTCGCTCAAGTGCGAGCTGGCGCTCGCCGTTCGGTCGACGCTGCGGGAGGAGTACGACGTGGCCAAGGCGCACTTGCTGCGCGCCGTCGCCACGGTGGTTCAACTGGCGGTGAAGTCGAACACCGCGACCCTTTCCGAGGTCGCGAGCGCAATTCCCGAGAGAGCGCTCGCGTTCGCGGAGCTACTGCACCGGCAACCCATGGAACCTGGTGAGCCCTTCGGCCTGGTGGTGAAGTTCGTCGGAACGCTCACCGGCAAGGCGCTCGACACGGATGAGACCAAGTGGAGTGAGGACCAGAAGGTCCTGGTGAAGGCGGTGCGCGGTCTCCTGACGAGCTGGCGCACGATCTCGGGCGCGGAGAACAAGCTCGAGCTCTCCCTGATCGTGGATCAGCTCGTCAGCGTTGACGGGGCACTCTCCTCGATATGCACGATGACCACCGTCACCAACACAAAGCTGTGCGCTGCGGTCAATAAGCTTCATAAGGAATTCGGTAGAGCTGCTCGTTATTGGCCACTCATCAACGCTGCGGCCCACGCCGACTACCGGCAGATCGCGCACCAGATGATCGCGCTGCTGTTTCGCGAGATCGGCGACAAGAAATGCGACGTCCCCGACATGAAGTTCGACAACACGTACCAGTCCGACTGCCGGTATGTCGTCTACCGCCGCTTCGCTGACTCGCTGGTAACGTACTTCCTCGACGCTGCGACCGACGGTACGCCTGCCGAAGGCTCGCGCGCGGCATTCCGCAACGCGGCCGTCGATGTTCTACGCGATGTCGCGGCGCTCGGCGGTATGGACCGTGGATCTAACTGGACGCATCGGTTGCTCCCCGATCTCGAGCTTCGTGCGGGGTTCAGCCCGTCGTACGGAATGGGTGGCTCGTATTCAGAGATTCGCACGACGGCTGCTGTGCGCTTCTTGAGCGCACGGCCGATTCTCTACTATACGACGAGGCACTATCTCGCACTGCACTTCTCGTTGTTCGACTTGCTGGCGCCGCTGGCCGAGATCAAGAAGCGTCCGACGACCGGCATCAGCTACGACTCTTGGCCGCTGCTGGCGAACCTGGTAACTCCGAGCGCCTCGATTGCATACGGAATGCCGCAGCTGTCGCGGCACCTCGTGATCGGAATCGGAGCCACCTACCGCATCGTGACACCGGTGTTGACCACCGACATGGCCGGGGCCAACAAGGTCACCTACGAGTCGTGGCGAGCGGATGGCTTCGAGATCGGCGCTTTCGTGAAGTACAAGCTGTGACGATCAGGGCTTCGGCAGCAGCTCGGTCGGGATCTTGAGCGGCAGCGTCGGGACCGTCTTCTCGTAGAGCCACGAGTACGTGAAGTACGTGCCGAGCACGCGCTTGGAGTAGTTGCGCGCCTGATCGTCGACGATGCCCTCGATGAACTCGTCGGCGGCCCACGTGCCGCGCACCTTCAGCATCCTCCGCACGGCGCCGGGGCCGGCGTTGTAGCCGGGCGGCACGAGCAGCGCGAAGCCACTGTAGCGCTTGAACAGATGTCCCAGGAACCGGCCACCGACGGTGACGTTCATCTCCGGGTCGAACATGTTCTCGCGCGTCGGCGCGATGTTCGTGCCCTTCGAGAAGTCCTTCGCCGTGGGCGGGATCATCTGCGTCAGTCCCCATGCGTTCGCATAGGACTCCGTGCGCGGATCGAAGGCGCTCTCCTCGCGCACGATGCCGATCTGCATCGCGAACGGCGTGCTGTTCAGCTGCGCGTGGCGGCGCAGCAGCTCCTCGTATGCGAGCGGGTAGGCGATCAGCCAGCGCGAGCGGTTCGCACCGTTCGGCCAGCTGCGGCGGTAGTCGAGGACATGCCAGCGTGTCGGCCAGTGCGAGGTCGCGTAGCGGCCGGCCTTGTCGTACAGGAACGCGATCGCCCACAGCTTCTCGATCGTCGCGGGATCGTCGACGCGCTTCTTGTCGCCCGGCGGCGTGAGCTTCAGCTTCTTGAGCTCCGCCTCGGCGGGCTGACCGAGCCCGAGGCGCAAGAGCTCCATCGCACGCTGGAACCCAGGCGCGGCCCACTCGGGGCGCGCCGAGAACGTGAACGCGGGTGCCTTCGGATCGAAGCCCTTCGGATCCGCCGAGAGCTCGGCGACCAGCTTCTCGTACCTGCCCGGCGAGACCTCGCGCAGCCGGTTGAGACCCTGCAGCGCGTAGTACGCGACGGGGTACTGTCGGATGCCGGCTTCCCACGACGCGATCGCATCGTCCTTCTTGCCCTTCACCTGATACGCGCGCCCGAGCCAGTACTGCGCCTGGCCCTCGCCGAAGTAGTTGTCGTCGTGCGGGACGAGCTCGATCTGCTTCTTCCACCACTTGATCGAGTCGTCGTACTTCTTTGCCTTCCACGCCTGCCAACCGAGCCGCCACATCGCCTCGGCGACGTTGTCCCCGGCGGGGAACTTCTTCGGTAGCGAGGACAGGACCTCGATCACCTTCTTCTCGTCCTTCAGGCTCGTCCACTCCTCGCCCTCGCGGAGCAGCGCGTCGTCGGAGTAGCTGTGCTTCGGATCGATCTTCTGCGCGGTCTGGTACGCGGTGATCGCCGTCTGGTGCTCGCCGATGAACGCGCGGCTGCGGCCGGCCTGGTAGTGGCTCTTGATCTCGAGGTCCTTGTTCGCGGCTGCCTTGCACGCCTCGGCGGCCTCCTCGAACATCGGCGCGGCGCCCTTGCGATCGCGCGCCTTGAAGCGGCTCTGCCCGCGGTGATACGCCGCGATGCACTTGTCCGCGGCTGAGATCTTCGGATCGGCGAGCGCGCTCGCGAACGCTGCCTCGCTCTCCGGGTTGCGCATCGAATCGAACAGCTCCTTGCCGCGCGTGATGTGCTCGGCGGCGGTCAGCGCCTCGAGCGCCTTCGGCGCGAGCGTGGCGAGCCGCTCGGTCGCCTTCTTCGCCCACGAGCTCAGCGGATCATCGATCGTGATCTGCCGGTACAGGCGCATCGCCTCGGCCTGCTCGAGCTTCGCGGCTTCGAGTGCCTCGGCCTGGCGGAACCGCGCCTCCGATCGCCGCGGACCGTCGGGCCGGCGCGTGAGGTAGTCCTTGTAGTGCGCGGCGGTCTTGGCCGGATCGTTCATACCCCGCAGCACGTCGCCCGCGAGCAGCTCCGCATCCGCGCCGACGATCGAGTCTGCCGCGACCTTCTGCGCGGCCGCGAGCGCCTCGGCGCCCTGCTTGTTGAAGTACAGCGCCTTCGCGCGGTGAAAGCCGAGGTAGTCGGAGAGCAGCGGCAGGCCCTGCTGCGCCGAGGCGAACTGCTGCGCGGCGCGCGACCAGTTCCCGATCTCCTCGTTGCACAGGCCCAGCATCACGTCGAGGCGCGCGGCATCGTCGCCCTTCGCGGTCTTCCTCGCGGCCTCGAACGCGGTGCGCGCTTCCTTGTAGCGCTGCAGCGCGAACTCGGTGGCGCCCTTCTTCGCATCGCCGGACTGGAAGTACGGCTGCGCCATGGCTTCCGACAGCGGAGCGGCGATGGGGGCTGGAGCGGAGGCCGGCACCGGCGCCGGCGGCGTGTCGCCCGCGGCGGTGGTCGAGTACGCCGCGACAGCAAACACGAGCAAGGCTCCACGCATGCGTTGACCCTAGCAACGTCGACGGGGTGGGACAAATTCCGTATTCCCTGTTCCCGGTTCCCTGTTCCCTATTGCCACGAGCTGTGTGCGGGTTACGCGAGGTCGGACTACGACGCGGACCGCTGGCCCGACGCTGCAAACGCGGGGCGAGCAGACCGATGCGGTGCGCCCGGTCATAGGGAATACGGAACCGGAACCGGAATGGGGATTGCTAGCGCAGCGTGAGCCGGCCCACGCGGTTGCGCCCCAGGTCCTTGGCTCGATACAGCGCCTGGTCGGCCGCCTCGATCAGCTCGTCGATCGTCTCCGCGCGGGTCGTCGGGAAGCCGGCCGCCCCGATCGAGGCGGTGGCGCGCAGCTGGAGGCCGCCGAACTCGGTGACGGTCTGCTCGACCAGCTTGCGCAGCCGGTCCGCGAGGTGCAGCGCGGGATCGAGCGGGATCGAGCGCAGGATGATTCCGAGCTCCTCGCCGCCGAACCGCGCGACTACATCCTCGTTGCGCACGGCCTTGGTCAGCACGTCGGCGAGCTTGACCAGCACCGCATCGCCTGCGAGGTGACCGTGCGTGTCGTTGATCGACTTGAAATGATCGAGGTCGAGCATCAGCAGCGACAGGCTCGTCTCGTGACGGCGCGCGAACTTCAGCTCGCTATCGAGCCGGTCGAGGAAGTAGCGCTTGTTGAACAGCCGCGTGAGCGGGTCGCGCAGCGCCGAGGACATGAGGTTCTCGTGGAACGACTCGTCGATCTCGTCGTGATAGGCGAACCGCAGCACCGTGGTGCGACCGACCTGGATCTTGTCGCCGTCGTGAAGCGCGGTGCGCTCCTCGATCTTCATGCCGTTGACGTACGTGCCGTTGCGGCTGCCGAGATCCTCGACCCACTGCTTGTTGGTCTCGAGGCGCAGCCGCGCGTGGTGGCGCGACACGCCATCATCCGTGATCCGCACGACCGCTTCGGTCGAGCGGCCGATGTTCGCCTCGCCGCGCGGCAGCTTGAACAGCTGCCCGGTGGAGGAACCCGTCAGTACCGTGAGGCACGGCCGCTTGCGCAGCTGGCTATCCTTGGGAACGGCGGTCAGCTCGGCCGTTTCGGCCCCCGTTTCCTCGTCCCAGCAATCTCCCACTGGCTTCATCGTAGCAGTACCGCGTCACGCCTTGGACGCGAACCACGCAGCGATCGCGGCAAGTCGCTCCCCCCGGGCTCCGAGGGCAGCGGCGATTTCTCGTGCTTCTGTGCCGAGCAGGTGTATGCGCTCCGCCGCGGTATCCGCGAGGTCGCCGAACTCGCCATCGTCGCGGTCGTCCGCGTGCTGGAATGCGACGCCGATCGCCATGCCATAGCGACCCAGCGCACGGCAGGTATCCTCCGGCGCTCCCGCTGCGATCGCGCCCAGCTCCGCCGCCGCGGCGAACAGCGCGCCGGTCTTCGCCGCGTGCAGCCGCTCGACCGCGTCGATCGTCGCGAGCTCCGCCGACGTCGCGGTCAGGTCGATCGCCTGTCCAGCGAGCAGCTCCTTGGGCCCCGCGCGCCGCGCGAGCACCTGGACGGCCGCTCCGGCCCGCGCGCCCAGCTCGGCGAGCGTCTCGAAGGCCTGCGTCAACAGCCCGTCGCCGGCGAGGATCGCGATCGCCTCACCATACGCGATGTGCACGGT
>JACCRC010000137.1 GCA_013813765.1 Deltaproteobacteria bacterium | reverse complement strand
AAGGTGGGGTTTCGGAGGTCGTCGAGAAGCTAGCGAGCTGACCGAAGCGCCAACCGGCCGTCGTTACTCGGTTTTGTAGAGCGGGATATCGGATTCGAACCGACGACGTTCAGCTTGGGAAGCTGACACTCTACCGCTGAGTTAATCCCGCAGAGCTGCGTAACCATTGATCATCCGGTCTTCATCGTCAAGCTCCTTTGGGGCCCCAGGTGGTGATCATCACCACCGGCTTGTTTTTCATCACCCCGCGTCAGACGCCTTCGAGCTCTCGTCGACCGAAGCGCGATCACCACCGGCCGACCCCGTTCACGTGGTGCTCGAGGATCTCCATGAGTCCGCGCCGATCCCGGCGCACCAAGAGCCGCTCGGAAACTTGATAAACTTCGTGGTGAGCGGAGGCTTCCAATCATGGTCACGAGCCAATCCGCCGCGCCCGTCGCGCACCTCACGTGGAACGAGATCTGCGTGCGCTATCCCAACCAGTGGGTAGCCCTCGCTGACATCGCGTGGGTCAATCGAACCGACTTTGCGTTCAGCCGAGGTCATCGCCACGTTCGCGGAGCGCAAGGCGGCGACACACACGAGAAGGAGTTGCGCGCGACGAACCGCCGTTCGGTTGGGTGCTTCTTCACGGGGAAGCTCATCAAGAGCGACGTCGATCCTCTGTGGCACGCGGGGCCATGATCCTCAACACGTTCGATCCTGCCGACGACCTCATCATCGTCCAGGCTCACCTGTGGGGCCCACGCGGCCAGGAGCGCGAGTTGCGGCAGGTTGGCGCTCTACGCGTTGAGTGCGACAAGTGGGCGAGGACGTGTTCAACAAGGCAGGCGAGCTCGTGATCAAGACCGAAGACGGAAAGATCGCGCAGAAACTGAGCTACGGCAACGACCCGCGCGGCATCAAGGGGTAATCGTCTTCCTGGGTCTTTGCGTTGATGACGGACCGCGAACTACCGACTCGGGCTTGGCCGATTTTTCGGGTGCGCCCTGCGACTCGTCCCGGTTCCTACGTTCCCCGTGAGGGCGTGCGTCCTTTGCCGGCTCCCGGCAGCTTTGACTGTCCGCCGATTGCGGGGGCGATTGCGGGTCATCGAACGCGGCGTGCGCCCTCGAGGGCCACCGCCAAGCGCGGCTGATTTCAAGCCTGCACCAGAACCGTCGACGCCGACTGCAGCGCTCCATTTCCGGAAGCGGTTCGTCACCCGGTGCGTTTGCGAAGAGCGAGCCGGCGCGCACGCTTCTCCGCCTTCTTGGTATCCGTGGCGCGCATGCGCTCCTCGATCGAGAGGACGACCTCGGGCCGTTCACGCCCGAACCGTTCGACATAGAGTCGCTCGATGAACTGAGGCAGCGGGGCCTTCCACGGTTCCTGGCGGTGGTTGTCGAGCTTCCCCAGGCTGCTCGGGTTCATGCCGAGCTCGCGGGCCATCTGGACCTGCGCGTGCGACAGACCGTGCCGCTTGCGTGCGGCGATCCAGTCGGCAAGGTTCTTCGACGCCATGGGCGTTACGTACCAAGAGGCGCCGGTCGGTGTCACAGGGTTCGGCTACCACGCTGGTGTTGCTGGCCAAGCCTTCTGCCGAGCTGTCGATGCGCGACCGCCTCTCCCACCTGTCGTTCGACGAGGCGTGCAGGATGCTCGGACCCGATGGGGGACGACTGCTGATCCAGGGCGGCCGGCTCGAGCTGTCCTCGCCGGACGATCTCCGGATCGACGACGAGCAGGCCCGGATCGCGTGGGAGCCGGGGCGCGGCGGGGTGTCGTCGCGGATCGTCTTCGACCCTGCCACCCGCGGACGACTGAAGGCTGAGTGCAGCGCGTGCACCAACGCGTGCGTGCACGTCGCAGGTCTGCTCTCGATCCTGCTGGAGCACAAGACCGACCTCGGCCTCGCGGCTCCTCCGCCGGAGGTCGGCAGGCCACGCGAGGAAGACGAGCTCGTCGAGCGGGCGATCGAAGAGCGGGCGAAGCGCGCGAAGACCGAGCGCATGAAGATCCAGGCTGCGGATCCGTCGAGGCCGTGGACCGACTACCGGGTCACGAGCGCGATCAGCGGCAAGACCTACCGCGTTGCATTGCGCGGCGAGACGCGGGGGGTGTCGTACTGCGCGTGCCCCGACTTCAGGACGAACACGCTCGGGACGTGCAAGCACATCATGAAGGTCCTGGCGCGGACGACCAAGGCGTTCCCGGACCGCGTCCGCAAGAAGCCGTATCAGCGCACGCGGATCACCGTGCACCTTCGCTACGAAGACCGGGTCTCGCTCGCGGTTGCCGTGCCGCAGCGGCTATCGGCCGAAGCTCACGCGATCGTGGATCCGCTGCTGGTAAGCCCGATCGAGCCGGCGGAGCTCGTCCGCCGGCTGAGCCAGCTGGAGGCGGGAGGGCACCCGTTCTTCGTGACCCCAGACGCGGAGGAGCTGATCCAGCGCCGCCTGCTGGCGGCGAGGCTCGGCACGCTCGTGGCGGAGATCCGGCGGGCACCGGACAAGCACCCTCTCCGCACCACGCTGCTCCGGCAGCCGCTCCTGCCGTTTCAGCTCGATGGGATCGCGTTCGCGGCCGGCGCGGGGCGCGCGATCCTTGCGGACGAGATGGGCCTCGGCAAGACCATCCAGGGCGTCGGCGTTGCGGAGCTCCTCGCGCGCGAGGCCGAGGTTCGCCGGGTGCTTGTCGTGTGCCCGGCATCGCTCAAGTCGCAATGGCGAAATGAGATCCAGCGATTCTCGGGACGCAGCACCGAGATCGTATCCGGACCGGCGCGTGGCCGAGCGTCCGCGTATGTGGGCGATGCGTTCTTCACGATCTGCAACTACGAACAGGTCCTCAAGGACATCCTGCACATCGAAAAGACACGCTGGGATCTGATCATCCTCGACGAGGGCCAGCGCATCAAGAACTGGGAGGCGAAGACAAGCCGCGTGGTGAAGGGGCTCGGCTCGCGGTTCGCGCTCGTGCTCTCCGGCACGCCGCTCGAGAACCGGCTCGACGATCTCCACTCCGTCGTCGCGTTCGTCGATCCGCATCAGCTCGGCCCGAGCTTTCGCTTCCAGCACCGTCATCAGCGCCGCGACGAGGACGGCAAGCTCCTCGGCTTCAAGAAGCTCGACGATCTCCGCGAGCGGCTACGGCCGATCTTGCTACGGCGGACGCGCGAGTCGGTCCGGCTCGAGTTACCGCCTCGCACGGTCGAGATCGTGCGGATCCCGCCGACCGACGAGCAGAAGGCGCTGCACGACGCGCACATGCAGACGGTCGCCCAGATCGTGCGCAAGCCCTACCTGACCGAGATGGATCTGCTTCGCCTCCGTATGGCGCTCCTGATGTGCCGGATGGCGGCCGACAGCACGTTCCTCGTCGACAAGCAGAAGCCGGGGTGGTCGACAAAGCTGGAGAGGCTCGGCGAGTTGTTCGACGGGATCGCGGCCGAGCCGGATCGCAAGGTCCTCGTGTTCTCGGAGTGGACGACGATGCTGGATCTGATCGAGCCTCTGCTCGCGAAGCGAAAGCTCGGCTTCGTCCGCCTCGACGGCTCCGTTCCACAGAAGAAGCGGCAGGCGCTCGTGTCGCAGTTCCAGTCGGACGAGAAGATCCGGCTGTTCTTGACGACCAACGCCGGAAGCACCGGCCTGAACCTCCAGACGGCGAACACGGTCATCAACGTCGACTTGCCCTGGAACCCCGCCGTCCTCGAGCAACGCATCGCACGCGCACACCGCATGGGGCAGACCCAGCCCGTCTGCGTGTTCGTCCTCGTCACCGAGCAGACGCTCGAGGAGAACCTCCTGACCACGTTGTCGTCCAAGCGCGAGCTGGCGATGGCCGCGCTCGATCCCGATTCACGGGTCGCCGAGGTGGACGTTCGAACGCAATCGGACGACATCAAGGAGAAGCTCGAGATCCTCCTCGGCGCAAGACCCGAAGCACCGCTCGACGAGACGGTGAAGGAGACGGCGTCGCTGGCCGTGGCCAACGATCGGCTGGCGACGGCCGGGAACACGCTCGTGCGCGCGGCGCTCGATCTCCTTGGCGAGATCGTGGGAGAGCGCGGAGGGGACGGTGCGTTCAAGGACGAGCTGCGCGCGACGTTCGACGCGAAGATCGTCGCCGACGAATCAGGCAAGCGCCGGCTTTCGTTCGCCATGCCGTCGCGCGACACGCTCGCGACCATCATGCGGGGCCTGGCAGGCCTTCTGCTTGGCGGGCGCGAGACGGGAGAACCAAGCCGAGCGTCCTCGCGGGTTTCGAGTGATGCCGACAGCGGCGCCATCGCGTCGAACTGACCCCGCTGGTCCAGCTGCGACCAAGCCCGCTGTCCACGCCAGCGGGCTTAGCGGAGGGCTGCGGTCGTGCCTCGCGAACGACCGTCTACCACTGGCATGAACGCTCGCTTGAAAAGCTCATCGTGTTGGTGCGGGATCGCGAGCGGTTGGTCGATCGTCCCTGAGATCCGCTTCATCCTTCGCCGAGCTTCTGCGCCACAGCGCGCTCCTCGTGCTCGAATGCGTCGGTGAACTGGTCGAGCTCGGCGTCAGACATTCCGAGTTGTTTGCCCTCCTCACGCCAACGCCCGACCGACGCCTCGACCTCATGAACGATCTGTCGGGCTCGTTCATCATCAACACGGAAGTATGCCGCAACGGACATGAGTGCTTCGATCGAGGCTGCGGGCCCGGTCTCCTCCGAGATCCACGTCTTTAGCTCGCGCACGCGGTCGGGGAACGGGTTGATGTCGAACGCGGGCGCGAGCTGCCACTGCCCATGGTGCACGTGCAAGAAGCCGTGGTTCAGCAGGTGGTCATCGACGTTCGTGATCAGGATAGAGAACGCGATGCGGCGAAACAGCTCGTCGATGTCGACCTGCGCAGCGGAGCCATGCGCCCGAATCGCGTCGACGATTTCGGTGTATGAGTGCTCGCCCGGCATGGTGGTGTCGACTCCGAGCATAGTGGCCGCGCTGATGTACATGATGCGACCGCGCTCGGTCCTGTCGAACCGATGGATGAGCGCGACCGCCACGCGATCGGAATCCACCAAGCGCGCATCCGCCGCGTTGATGCCGGCGCGCTTCGCAAGGCGCAACGCGAGTACCTCTCCCTTCGTAACCGCGCGCTGGTCCTGGACGCTTGGAAATTTGCCGATGGACAGGCGCCCGTCGTCGTCGAGGACAGTGCACTTCGGCCGCAGCCCGCCGAGGGAAGTGCCACGCCCCCTGAGATAGGCGCTTGGCATGATCGCGCAGGATGATGGACTTCCCCCAGCCGTCCGGCTCCGTGTCTACGATCGGGTCGTGGAAGACAGATCCATCTCGCGTCGGCTTGTGAAACTGAGGGCCTGCGACGAGGCGAAGGTCAGGTGCGATGGCAAAGCCGTCGGGCGAAGCCAGCCAATCGGGGGCGTACTCGAAGGCAGCACTCTGCCGAGCGCCTTGGGAATCGTGATGGATGACTCCTACGCGCACGGGCGTTTCGCCGACAAAGACCTGGATCGTGCGTTTCATAGCGGCGTCGGGTTCTTTTTTGCACGGATGCGTTTCGGCATCCGCTCGACATCGAGCAGAAGTCCTTGGTCGTCCTTGCGAGCGTCGATCAGCTCGGCAATCGCATCGCCGAAGCCAAGAACGAACAGGACCATTGCGTACACACCAAAGGCGACTTTGGGGTCGCCCTTCTCGGCTCGTAAATACGTGCTCTCAGCGACTCCAACGCGCTCGGCCATCATGGCGACGGTCAGCCGCCTTTTGCGTCGTGCGATGCCGATGTCCTCGCCAAATTTTCTCAGCCCGCGGCGTAGCTTGGCAGGTAGAACATCTTCCATGGCAGAACGCATAAAACCTCATGCATGAATGTATAACGTTTCTAAGATAGCATGGATGAGTGCATAAGGTGGACCTCCGGAACATGGATGAGCTAGGGAAAGCGCGCTTTACTACGCCTTCGCGCTAGGAAAGGACGCTCTATTACCCCCGCGAGCGCTTCCCGGAATCCAGCGATCGACATGAGCTTCGGGAGCCCACCCGGACCTCGGTCGGCGCGACGCTGCTGTAGTGATCCTGCATCTGCCGCTGATCGGCGGACCATGAGATCGTGAACATCGGCCGCGCGCCCCAGATCCTGGAACGTGCGCCGCATGAACTTCGCGGACAGATGCTTCGCGATCCCGGCCGCCTTCGCGATCCGGCGGATCGGCTTGTCGAGGCAGGTCGGCGATCGCCATCCATCCGAGGTCGACGGAAACAGCAGCTCGGAGTCGCGCATCGGGCCGGGGGGTAGCTGGTCGACGTGCCACGCGAGGATGCGCGCGGTCAGCGCTGTTCGCGGTCGAGATCCGCGTCCGCCGATGGAGCCCAGATCAGGTCTCGGTGGCCCGTCCCCACTTTGCCCTCAACTCTGCTGCGACCCGCGCGTGCGGAATACCGGATCCTGAGGCGATCTCGTCTCGGCCACGATTCGCCGCGTCGATGATGTACAGCCGGTACTGGACGTCCGCGATCGTCGCGTCATCCGGTAGCTCGTCGATGAGCTGCTGCAGGAGCTGCTTCGTCGAGGGATGCGCCACATCCGGAGTATGCCATGGCGCCGGAATGTCACCTTATCGAAGGCGATCACCCACACGGCGCTGCGACCGCGCCGGCCGCGCAACGCACGCGAGTCACGCCCATTCGGGTTACCGTGGAGTCGTGATCCGCCTCCCGCTTTGCGCTGTCCTGATTGCTCTGACGGCGTGCAGCGCGACACCGCCGGCGGCGCCACCGAAACCTCGGGAACTGGCGGCGATGCCGGCATCGGCTCCGGTGCCCGCGGCAGTCACGCTCGATGCCGGACAAGCTCCGGTGGTGGCGGCGGCGATGCCTGCGGAGCTGCTCGTCCGGCCACCGGTCGGCGGAGCGGGCGCGCTGTTGTTCCTGGGGGCGACGGCGAGGCTCAGCGGCATCTCGATCACGTTCGCGAAGAGCAACCACGAGGTCGTGGTCGGCAGTGCCGGCGGGACGGGCATGTTCGACTTCCAGTTCGTGAAGGGCGGCACGAAGTCCGACGTGCGTCTGCGGTCGGACGAGGAGAAGTTCCAGGCCGAGGTGGTCGTGCATGGCGCCCTGTTCGTGTTCGAGCAGCGATCGGAGGACATGTTCACGGTCATGCTCGCGGCCGCGAGTGCACCGGTTCGGCTCGAGGATGACGGCTGCGTCGCGTTGATCGATGAAGCCGCGAAGCGCGCGGGGATCACCGACGGGCGATCCAGCGCCTCCGGGACCGACGGCGGAATCCTTCGGCTCCGCCGGCAGTCGTGGACCGCGTACTGCGGCCGCTACACGAAGCGGGTCTGGTTCGCCCCGCTCCCCTGACGATGCTCGAATTTCGCGCTACCCGCCGCCCGGTCGATGTCGAGGAGCTCACGCCGTTGCAGCGCGAGCAACTCGTCGTTGTCGGACGCCACTTCGACGGCGTTGACCGCTCCGCCGACTCGCGACTTCGCGACGAGCCGATACCCGAGCCGGAAGACGAGGACGACATCGACTGGGACGACGGCAACCTCGCCGCGCACGGCCTTGTCGTCCACGAAGCGTGGGAGAACGGAGTGCACGTCTACGACGTGTGGTGCCACCACGGTAACGACAACGGCTGCGTGTTCACCGCGGGCACCACGGACGTGATCGCAGGCCGCTTTCAGGACACGTGGATGGTGGGCGACGACACGTCTCCGCTCGACGATGCACTTCAGGCCGCTGAGGCGGCCGCGCGATGATGATCGTTGACAGCGATGCGGGTACGGACCCCGACGACACGTGTGTCGCCATTCTCGTCGCGCGTCATCCGGAGATCTTCCGAGCCGCGCTGCTGGTCAGCAACGACGAGACCACCCGCCATGCGAAGGCGCGGTTTCTCCGCCACGTCGTCGCGCTCGCCGGCGGCAACATCGCGGTCGCGGCGGGACTGCCGAGCCTCAAGCAGCGCACCACGGATCTCGCCGACGACGCGGGCCTCGTGCCCGACCTCGAGGTCGCTACCGATGGGGTCGCGCGCATCATCGCGGTGCTCGAGGCACACGAGTCCGTCGAGTACGTGGGACTCGGCGCGCTCACGAACCTCGACGCCGTGTTCATCCAGCGCCCCGATCTGATCCCGCGCGTGAAGCTCACGCAGATGGGACCGGCGGTCGCGGGCAACTTCGCGCGCGAGCGACCGCAGTACAACGCGCGCGTCGATCCGATGGCGTTTCGCCGCGTGCTGCACGCGGTCACGCGGCCGACGTTGATCGCCACGCACACCACGTGGGGCACGCCGCCAAGTCATCCGCCGCTGGGCGTGTTTCCCACCGACGAGATCGGATCGCGGCTCGCGCCGAGCGGCCGGCCGGATCTCCTGCTGTACGCGCAGCACCTCGCCGCGTTCGTGTCGTCGGGCAAGGACTGCTCGATCCTCCACGATCCGACGACGCTGCTGGTCACGCGCGAGCCGGAGCTGGTCGATACGATCGAGGTCGACGTCGTCATCGACGAGCAGGGCTGGCTGCACCTCACCGCGGGTGCGCTCGAGCTCCTGCGGCTATTACCGGCCGAGCGCACCGCGTGGATCGCGACCGCGCTCACCGCTCCGCCGGCGGAAGGCGAGCCGATCACGGTACGGCTCTCGCTCGGCGCCGATCACCCGCGAATTCGCGAGCGCGTCGCCGAGCTGCTGTTCACTTGAGGACGCCGTTCTCGATGATCGGCTTGCCGTCGAGCAGGACGGTCGCGCCGGTGAGCTGGAACTGCAGACCGAACGGCTCCTTGTTCGTTCCGCCGGCCCACAGGTTGTTGCCGCTGCCGATCGTGATCGTGCCGGCGCTCACGTAGTTCTCGAGCTTGCCGGTCGACTTCACGTTCGGGTTGATGCCGATGTCGAACAGACCGATGTCGTTCTTGCCGGGACCAGCGACATCGTAGCGGGGCTTCACGATCTCCCAGCCGGACTTCGCGGTGATGTTCGTGATCTTGCCGGCCTTGACCTCGGCGGTGACACCGAGGATCTCCTTGTCGAGGAAGACCATCCGGTCGTCGACGATCTTGCCCTCGGCGGAGCCGGGCACGGGAGCGAGGAAGACCTCGCCCGCGGGCAGCCACGCCTGGAGCTGCGCGCCGCCGGCCTTCACGTCGTCGGCGGAGATGACGCCGTCGGAGGTGAGGACCTTGCGGCCCTTGATCTTCATCTTGAGGTCGGTGCCGTTCGCGAGCTTGATCTGGAGCTCGCCACCCTTGGCCAGCGCGTCCTTGAGGGTCTTCGCCTTGTCCTCGACCGCAGCGTAGTCAGCGGAGAGGCCGGCCCAGTACAGCGTCGAGAGGTCGGCCTCGGAGACGCCGAGCGTCTTCGCGCGCGACGGCGACGGGGCGAGCCCGTTCCCGAGCTCGATCTGGCGGACGTTGCGCTTGAGCAGCGTCTGACCGATCACCTGACCGGCGGTCGCGAGCTTGCGCTGGCGGTCCGCTGGAAACTTCTCGTAGATCGACGCGTCGCGGACCGCGGGGATCGAGATCACCACGTTGACGGTCTTCGCGAGCGCGAGCTCGGCGGCGTTGGTCTGCGTGTCGAACTCCGCGGGCACACCGTCCATCAGCTTCTTCTCGCCGGACTCCGACCACACCGTGACGAGCGGGAACGCGCCCTTCTTGCGGACGGCGACCGCGAGGTCCTCCATGAACGCCATGTCGGCGGTGCCGCCGTTGATCTGGACGATGTCGCCCTTCTTCACGCCGGTGGTCTTCGTCACGATGCGCTCGGCGAGCTCCGCCGTGTTCGGAGCCTTCGGCTGCGCAACGGAGGTCATCGTTCCAGCCACCAGCGTCGCCACCACTACACCCAGCTGCTTGATCTTGGTCATTGCTGCGGGTGTTACCATCGTTTCGCATGACGCCGCAGCTCGCGACGCTACTGGTTGCGTGTCAGGACCGAAAAGGCCTGGTCGCCTCCCTCGCGCAGGTGCTCTACGGGCACGGCGCAAACATCCTCGATTCCGACCAGCACACGGATCCGGTCGCCGGGATGTTCTTCCAGCGTCTGCGGTTCGACCTGTCGTCGCTGACGACGGATCGGGTGTCACTCGAGCACGGCATCAAGGAGGTGGGCGAGCGATTCGCGATGAGCTGGACGCTCTCGTACGTCAGCCGCATGCCGCGCATCGCCGTGTTCACGTCGAAGCAGGAGCACTGCCTCTACGACCTGATGATCCGGCACCGCGCAGGCGAGCTGCGGTGCGAGGTCGCCTGCATCATCTCGAACCACGCCGATGCCGCACCGATCGCCGCGCACTTCGGCGTGCCGTTTCATCACGTGCCGGTGACGGCCGAGACGAAGGAGACCGCCGAGGCGGCTGCCCACGAGATCATCGAGGCCGCGAAGGTCGATCTGATCGTCCTCGCCCGCTACATGCAGATCCTGTCGTCGGCGTTCGTCGCGAAGTATCCGTCGCGGATCATCAACATCCACCACTCGTTCTTGCCGGCGTTCGTCGGCGCGAATCCCTACAAGCAGGCGTACGAGAAGGGCGTGAAGCTGATCGGCGCGACGAGCCACTACGTCACCGCGGACCTCGATCAGGGTCCGATCATCGAGCAGACGACCATTCGCGTCTCGCATCGCGATTCGGTCGAGGACCTGGTGCGCAAGGGCCGCGACCTCGAGAAGCGCGCCCTCGCCCAGGCGGTGCGGTGGCACCTCGAGGACCGGATCCTCGTGTATGCGGGCAAGACGGTCGTCTTCGACTAGCGGGCACTCACGTCGATCTAATGCGCGCCTCACTCGGAGATGGCGCCGAATCGACCTACAGTCACCGGCTCCATGGCAAATCGAGTCGAAACCGACATCTCCGTGCAACGATTCGCGTTCGAGATGGACGATGCCGGCAAGCGGCTCGTCTTCCCACACGCCACCACCCAGGACATCCAGGGCAGGTCCGGAGCGGTCGCCTACGGGGTGAAGGAAGCGCTGTTCGAGGGCCTCGAGGGTCGGCTCGATACGGTGCGCTGGACCACCGGTACCGCATCGTTTGGCTCGGCCTGGATCCGCGATGACAGCGGACGCTTCGAGATCGAGGTCGATCGCATCGAGATGCCCGATGGGCTCCTGCTCACGCGGGCCGACTCGGGCGTCGAGCTGATCGCGCCACAGATCTCGTTCCAGGAGATGCGGCTCAGCATCAACGGCCCGTTCGGGCGGTCGGGCGAGCGGCCCGCGCGGGATCCCGGCGCGACACCATCGCTTCGCCAGGAATCGCTGCGCTTCCTCGATTCGCTCGGCGGACAGATCGACCTCACGGTGAAGGTCGTGCTCGACCTGCCGGTGATCGGCAAGCGCACGCTCGATCAGAAGCTGAAGGTCCCGATCCAGGAAGGCAGCCTGGATTTCCGGGCGCTCGAAGACAGCCTCGACTGGCTCGAGGGCCGGTTCATCGACATCAGCGCAGAAGGCGACACGCTCGCGCTGACGTGGAAGGTGCCGATCTTCGGCAGCGCGCGCGAGCTCGTGACGTGGAAGCTCGACGAGGATGCCCAGAAGCTCGCCGCGTTTGGACGCGTGCCGGTGCGGTCGCTCGCCGATTACCGCATCAAGGGCGGCGACAAGGAAGAAGACGAGAAGCCCGACGAGGAGAACGGCAAGCGCGAGGGCGTGCTGCAGGCGCTCTCCGTCGAGGACATCGACATCGCGATCGGGCTGGTCGCACCGCGCTCGCTCGAGGTGGGCAGCGGTCTCGTCATGTTCGGCGGCGAGGACCAGCCCGGCATGGTGGACCTCAAGGTTACCGGCGGCATCAGCGACCGCGGCCCGGGCAAGCTGACCGGCGCGATCGGCAGCGTCGACACCACGATCAAGGACATGCGCATCGGACCGGCGCAGCTCACCGCCGATCGGCTGCACTTCGACGGCCTCGATCGCCTCGAAGTCACGTTCGACGGCTTCGAGCCGGTCAAGATCACGATGGTCGTCCACCGCGTCACCGCGACGAACATCGCGTTGCACCTCGGCGGCAAGGGTACCTAGGCGCTACTTCTTCTTCTGGCAGTCGATCGCCTCGACGGTGCCGTCGAGCGTGATCGGGTACGCGCCGATCTTTCCGGTGCCAGCGATCGTGACCCCGATCGTCGGGCCGTCCTTGCCGCTGCCCTGCGCGCCGAGCGTTACCTTGAAGTCCTTGACGGTGTCCTCGGGCATCGCGCGCTCGGCGGAGCACGACTCGTCGACGAACCAGGTGCCCCGCAGGCACCACTTGCCGGCAGAGCGCTGGATGACCACCTGCGACCACGGCGTGGTGGGCGAGCAGTCCTTCGGGCCGGTGGAGAGCGTCAGGTCGTCGCCGGAGATGATCGCGTTCTTCACGTCGAGCTTCTTGCCCGCGACCGTGATCGTCGCCGCGGAGACGTGCTGATCCTTCGGCACGCCGGCGTCATCGGCGGGCTGGTCGCCGCATCCGATCGCGGTGAACGTGCCCTCGGCCTCGAGGATCCGGCCGTTGTCCTCGTCGACGATCTTCGCGATCGTGACGTCGACCTTCGCGTCCTTGTCGGTCGGGCCGGCGACCATCGCGGTGCCGAGCTTCGCCGAGGTGGGGTGGCCCGCGGTCCAGAAGTCCGTGACCGCGATCTCGTCGCCACCGTCGGGCTTGAGATGACGGCGCAGCGTAGACACGAAGCCGGTCGAGCCCTTCACCGAGTTCGTCACGCCGGAGATGAGCTCGCCGCACGAGCCCTCCTGGTCGGAGACGATGACGCGCCACTGATCGGGCGATACCCGCTTGATGAAGGCGCGGGTCATCGCGACGGGCTTGCCGTTGACGGTGACCTTGAGCTTCTGAAACGCCGCCGGGTTCGCAGCGGGCGCGGTCTCCGCCGATCCGCCGGTGGTCTCCGTGGGCTTCGATTCTGTCTTGTCGCCGCTCTTGCCGCACGCGGCAGCGAGAATGACGGCGGCGGTCCAGGCGAGGGTCTTCACGGGACGGACCGTATCAAGGCTGGCCCGGCCGCACCATGTCCCCGGGTTTGACCCAGGTGTCGAACTGTTCGCCGGTCACGAAGCCGAGGTCGATCGCCGCCTCCCGCAGCGTGGTGCCGCTGGTGTGCGCGTGCTTCGCGATCTTTGCCGCCTTGTCGTAGCCGATGTGCGGCGCGAGCGCGGTCACGAGCATGAGGCTGCCGTGGAGCTTGCGATCGATCTCGGCGCGATTCGGCTCGATACCGCGCGCGCAGTGCTCCTCGAACGAAGCGCACGCGTCGCCGAGCAGACGGATCGACTGCAGCGTGTCGTACGCGATCAGCGGCTTGAACACGTTGAGCTCGAAGTTGCCCATTGCCCCACCGATGGAGATCGCGACGTCGTTACCGAGCACCTGGCAGCAGACCATCGTCATCGCCTCGGCCTGTGTCGGGTTGACCTTGCCGGGCATGATCGAGCTTCCGGGCTCGTTCTCCGGAATCGTCAGCTCGCCGAGGCCACTGCGTGGACCGCTCGCGAGCCAGCGGATGTCGTTCGCGATCTTGATCAGGCTCGTCGCGAGCGTCTTGATCGCGCCGTGGCCGTGCACGATCGCGTCGTGCGAGGCGAGCGCCGCGAACTTGTTGCCGGCGGTACGAAACGGCCGGCTCGTCAGCTCGGCGAGCTTCGCAGCGACGAGCGCGGCGTACTTGGGGTGCGTGTTGAGGCCGGTGCCGACCGCGGTACCGCCGAGCGCGAGCTCGTGAATCGCGGGTAGCGTGGAGCGGATCGCCGCGATGCCATGATCGAGCTGCGCGACCCAGCCGCTGATCTCCTGACCGAGTGTGAGCGGCGTCGCGTCCTGCAGGTGCGTGCGTCCAATCTTGACGATGTCGGCGAACGCGGCGGCCTTGCCATCGAGCGCCTCGCGGAGCTGCATGACTTTCGGCAGCAGGTGCGCATCGATCTTGCCGGCGATCGCGATGTGCATCGCCGTCGGGAACACGTCGTTGCTCGACTGCGAGAGGTTCACGTGATCGTTCGGGTGCACGGGTTTCTTCGCACCGCGGCCGGTCCCTGCCCGCTCGTTCGCGCGGTTCGCGATCACCTCGTTCACGTTCATGTTCGTCTGGGTGCCGCTGCCGGTCTGCCACACGACGAGCGGAAACTCGCTGTCGTGATCGCCGGCCGCCACCTCATCCGCGGCCTCGACGATCAACGCCATCACGTCCCGCGGCAGCAGGCCGAGCTCCGCGTTCACCAGCGCCGAGGCTTTCTTGATCGTGGCGAGTGCGATGATGATCTCGCGCGGCATGCGCTCGCTGCCGATCCGGAAGTTCTCGAGCGACCGCTGCGTCTGCGCGCCCCAGAGGCGAGCCTCGTCGACCTCGACGGGGCCCATGCTGTCGGACTCGGTGCGCGTGGCCATGCACCAGACTTACCACCTACGCGTGCAGCTGGATCAGCTCGACCCGGTCGGGAAGCTCTACCTCCGCATCAGGTGCGCCTCCCTCGGTCAGCGCGTAGAGCTCCTCGACGAACGCACGCACGTGCGCGCCCTCGACCGGTTCGGGAATCGGCGCGAACGCGATCAAGACAAGCCCGCGATCACGCGCCAGGCCAGGCCCGAGCGATGGCTGCACGTACCGCACGTCGAGCACGCGGGCGCCCCAGCGCTGAAACCGCTCGAGCCGCTTCCACTCGCCCCCCGTGCGCGGATCGTTGACCTCGCCGAGCACGAGGCCGCCGAGCTGCTCCACTGCACCGCGCAGCAACTGCTCGCCGAGTCCCCTGCCCCGCGCTTCGGGCGCCACGACCATGT
Organism: Deltaproteobacteria bacterium; assembly: GCA_013813765.1. Classification (GTDB taxonomy): domain Bacteria; phylum Myxococcota_A; class Polyangia; order Haliangiales; family Haliangiaceae; genus JABFXX01. Next base: position 10,909 of record JACCRC010000137.1, on the reverse strand, counting down.
ACGTGACGAAGCCGACGCCGCTCTTCGAATAGCGCTCGAAGCAGATGCCGCCGACGATGCGCTCGCCGTCGAGCGCGATGCGTACGGTAAGCAAGCCATTCGCGATGGACGCGCGCCACGCATCGAGCGGCTCGTGCTGCGCGGAGAATGCATCCCAGTAGATGCCGCCGTGAAACGCGACGAGCCGCGGATCGTCCGCCGTGAGATCGACGAACGTCAGATGTCGTCGTCGGCGTGCTGCGGGCGCGTGCCCTGCGCGCGGAGATTCTGCACGCGCGCGCCGGCGTCGGCGAACTGCGGATCGCGCTTCGCGACCATCTCGAAGTAGTAGAGCGCCTCGCCGACGTCACCGATCGCCTCGTAGGTCTGCCCGATCTCGTAGTAGATCGACTGCCGCTCGCGATCGGTGGGCTCCGCGTGGAGGCCGGCCTTGAACTGGTGGACGGCCTCCGACGGGTTGCCCTGATCGCGGAGGCACATGCCGATCATCACTCGGCAACCGACCTCGCGGCCGGGCGCACGCAGCGCCTTCTCGAACGCCTTGATGGCCTCGTCCATCAGGCCCATTTCCTTGTAGGCGAGACCGAGGTCGTAGTGTGTCTCTGCGTCGGACTCGTCGACGGGCCGCTCGAGCATGACGGTCGGCACGCGCTTGCCCGCCTTCACGGGAGGCGCGTGCACCTGCGAATCGATCTCCTCGAGCTCGTCGGCCTGCACCTCTTCGATCTCGTCGATGTCGATCGCATCGGACGGCACATCTTCGTGCGAGGTGGCCACGCCCGCGAGCGCCTCGACCTCGCGGAGCTTCGCGAGGATCAGGCGGTGATTCGGATAGCGCTGGATGAGGACGCCGAGGACGTCGAGCGCCTCCTGATACATGCCCTGCGACGAGTAGAAGTCGGCCTCGTCGAGATCGTCCTCGACCAGCGATTCGGCGCGCGGCTGCTCGGCGAGCGGGTCGGCGTCGGGATCGGCGAGCTCTTCCTGCGAGGTATCGACGACGTGAGCGGCGGTGGGATCGTACGGCGGCGTCTGCACGGCCTCGGTGCCGTACGGATCGTAGGAGCCGGAGACAGCGAGCGACTCGTCGACGTAGTCGTGCGAGTTGGTATCGACCTGCTGCTGCGTGGGGCGCTGCGGCGCCTCGGTGTCATCGAAGCCGCTGACGTAGCTGTTCGGCGACGTGCCGCCCTGCGGATCGCGATCGAGGCCGGCGTCGAACGAGCGAGCGTCGTCGGGATCGAACGACAGGTCGTTGCCTGCGAGCTCGGCGGCGACCTCGGAGTCGATGTCCTGCGAGAGCGCATCGTCATCGAGCTGCGCGTCGACGGCCTGGTAGGTCGCCTGCTGCCCGTACGGGTCGTTGCCCCAGTGCGGCGGCGGGGGACCGTCGACGATGACCGGATCATCGAGCTCGTCGTCGCCCTCTATGTTCGCGAGAGCCTCGGCGTGCTCGGGAGACATCTGGCGCGTGGACTGCGACGGATCCTGGTGCTCGGCGAACTCGCCGCCGTAGGCGTCCTCGTACTGCGGAGGCTGCGGAGGACGGCCGGGAGCGGGGCTGCCGTGCGCGACGCGGCCACTGATCAGGTCGTCGGGATCGAAGTCGTCGATCGAGTCGCGTGGACCACCAGCGCCGCGAGCAACGCCCATCGGGCGCGCGTGGCTGCGCGGAGCGTCGTCGAGCGAGAGGTCGTCGAGATCGGCATCGACCGCAGCGACACCGCCACCCGAATACTCGACCTCGGCAGACACCGACGACATGCGAGCGACGCGCAGCCGGAACCGACGAGCGAGCTCGAACGCACCGGTGTGCGTGCCGTTCATCGCGAGGAGCTCCTGGAGGTACGCCTCCGCGCGATCGGGATCCGACGACGCGACGACCTCGGCGAGCTTCAAGAGCTCGACCTCGGCCTCCTGCTCGCGGCCCTGCGAGACGAAGATGTCCTTCAGGCGCTCGTGCGCCTCGACGTTCTCCGGATCGAGCGTGAACACGCGACGCAGGTGATCGACGGCCTTCTGGTGCAGGCCGTACTTCACGTAGACATCGGTCTCGGCGAGGATCTTCGAGATCTCCTCGGCGTGACGCTCGCCGGCCGCGGACATCGCGCGCGGATCGGGCGCGGGCTCCATGTCCGCGGAGAAGTCAGCGTCGTCGTACTCGGGCAGCGCGAAGTCGACGCCCGAGAGCGACTGCTCGTCGACGAGCGGCATCGAGCCGGTCATGTTCGCGCTCGGCGGAGCGGACTGGTACGACGGGATGTCGCCGGTGATGTTGAACTTCGCGGCGCCGGTGGAGGCGCGCACCTGATCCGGCATCGGTGTCTGCGGGCGCGGCGGCGGCGAAGCAGGACGCGGCGGAGGCGGAGCAACAGCGGCGACGGGCTTCACGGGAGCCGAGGCGGTGCCGAGGAAGTCCTTCGCGTCGGGGTCGGTCGGAACGAACTCGAGGATCTTGCGATAGACCTCGGTCGCCTTGTCACGGTGCTTGTTCTCGACGTGGACGCGCGCGAGCTCCTTGAGCACGCTGACGGTCTTCGCCTTCTGGTCCAGCGCCTGGAACGCCTGAGCGAGCAGGCCGAGCGTCTCGACGTCGCGCGGGTCAGCCTTGAAGCACGCCTGGAGCTTCTGCAGCGCGCGACGCGGATCGTTGCGTCGCAGGTAGAGACCGGCGAGCTCGCGGTTCAGCGCGTGGTTGTCGGGCTTGTGCCACAGCAGGCGCTCGGCCACCTTGACGAAGTCGTCCTGTCGGTTCTGCCGGCGCAGCTGTTCGCACGCGACGGTGAACTCGGTGGCCGCTTCCTCGACGAGACCTTCCTTCGAGTAGAGCTCGGCGAGCTTGATGCGCGTGGCGATGTTCTCGGGATCGAGATCGACGAGCTTCTTGACGGTGGCGAGCGCTTCCTTCGTGTTGCCTTCGCGGTGGAAGTGCGCCGCGACGGACTCGAAGTGCTGCATCGCATCGGACATGAGCCCGAGCTGCTTGTAGAGCTCGGCGAGCTTCAGGATCACGTCGACGAGACGCGGATCGAGCTTGAGGATCTGCTTGTAGACCGCGACGGCTTTCAGGAAGAAGCCCTGCTCGTGATAGAAGCGCGCGACCTTGAGATACGTCTCGGTCGCGTTCTGCTTCTCGCCCTTCTTGGCGTAGAGGTCGCCGATCTTGAGCCAGACTCGGACGTCCTTCGGATCCTCGTTGACGATCCGCAGGTACTCCTTCACCGCCTTGTCGATCTGTCCCTTATCGACAAACTTGCGGGCCGCATCCATGACCTTTTCTTTGTTAAAGGCCACGGGGTACTAGGGGGTCCTCGTGTGACGCATCACAATGCACAGGCACATGGAAATATGCCCCGCTCATTGAAAAAGGGTACGGCCCCGGAAGCCAGAGGGTCAAGGAATTCCACGAAGGTTTTCCTGGCCTTGCGCCCGGCTGGGGCTCACATGTGATCACTACGCGCTGGTGCAGTGAAACACCGGCGTAACGAAGGTCAGGCGGCTGACGAACGCTCGGCGAGCATGCGGCCGACGAAGCCGGTGTCGAAGTCGCCTCGGATGAATTCTGGGTGATTGATGATCCGTCGCAAGAACGGGATGTTGGTCCGCGGCCCTTCGATGACCATCTCGTCGAGACAGCGTCGAGCCCGGCGGATTGCAGCCATTCGATCGACGTCGTGCACGATCACCTTCGCGATCATCGAGTCGTAGTTCGGCGGGACCACGTAGCCTGCATACACATGCGTATCTACACGCACACCCAGACCACCGGGCATGTGTAACGCCGTGATCTTTCCCGGCCACGGCGCGAAGTTGTTGGGATCCTCGGCGTTGATGCGGAGCTCGATCGCGTGCCCGCGCGGCTTCCGATCCTCGGTGTGGTCGAACGAGAGCGGCTCTCCCGCGGCGATCTTGATCTGCTCGCGGACGAGATCGAGACCGGTGACGAGCTCGGTCACCGGGTGCTCGACCTGGAGACGCGTGTTCATCTCCATGAAGTAGAAGCTGCCGTCGGTGTCGAGCAGGTACTCCATCGTGCCGACGTTCGTGTAGCCGATCGCGGCGATCGCCTTGACGCTCGCGTCGCACATCTTCTTCCGCGTCTCCTCGGAGAGTGCCGCGCTCGGCGCTTCCTCGATCACCTTCTGGTGACGGCGCTGGATCGAGCACTCGCGCTCGTTCAGGTGCGCGTAGTGACCGTGCTTGTCACCGATGACCTGGATCTCGATGTGGCGCGGACGCTGGCAGTACCGCTCCATGAACATCTCGGGATTGCCGAACGAGGCCTGCGCCTCGTTGCGTCCCATCGACCACGCCTCGAGTAGCTTCTCCTTCTCGTAGACGATCTTCATGCCGCGACCACCGCCGCCGGCGCTCGCCTTCAGGATCACGGGGAAGCCGATCTTCTGCGCGGCCTCGAGCAGCTGGATCTCGTCGTGGATGCCAGCGGTGCCGGGCAGCATCGGGACGCCGGCCTTCGCCATCGCCTCGCGCGCGCGGATCTTGTCGCCCATGAGGCGCATCGCGTCGGGCGAGGGGCCGATCCAGGTCAGCTTGCACTTGCGGCAGACCTCGGCGAAGTCGGCGTTCTCGGAGAGAAAGCCATAGCCGGGATGGATCGCGTCGGCACCGGTGACCTCGGCGGCCGAGATGATCTGCGGCACGTTGAGGTAGCTCTTCGCCGACGGCGGCGGACCGATGCACACGGCCTGGTCGGCGAACTTCACGTGGAGCGCATCGGCATCGGCGGTGGAGTGCACCGCGACGGACTCGAGCCCGAGCTCCTTGCACGCGCGGATCACGCGTAGCGCGATCTCTCCGCGATTGGCGACGAGGACCTTGCGAAACATATCAGGCGATCTTGAACAGGGGCTGCCCGTACTCGACCGGCGCGCCATCGTCGACGAGGATCGCGACGATCGTTCCGGCGGCGTCGGCCTCGATCTCGTTCATCAGCTTCATCGCCTCGACGATGCAAAGCACCTGACCCTTGTCGACCTTGTCGTTCAGGCTGACGTAGTTCGGCGAGTCCGGGTTCGGCTTGCGATAGAACGTACCGACGAACGGCGACGTCACGACGTGCGTCTTGTCATCGACGGCGGGGGCAGCCACGGCCGGTGCACCACCGAGCGGAGCCGCCTGGTGCTGCGTGAACGGCTGCTGCATCGGCACCGGCATCGGCATCGGCATCGGTGCCGCCATGGTGACAGTGGTCTCGCGACGCAGCGTCACCGTGGTGCCGCCGGTCTCGACGATGAGCTCGCTGAGGTGGTGCTCGCTCAGAATCTCAGCGAGACCGCGTGCGATGTCGACGATCGACTTGTCGCCTTGATCAGCGTCGTCTCTGCCTTTTTTGGCCATGGCGCTGTGTAGATTCCACATGCGCGAGGGCCGCGTCCAGTCCCAGGTAGTAGCTTTGTGCGCCGAAGCCGCAGATCTGGCCGATGCACTTCGCGGCCGTGACGGAGACCTGTCGGAACGGCTCGCGCGCGTGGAGGTTCGACAGGTGCACCTCGACGGTCGGGAGCCCGACCGCGTCGATCGCATCGCGGATCGCGACCGACGTGTGCGTGTAGCCGCCGGGGTTGATCACGATCGCGCTCGCCCATGGCTTCGCCTGCTGGATCAGCTCGACCAGCTCGCCTTCGAGGTTGGTCTGCGCGCTGCGCAGCTCCACGCCGCGGTCCTTCGCGCGCCGCGCGAGCTCGGCATCGATCTCCGCGAGCGTGGTCGTCCCGTAGACGGCCGGATCGCGCGTGCCGAGGAGGTTGAGGTTCGGTCCGTGGAGGACCTGAACGCGAACCTTGGCCACCGCCTACACCGAAACTAAAGATTCGCGACGAGCGACGGGGTCGCGAGACGAGCGAGGAAGCGAGCCTTGCCGAAGTTGCCCTCGGAGGTGATCGCGATCGCGATGAAGTACTGCGGCGAGATCATCCGGCAGATCAGCAGGAGACGCTGCGCCTTCACGACGAGCTCCTCGAGGTTGCCGACGGCGAGGCTGTCGCCCGCCTTGCGGACCTGCGTGAGGATGAAGCTGAACTCCATCGCCACGGTGTTGATGTCCACGCGGTCCTGCTGGCGCACGTAGGTTTCGACGGGAATGCCGTCGAGCCCCATGATCACCGCGGCGATTCCACCGTCGACGTTGTCGACGACCTTCTTGAGCGTTTCAGCGAACAAGGCCCACCTCGATCAAAACGGTACTAAGCCCACGAGGGACGCGCCAGAGCGCCGGGCGCTTTACTGCGCCATCGTCGCGACGACGCCGGGGCAAACTACATTGCCTCCAGACACGCAGCAGTCGGAGAAGCCGTCCTGATAGGCACTGCACGGGTTCGTGGGCGCGAGGACCGTCGTACCGAGTGGCAGCGGGCACGCGCCGAGGACGTTGGTCACGCAGTTGTTGCAGATCGTGACCGGGTACTCGTATTCCTGGCTGACGACCTCGCTGCCGGAGAGGTCGCCGTAAACCTTCGCGTGAACGATCACCTCGGTAGAGAACCGCTCGGTGGACATCGGGTTCAGGCCCTTGGCCTGTGCGACGGCCTGGAGGAACGCGGTCGGAATCGCCTGGAACGCGGCGTCGGTGATGCCGCCGTTCGGCGCGAGCGGCGCGGCGAACCGCGACTCGAAGCGCGTGATGCCATCACCGCTGATGCCGCTCAGCGACGGATCGAGGATCTCGATGTCGACGCGCGAGCCCCTCATCTGGATCGTGCGCTGCTGGACGTTGTTCTCCGTCGCACTGATCCTGCTGACCAGCTGCGGGTACATCGTGTAGCCCTCGGGCGAGAACACGCTGACGGTGCCGTGCGGGTTGAACAGCTCCGCCGCCGATGAGGAGAACGTACAGCCATCCGCCGGAAGCACGTTCTTCGAGATGAAGATGCCTTCATCGCCGTCGTCGGCAGCACAGGCAGCAAGGCCGAGACCGAGTGACATCATGATCAAAGTGCGCTGCATGGCTCCTCCGAGGGAAAAATCGTATCAAGTGCTCGAGGTCGGACGCAAAATTCTTCGTACGTCGGTGACATCGATCTCGACGGGCTCACACGCCCCCACCTCGCGGATCACGAGGAACTTGAGCTTGGCGCCGATCCGCTTCTTGTCTACCTGGATGCGGGCGAGCACGTCGTCACGGAGCCATGGGGAAAGGTCCGAGGGCAGGCCGCTCGCTGTGAGTCCTGCCACGACCTCACGTTCGAGATCCGGGAAACCGAGGGCTGCGGAGACTCTGCAGGCCGCGACGAGGCCTAGCCCGACGGCCTCGCCGTGGAGCAGCGCCCCGTCGGAGGCAGACTCGATCGCGTGCCCGACCGTGTGGCCGAGGTTCAGGAGCGCGCGTTGGCCCGTACGCTCGCGCTCGTCGCGGCCGACGATCGCTGCCTTGTAGGCGATCGAGCGTTCGATCACGTGACGCAGGTCGCAGGGAGGTGCGGCCTGCTCGGGACCAGCCGCCCAGGCGGCGCACGCGGCGACCGCACGCCAGAGGTCGGGGCCGTCGAGCAGGGCGTACTTCCAGAGCTCGCCGAAGCCGGCGCGACGCTCGCGTGCGGGAAGCGTGGTCAGGGTCTGCGTGTGGCACGCGACGAGCCGCGGCTGGTGGAATGCACCGACGAGGTTCTTGCCGGCGGGGACGTCGATCGCGGTCTTGCCGCCGATCGCAGCGTCGGTCATCGCGACGAGCGTCGTCGGGATCTGGACGACCGGGATGCCGCGGAACAGCGTGGATGCGACGAAGCCGGCGAGATCGCCGACGACACCGCCACCGAGCGCGACGATCGCGGAGCCGCGATCGAGGCCAGCGCCGATCAGCTGATTGCAGACGCGCTCGAACATCGCGAACGACTTGCTCGCCTCACCGGGAGGAAGCTCGACGAGCAGCTCGGACGCGGGGCCCATCGAGGACAGCGTGGTCGAGGCGAGCGAGCGCTCGACGGTGCCGTAGTGCTTCGCGACGTTGGAGTCGGTGATCACGGCGATCCGGCTCGCGGAGCCGAGTGCGGCGCGCACGAGTCCTCCGTCGGGGAGGCCATCGTCGAGGGTGACGGGATACGTGCGATCGCCGAGTGCCACGAACGTCGCGTGAGTGCCGGCCGGGAGGCGCGCGGCGCTCTTTTCGACCTGGTGCACCTCCGCGGCGACCTGCGCGATCGTCTTGCCGGTGGTGTCGACGACGGCGTGCGCGCGACGGTACACGGGCGCGCGCTTCGCAGCGAGCTCGGCCGCAGAGGCAAGGAGCGGACGCGGTGGCCCGCCCTCTGCTCGTCGCGTGGCTTCGTCGACGTCCACGCCCAGCGCGACCACGAGGCCCGCCGCACGCATCCGCGTGAGGTTATCGCCGTGTGCCGCGGCGCCGCCGCCGGTGGCGATGACGATGGCGCGCGTGCTCGCATCGATGAGCTGCGCGAGTGCCTTCGCCTCGCGGCGGCGGAACTCCGGCTCGTCACGCGCGACGAGCGCCGCGACAGGCTCGCCTTGCTTCGCGATCTCGTCGTCGAGATCGATGAACGGGCGGCCGGTGACGCGAGCGAGCTCCCGGCCCACCGACGTCTTGCCGGCGGCCATGAACCCGATCAGGAATAGCGGACGAGTGCCGGCCACTACTGGCAGCGTAGCAGTGCTTTGTTCGTGATCTTCGGCGTGATGAACACGAGGATCTCGGTGCGATCATCGTTCTCGCGGCGGTTCTTGAAGAACCAGCCGAGCACCGGCAGGTCACCGAAGAACGGCACCTTCTTGTACGCGAGACCGGTGTTGCGCGTGTAGATCCCACCGAGGACCGAGGTCTCGCCGTCGGCGACGAGCATCTGCGTCTTCGCTTCCTTGCGGAGAATCGTCGGGTCACCACGAGCGCCGACGTTGACGAAGTCGGGCTCGTTCTTCGTGACGTTGATGTTCATCGCGATCGCGCAGTCGCGCTGCGAAACGTATGGCGTGACGGTCAGCGCGAGGTCCGCCTGGACGAACTGCGTCTGCGTACCGGCGGCCGACACGACCGAGATCGGAATCGACACGCCCTGGCTGATCTTCGCTTCCTTGTTGTTCAGCACGGTGATCTTCGGCGCCGAGATGATGCGCACGGAGCCGACATCCTCGAGTGCGGAGAGGCGGAGGTTCAGGTTGAAGTTTCCGCCAACCGAGCCGAGTGACAGGCCGATCGCACCACCCTCGCCGGTACCGACCGCGGCGGGGAGGTTGATCGCGAAGTCCGAGGGAGTCGCGGTGACACCGCGGCGGTTCGTCTGGTTGTCTTCCGCGCCGCCCGCGAGTCCGATCGACGACGGGAACACGAGGCCGGTCGAGTTGCCGCCCGCGGCGCTCGCACTCGCGTTACCGCCCCACTGGATACCGATCTGGCGCAGGAACGTGGACCGCGCTTCGACGATGCGTGCCTCGATCGAGATCTGCGGCGTCTGCGTGTCGAGCGAGCGAGCGAGGCGCTCGATCTCGGCGCGGTTGCCGGCGACATCGACGACGATCAGCGCGTTGGTGCGCTCGTCGACCTCGATGCGGCCCTTCGGCGACATCATGGGCTCGAGCTTGCTCTTGAGCTCGGAAGCCGACGCGTAGTTGAGCGGCACGATCTCCGAGCGCGGGGCCTCGGACTTGATCATCGCCTCGCGGCGCGCGTTCTCTGCCTCGTCCTCCGCGTCGAGCTCCTTGCGCGGCGCGATGCGGAAGAGGTTTCCGTCGCGGCGATACCAGAGGCCGTGCGACGCGAGGATGACCTCGAGCGCTTGATCCCACGGCACGCGCTTCAGGCGAACCGTGACCTTCGCATCGATGCCGTCGGGGACGACGATGTTGACCTTGCCGGTGTCCGCGATCGTGCGGAGCAGGTCGTGGATCGGCGCGTCCTTGAAGTCGAAGTCGACGGTCGCACCGCGATAGACCTTACGGTTGCGCGCGCCCTGCGCCGGCAGCTGCGAGACCGTCTGCTGGGCGATCGGCGTCGACGCGGCACCGAAGCCACCGACGACCGGCGGCGGGACCGCCTGCGTGCGCATCGGACGCTTCGCGACCTGCTCGCTGCCCGTGAGCTTCCAGCGCACGCCCGCGCCATCGCGGTCGATCGTCGGCGTCATCGGAGAGTTGAGCTCGGCGATCAGGCGCACGCGGTTCGCGACCTGGCGATCGCGGAACGAGGACACCGCGCGGATCGGCGTGCCGTAGCGCGTGACGTCGAGCTTGCGCTCGAGCTTCTGCGCGAGCTCGGCACCGTCGATGATCAGCTCGACGTGGCTGGCGGTGACTTCACCGAGCGCGACCTTGCCGTCGCCGGTGATCGCGATCGTCACCTCGCCGGAGGTCTCGTCGCCCTTGAACGCGATGTCCTTCACGAAGGCGGACTTGAGGATCTTCGCCGGAGCCGCAGCGGGCGTCACCACCGCGACCTTCGTGGCAGCGGCCTTCTTCGCCTCGAGCGCCGCGAGCTGCTGCTCCTCGATCTGGCGCTGCGCCGACAGCTGCGCGCGACGCTTCTCCTCGCGCTCCGCGGCATCACGCGCCTGCGCGGCGGCGATGCGGAGACGATCCGACTCGGCCTGCTGCTGCGCGACGGCCTTGCGGCGATCCGCGAGCTCGCTCTCGGCGAGCTTCCGCTCCTCGGCGAGCTTCATCGCCAGCGCGCGGGCAGCGGCGAGATTGGCTTCGCTCGCCTGGCGCGCCTTCGTGGCCGCGGCCTCTGCCTGCGTACGCTCGTTGGCGAGCTTCGCTGCCGCGACCCGTGCGCTTGCACGCTCGGCATCACTCGCCTGGCGCGCCTTCGCCGCCGCGACCTCGGCCTGCGCCTTCGCCTCGGCCTTGCTGCGCGCCTCGAGCCGCGCGGCTGCGGTCTCCGCCGCCTGGCGACGAGCCATCAGCTCGTCGAGACCGGCCTCGGCATCGTGCTTCGCGTTGACGGCCT
>JACCRC010000290.1 GCA_013813765.1 Deltaproteobacteria bacterium | reverse complement strand
GTGTCCTCGCGCGTGAGCGCGCCGATCGCGGCGAGGCGGACCTGCGGCGCGACATCGGCGGCGGCGCGCGCAGTGAGGTCCGGAGAGCGGTCCGCGAGCATCGCGACGGCAGCGGCGCGGACGTCGGGATCCGGGTCGTTGGTCATCGTCTTCAGCTCCAGCTCGGAGGCGCTCGCGATCGAGGCCGCGCGGACCTCGGGGTGCGGATCGCCGGCAGCCCGCGGTGGCCTCGCGGTATCCATGATCGCGAGCGCGGCGACGGCGCGTGCACGCACCCCGCGATCGCGATCGAGCGCGAGCTCGCGAATGCGGCGCACGAGGCCCTGATTCGCGCGTGACGCCCTGCCCTGCCTCGAAGCTGCATCGACGCAGGTCGCACGCACGGTGGCATCCGCATCGCGCAGGCCACGCTCGACGTACGCGGGAACTGACGTGCCGGTGGGGACCGCGGCGCACACGGCAGCTCGCGTGCGCGCATCGCCACTCGCGAACCAGCCGGTGAGCTTCGGTGCAAGCGCGGAGATCGGGACGAGCGCGTGCGCCGTGAGCGCGCTGACCGACGGAAGGGCCGGATCGGCCTCGAGCGCTTTCTGCACCGCGGCCGCTGCGTCGTCGCGCGCCCCGAGACGCACGAGCGCCGCGATGTCGGCGAGCGCGAGCTTGGGATAGTTCGCGAGATCGGCGGGGAGCTGGCGCGTGATCACTGGTACGGCGGTGCGATCACCCAGCGCCGCGGCGGTGGTCACTGCCGCGAGCCGCAGATCCGTGTCGACGGTCGGCGCGAGGAACGCGCGGACCTGCGAGGCGAGCACGCGGACGTTCGCGCGACCGACGGCTTCGACTGCAGAGGTTCGCGCGGCGGCGCCGGTGGAACCGAGCGCCTCGCGCAACGCTGCGATCATCACGAGCTCGGCGGCGGGAGCGCGCTCGGGGTCGGTGGGCTTCGCGTTCGCGATCCTCCCCGCCGCGCGTGCGAGGTCGCCGCGCGCGAGGAGTCGCTCGGTGATCTGCAGTACCGGCAGCTCGACGGTCACGATCTCCGCGGTCGCCGCGCCGGCCTGCCGGAGGTCGCGCGCGAATAGCCAGCGCACGTGCAGCTGATCGTCGTCGGAGAGCAGCTCCGCCGGAGGTGCACCGAGCCGCGTGGTGTCGGCGAGGATCTGCCGGATCGCGAGATCGTAGTCCGCGAGCCCCGACGTCGTCACCGAGACCCCGACGAGCTTGCCGGTGCGATCGATCGCGAGCTCGGCGTGCGCCTCGAGCGACGTGACGTTGAGCGGATGTGCGGGCGGCAGGCGGAGCCGGCAGTCCTCGAGGAACTGCCCCCACGGCGGCTGCAGCTGCTGCGAGACTGCGGTCAGATATGCGGCGCCACGCGCGCGACCGTCGATCGCGATCGGCGCCGGCAGCGGCGGAGGAGCCTTCGCTCGCTGCACCGGTGGTCGCTCACTACCGCCGCACGCGCAGAGCATGACGGCAAGGAGCGCGACGAGCCGCATCCCGGGAAGGATGTCACATCGTGTCGGGGGGAGCATCCACGCCGGCATCGGGCAGTGGTGCGTCGTACGTCAGCGTCGGATTGAATACGCCCGCCCCGATGAACGTATCGAACGACTTCCGGAAGACCTCGAGGCCTCCGGCGTCCTTCCCGACCTTCCCGACGACGAGGAGCGTGGCCGGTCCGAACGGGATCCCCATCACGTTCTGGGGGAACGCGTCGGTGAACGCGCGGCACGGCTTGGGATCCGTACCGTCGAGCTTCTGGAACGGAACGTTGTCGATGCTCGTCGTATCGGTGCGTACGGTGCCGCCGACGGTCAGCGTCAACGTCTGCGTGGAGACCGGCGGCGTCGCCATCGCGCAGCTCATGCCGCCCCACTTGAGGCGGAACAGCAGCTGCCCGGTGTACGGGCGCGACCACGCCGGATGATTCACGGCGACTGGAATCTCGAGCGAGGTACCTGGCGCCGCGGCGTTCCCCATCGCGGTCACCGGCGCGGTGACGAGCGAGTTGCCGTCGACGTCGAGCGGCGTGACGGTGACCCGGTACGCGCCCCCCGCGAGGCCGAGGAACGTGAGCTGCCCTTCGCCGCAGCCCTTCTCCATCATGTCGACCGGCGCGCCCGCGGCATCCGCGAGCTCGACGCGCACGGTGACCACGCCGAGATCCGAGCAGGCGTCGCTGTCGAAGCCGAGCATCGGGAAGTTGTTGAACTTCCACTTCACGATCGTGCTGCCCGGCAGCGTGCAGTTGCCGGTGGGACAGACGGGCGGACCGTCGTCCCCGCACGACAGCGCGAGTGCCGCGAGCGCGGTGACGATGGGCAGCCTCACGCCGTCGCCTCGCCGCGGACGTGGAGCCCGAGGTGGCGGCGGACCGTGAAGTACTGCTCGCTCACCGAGTACGCCAGCAGGTCGCGCAGGCGGTCCTTGACCGACAGGTTCGACATCGCCGCGCCCTCGGTCGCGATCGCCTTGGCCGCCGTCTCGAGGTCGTTCGAGACGATCAGACCGACGCGGTTCGCGGTGAGGTCGGTCGCCGTGCGCCAGCCCGAGATCAGGCCGTTGCCGAGGCGGTGCGACAGCTTCACGGACAGCTCGCCGACCTGCTCGAGGAGCGGACCGGGGACCTGTGCCTTGAG
>JACCRC010000289.1 GCA_013813765.1 Deltaproteobacteria bacterium | reverse complement strand
ACATCTTCCACAACTGCAAGCGACGCACGATCGGACTGCCCGAGACGCGCAGGAAGGAGTGGCTCCTCGACATCGAGTACCGGAAGCGCGAGGTGTTCGCTTACTCGTGCGAGGCGTACGCGCGCATCGTCGCGCGCGCGAAGAATCCGGCCGAGCGCCGGGCACTGGCGGCGGAGTACGGCTCGAAACGGCGCATCTCGGAGGAGCGCGTGGACCCGGCCGAGGTGGCGACGATCGTCGCGGAGGCGGCGAGCGCGCGAAACGGCTGGAAGGTTATCCTGGCGCGGTGCGCGCCGACAACCAAGCTGCGCTCCGCCCGACAACTCGCGCGCGAGATGATCCTCGCTAGTCTAACGCGCCAGTAGCTCGTACAGGCGCGCCGAATTCGCCGGTACGAGTCCGTCCGCTATCGCCAACGAGATGCGTGCCCACGGCAGGAAGTGATTGACCTGCGGCAACCGCAGCGGCCGGTCGCAGTAGAAGGAGAACCCCTGCTGAAGCTCCGCCAAGCCCGGCAATACGGGGCGCAGCGCCGCGCGCGGGACCGGAGTTGAAGAGTCGCTGCGCAGCGTGCGTCCGCGCAGCGCACATCGCTTTGGACAGATCTCGGACTAACAGAAACATCCGCATCAGGCGTTCGAAGCGCCAGGATAACCCGGCCCGGACTATCCCATCCGCACGACGCGCGCGGCTTCTCTTCGGTGATCAACGCCTGTCGATCGCGTCGATCCAAGCGTCGCGCTCCTTCGCTGTCTCGAGCGCGCGCGATTTCTTCATCATCCACAAGAAATTCGGCTCCGCGTATGGATATCCAACGTACATCGACAGGCGTTCGATGTTTTGCAACGCGCGCAGAAAGATCGCCACGAGCGGCGAGCCGCAGCACTCGATGCGAAAGCTCGCGTACGTCGGTGAGCTACGAGAGGTTGGGATTCGCAGAGCGCGCGCGTCGTCGGTCCGTGCTCCGCGCGGCGTCAACACAAGCTCGTCTTCGTGAAACGCACCCTCGCGAACCTGCACGCCACCGCGATAGATATCGACTGCGTCGCCAAGCAGCTGGCAGAGATCTTTGATGTCTACCACTTCGCCATTGATGCGAATCAGGGTCTCTTGCGGTGGCGTCGCCGGCTCGAGCAAGTACGCGCATGTACCTTCGTACGCTGGCGCGTGTGCGCCCACGGGTGCGGAAAGCTCGTGCCCCCAGCACCCATTGAAGTTTCGGTCTGCGTGATCTTGCAGCGGTTGCGCGTACATCTTGGGCAGCTTGCTGCCGCGTGCGCCGACTCTCCCTTTGATGAGCTTCAACCGTTGCGCAAGCCAGACGTCGACGCTGGGTGCCTCGATGACGATCTCTGCGGGTGCGTCATCGGGCTGCGAGTACACGAGTACCGGGTACTCACCGTCAGCGTTGGGTTCTCCCACGTAGAGAAATGACGTCTCAACGGTACGGTTGCTCACGCTCGGGGCTTCTAGTGTGAAACAGCGCCCCGGATAGAGTGGCACGAACGAAGAAAACCATTCGCGCGTTGGCTTTCGCTCTCCGCTAATTGCTTCCTCGAGCGCGAGCGCCGCTGCCAACCCGATATCTTCGATCGAAGCATCGACGAGCGTAGGCAGCCACGTTGCGTCGTGGGCGAGCACTGCGCGCAGGCTCGGCGGAAGCGGACGGCCCGCGAGCGCCAGTGTGTCGGCCCGTGGCTGCGTTTCTGCGCGCGGGCGTGTGGCGAGCACGCGATCGAGCAAGGATGCGGACGTGCGACCGCGCATGTCAAGGCCTGGAGATTCGCATGCCCGGGCCGTCGGATGCTCGTTCCATGCGTGCATCATTGTTGGCCTTGGTGTTGTCGTGGCCGTGGGCACGGGGTGCAAGCGAATCAAGCGGGCGCCGACGCACGAACAACATACGGCCAAGCACGCCAAGCTTCATTTGAAGAGTCTGCATTAGGAGCTCACGCGGATGCGGTGCGGATGGCATGGCAACCCAATGCGGTACCGGCAGTGCGCTGGCGCGAGCGTAGAATGCCTCACCGTTTTCCGCGAAACGGCTGCCTGGTCAGGGCCGGCGGCGTTCGACATGGAACTTATCCAGGGCGCAAGGTGGCGTAACGATCGTAGAGGACAGCGGGCATCGGCGTTGCGAGCCGCCAGGTGATCGCGATCGGACGATCTCCGGAATGTGATTCGTAGGTGACCGGGCCGAGGAACGCGAAGCTCGAATCAGGATCGGGACGCACGAACATGAAGAACGTCCAGCCGGTGGTCGCGCTCTCGATGTAGCGACGTCCGGACGGTCGCGTGACGCTCGCGGCGGCCTGGGTCTCCCAGTGGAACAGCTCGGAGCTACTTGCGTAGTCCCGATAGCGCGTTGTCGGCGAGAAGCTCTTGCCGGACTTGTCTAGCGTCACGAACAGCAGCTCGCGCTTCGTGTCCTTGAGTTGGAGGATGCCGCCCTGAAGGCTGACCACCTTGTCGCCCGCCGTCACGTATCCGACGCCTGCCGCGATCTCGCGCCGCGAATAATGGCGGTGGAGTGCCAGCGGCCACTCGGGGACCGGCAGGACCTGCGATGCGAGGTCAACCCGATCCTCGAGGACCTCACGAAGCTCATCGAGCTCGCGCACGATCGTCGGACGAGCTGCGAAGTATTCGGCGGTTTGTTCGGCGGCCCGGAGCACGCCGCGATGTGAGAGCTGGGACTCCAGCATGAGCAGGCGACGGCGTTCGTGGTCGGTCCATGCGTGCGGTTGGCCGGCGATCGCGGCGGCGAGAACGTCGCGGTAGCTCCGGAGTCGGTCCGGCTCGTCGACATGCCGGATAAACCCGAGGCGGCGGCTGAGCTCCTCGATCTCGTCAGCGTCCTCTCCGTCCGCAAGCTCGATCAGGCCAGCTCCACGTTGAAGCGTCGTCCAGCCGCCCGCGTTGTAGACGTCGTCGAGGTCACGGCCGGTCTCTTCGAGGAACTTCGATAGCCTGGGTCGAGCATTGTCCGTGGCCGCGAGCTCGCGCAGCTCGGAAGTGAGGCGCTTCGCGCCGGCGATGGTCGACCGAAGCGACGCGAGAATCTGGTCTCGGGAGACTGCGTCGAGCTGGAGGGCACAGCCGCTCGGCAGGAACGGGAACCCGTCCTCGATCGCCTTGCGTAGGCGTGCGCGTGGGATGCCCGTGACCGCGGAGAGGGTCACGTCGAACCGGAACTCGTCGCGATGCTGCCCGATGAAGTCGAGCACCAGGCACGATGACTTTCCGGTGTGGTGACGCAACCCGCGACCGAGCTGCTGAAGAAACAATGTCGCGCTCTGAGTGGGGCGGAGCAGCAGGAGCGTGTCGACGAACGGGAGATCGACGCCCTCGTTGTAGAGGTCACACGTGAACAGGACGTTGACCGCGCGCTCTCGAAGCAGTCCCGGCGCAGCCTCGCGATCGGGGCTGTCGCCGAACACCGCGCGCGATGGGATGCCTGCGGTCGTGAACCGAGCGGCCATGAACTCGGCGTGCTCGATGCTGACGCAGAACGCGAGCGCGCGGATCTTGCGCGGGTCGGCGACGCGCTTCACGAGCTGGTGGCGGATCAGATCGGCGCGTGCGCTGTGCCCTGTGTACAGGTCTCCCAGGGCGCCGGCGTCGTAGCCGGTACGCGACCAGCGCACCTTGCGCAGGTCGACACCGTCGGAGATTCCGTAGTACTCGAACGGTACGAGCAGCTCACCGTCGAGCGCGTGCCACAAGCGCAGCTCGGCCGCGATGTGATTGTCGAAGTCCGGGAGGAGTGACTTGCCATCGCTGCGCTCGGGCGTCGCTGTAAGCCCGACGAGTAGCTCGGGTCGCAACCTCGGGACGACGGCTTGATACGAGGCGGCTGGGACGTGGTGACACTCGTCGACAATGACGTGGCGGAAGTAGTCGGGGCCGAGCCGGTCGATGAGGTTGGTCGAGGCAGCGCTCTGGATGCTCGCGAAGACGTGGTCCCACTTGGCTGGCTTGTGCGCTCCATCGAGGATCTCGCCGAACGACGGATCCTGCATCGCGTGGCGGAAGGTCTTGCGCGCCTGGTCGAGGAGCTCGTAGCGATGGGCGAGGAACAGTAGACGTGGCGCGACTCCGGTCGCCGCGAACTGGCGCACGTAGTCGAGGGCAGCGATGACGGTCTTGCCCGTGCCGGTCGCCGCCACGACAAGGTTGCGGCGTCGGCCGTGGACGACACGCTCGGCAACCAGCTTGTCGAGGATGACCTCCTGGAAGGGCAGGGCATGGAGCGTGACGAGGAACGCGTCGGGCGAGGACGACGTCTCGGCCGATAGCGCCGACTGAAGCCGTGCTCGCTGAGCGGCATCGTCGGGCGAGTACGGCTCGAACTCGGGCTCGCTCCACAGCGTGTCGAACGTGCCCTCGAACTGCTCGATGACATGTGGCAGGTCGGCGGCGCAGACCTTGACCATCCACTCCTGGCCGGCGCCGAGCGCCGTCGAGGTCAGGTTCGCCGAGCCGATGTACGCGGTCGTCAGCCCGGTGTTGCGACGGAACAGCCATGCCTTCGCGTGGAGCCGAGTGCGTCGTGTGTCATAGGACACCCGGACCTGCGCACCGGGTAGACGCGCGAAGGTGTCGAGCGCCGCGACCTCCGTGGTGCCGGTGAAGGTCGTGGTGAGGAGCCGGAGCTTTGGTGTGGCGCGACGCGCGAAGTCGTGAAGCGCGTCGTGGATCGCGCGCACGCCGCCGACGGTGACGAAGGCGATGATCGCGTCAACTTGGTCGGCCGTCGCGATCTCGCGGGCCAACTCGTGGCCCAGAGTCGGATCCAACCGCTTACGTGTGAGCAACGTCGAAGTGGCGAGCGGGGATGTCGGCCGATCGGGGACGGCGCCGCGATGAACGGCCATGAGCCGTGAGGACGGTGATTGTGGTCGCTCATCGCGGACAAGCTCCGCGAGATCCTCCCCGACGAGACCGGCGAGATGATCGAGCACCTTTCGGATCAGCTCATCGGCAGCCGCGGCCGGCAGGCCTGATAGCGCACGCGCGACCACGCTGCCGACGTGACGCGCGAACGTGGCCTGGGCGTCCCCATCGTCGAGCGGCTCGATGAGTCGCGCAATCCCGGTCGCGGCCTCCAGACGGCGCGCCAGCTCCTCGGTAACGAGGTGCTCGTAGACACCCTCGGGAACCGTGACCGCTGGCCCACCGACCCGCCGTGACATCGTACCGATCGTACAGGAGCACGTTAGGATACGGCGCTCGTGTCGGTGTTTCTGGCGGTGCCTGAGGAGGCGTGGATCTTCGCCACGCGCTTGCGTTCGCGTTCCGCGATCGGTTCCCTGTGGCGCCGGGGCATACGCTCGTCGTCACCCGGCGAGTAACACCGGACTGGTTCACGGCTACCGAGGACGAGCGGGCCGCGGTGTTCGCCCTGATCGGAGACGTCAAGCGGCAGCTCGACGAGGAGCTCGCGCCGGACGGCTACAACGTCGGATTCAACGCCGGGGCTCGTCCAGCACGCGCTCCACCAGCGGGCCGACGGCTCGGTCGAGCTGCGACTCCGGCCGCTCCCCGGCATCCCGATCCCACGCGAGGACTTCGAGCACACCCTCCGCGATCTGTTCAGGCGCGACGCCAAGGTTGGCGTCGTCATCGACCCGACGCTCGGCGCCGGTGGCGGCAAGGTCATCGCGTGGCGGAGCGACGTGCCGTAGACCGCGACCGAGGTGTCACTCCGGCGGTCGACCGTTGGCCACGGCATCGGGGCAGACGGTGAAGTCGACGATTCTTCATGCGCGCGGTGAGCGCGGCTTCGGTGGCAGGGGGATGAACTTGCTGACGCGCTTCTGGTAGTCGCGATACGCGTCGCTTCGTCTCGCATCGCGCATCGCCGTTGGTTTTCGAAGGCATTGGTGTTTGGTTCATCACTCTGCGACCATATCGGCGTGACGCGCGAACGAGCGACCGAGGGACAGGGTGGTGCCGAGGCAGAGCTGCCAACCACGACAGACAACCTCGATAGCAACCGTCCGAACGCCTCCGGGGACGTGGACGAAGTCGCGCGTCTCCTCGAAGCCCAACCAGCGCGGCGCGACGCGATTCTCCGTCAGCTGCATCAGTCCCGCGGCAATGCATTCGTAGGCCAGGTGCTGGCGGCGGTGGACAACGCCGCCAGCCACGAGCAGCGTCACCAGGATCAGTCACCCGGTAGTTTCGAACCTGACGACCAAGGCGCAAACCCGGACGCTGATCTGCTCTGGCAAGGGCAGGGCAGTGGCGGCGGCGTCTTCTCCGAAACAAAGAACTCGGCCGATACTTCGAAGAAGGATCGTCGACCCAAATCCGAGCGTCTTGCCGAGCAATCAGATAACGCGACGTATCGCGCGATGAACACCAAGCTCAAGCTGCTTGCCTACGAGCTACATGCTGCCGGTAAGAAGCTCACATTCGATGTAGTCCTCGCGAACGGAGCCAAGAAGCAAGACAAGGCGCACATTGAACAGACGGACGCGCGGCTCTCGGGGACCATTCATGGCCTCGATGCCATGGCACGAGAGACCGCAAGACAGCTCAACGTTCTGAGGACGGCGCCGGGCGAACCGCGTTTGGAGGAGGGTGGCCAATACCTGAGCGCCGCTATCGACGAGTTCGCGCCGGTGAGGGCCGAAGTGGACGCCTGGATGACGGCTCACAAGGTAGATACCCCGTCCTGGGAGGTTCTTCGTCGAAGCCACGGCATCCTCAAGCTCATCTTTCCGAATTTCGGCCCCGTCGCGAAGCCCCTCACGCGCGAAGAGAAGTCTTCCGGGTTTCAGAACGCCAGTATCAGCGCTCATCTCGACGCGGCCATCGCTGCAGCGGAGTCCGCGATAAGCGGAAATGCCATTCTTCACAAGGATCGCATCATCCTGCATGCGAAGGAGCTCGCCGAGTTGCTGCAGAATCAGGCCCGGATTTCGGGCCAACTAGAGCCGCGGATCAAGAAGCTCCTCACCCTCGTTGCTCGGGTTGTCAAAGCAGAGCCATGGACCGAGACTACAATCAATGAGGCGATCGACCCGATACGTAACGTCAAGTAGCGCGGCACTGGCGCTCTTGTTCGTCGAGGTCGGGTGCTGGTCATCGCCAACATCGAGTCCGGCGGTAGCCCCGACGAAACGGTCGCCGGATCAGTCCGGCGAGATGGCCGAACGAACGCTTCGATCGGACGCGCCTTTCGAACTGAGGTTTCCCGAGCAGACTCCGCCACTGCGCGACGTGGCGACCAACGCATTGGTCGCCGCGTGTCGAGCCGGTCACCATCTACCATGTTGGCTCTTGTTGCACATGGCTACGAGCTCGAGCGCGGTGGAAATCGGGTTTGCTGATCTGGTCTCGCGATGCCAGAAGCGCGATCTGTGGAGCTGCCAGGCGATCCCGCAACTTGCGGAGGACCCACGTCTGCCTGCAGGACTCCCCGGCGAGCAAGGACGGATCCTATCTGCCCGAGGAGGAGAGCCGAGCGACGAGGAGGCGGAGCGGCTTCGTGGTGAATGTCGCGATGGATTTGCGTACAGCTGCAGGGTGCTCGCGGAGCGCTCGCCAGACCTCGCCGAGCGTCGGGTGATGCACGACAAGACGTCGCTCGCGGCGCGCGCGGGATGTCGGCGGAAGCTCCCCGACGCGTGTAGGCTCGTCAAGCCCGACTGGCCGGCGGAGGACCGGCTCGCAGCGCTCGACTGGAACTGCCAGGTTCGGCGCTCCCAATGTAATCGCTACGGCGGAGCGTTGCTCGCGCTGGGTCGACTCGACA
>JACCRC010000288.1 GCA_013813765.1 Deltaproteobacteria bacterium | reverse complement strand
TACGACAACCTCGTCGGGCAGACGCTCGACGGGCGCTACTTCGTCGAGCGCAAGGTCGGCGAGGGCGGCATGGGTGTCGTGTTCGCCGCGCGCCACGCCGTGATCGAGCGGCCGCTCGCGATCAAGGTGTTGAAGCGCGAGGTGATGCGCGACACCGCGACGATCCGCCGGTTCGTTCAGGAGGCGAAGGCAGCCTCGCGCATCGGTCATCCGAACATCGTCGATGTCACCGACTTCGGCACCACGCCCGACGGCATGACGTACTCCGTGATGGAGTTCGTCGAGGGCCAGACGCTCGGTACCGCGATCCGCAACGCGGCACCGTTCACACCGCTGCGTGCGGTGAAGATCTCCGCGCAGATCTCTCGCGCGCTCGGTGCCGCTCACGACAAGGGCATCACGCACCGCGACCTCAAGCCCGAGAACGTCTTCCTCGTCGACCGCGACGGCCGCACGGACTTCGTCAAGATCGTCGACTTCGGCATCGCGAAGGTCGCGCCCACGCCGGGCGGCGCGACCGAGCCCCGGCTGACGCGTGCGGGCTCCGTGTTCGGAACGCCGGAGTACATGGCGCCCGAGCAGGCCGCCGGCCGCAGCGACACCGATGGACGCGTCGATGTCTACGCGCTCGGCGTGATCCTCTACGAGATGGTGTGCGGCCGCGTTCCGCATCGCGGCGACTCGATGGTGCGCACGCTGGCGATGCAGATGCTCGATCCGGTCGAGCCGCCGTCGAAGGTGCGGCCGGATCTGAACATCCCGCCCGAGCTCGAGCTCGTGATCATGACTGCGCTCGCGAAGAAGCGCGAGAACCGCTACCAGACGATGGGCCAGCTGCTCGAGGCGCTCGAGAAGGTTCACACGGTGATCGGGCAGTCGATCACGGGCAGCCCCGTCTACGCGCTCGCGACGCTCGCGGCATTTCCGCCCGGCGCGGATGCCTCGCTCGGACCTGCGTCACCCGGTCACTCGTCGCCGGGTGTCCCGGCCCTCGGCACCGCGCGCACCGTCGACGAACGCACGGGCCCGCGCTCGCATTCCCCGACCAATCGCCGGCTCAAGAACGAGCCGGAGTTCACCGCCAGCGACAAGCCGCCGACGTTCGAGCACGTCCTCGACGACCCCGAAGCTCCGCGTAGCCGGAGCGCGTGGCCGCTGATTCTGATGATGATCCTGATCCTCGGCAGCGCTGGCGCCGTGATCGCCGTGATGATGAAGTCCAAGCGCAGCGCGACCGAGCATGTGGACGCGTCGGTCGCGTTCGTGCCACCGCCGGTGATCGACGCGGGCGTCGCGCCACCACCGCAGCCGGATGCCACCGTGATCGCCCTCGTGCCCGTCGACGCGGCGGAAGAGGTCGTTGTCTCGGATGCAGGCGTCGATGCTACCGACGACATCATCGTCGTGCGAACAGATGCAGGCGTGCGCTTCCGTCGCGACGGAGGCCTCGGCACCACGCTCCCCGACACGCCGAACAAGCGCGGCACCATCGTCATCCAGGTGCTGACAAAGCCCGAGGGTGCGACCCTCTATGCTGGATACACCTACCGGGGTCCCGGTGGGACGCAACTCGAGGAGCCTCTGGGCGCGAAGCTGGAGATTCGCTGTCACCAGCAGGGCTACAAGGACGGCAAGGTCCAGCTCGTGTTCGACGGCAAGACCGAGGTCGTGCTGTGTGTACTCCAGCGCATCAAGATCTGCATCGACAACGTCAAGAACCCGTTTGACGATTGCGAGCTCGACCCGTCCAAGCCTATCCCGCAGCGCTGACGGCGACGTCGGCACGCGTACGTAAACCTCCCTATCGAGGGCAACGTGCGTTCATTGGAGCGGGCGGTACCCTTCAGTGGGAAGCAGGCACTGCGGTGAACACCGTGCTGAGCGAGCTCGTAGCAGCGAATCGGACGGAGCTCATCCAGAAATGTCGAGCTCGCGTCAGCGCGCGCATGGCTCCGCGACCTACGGCAATGGAGCTCGAGCACGGAATCCCGCTCTTTCTCGACCAGCTCGCGACAGCCCTGCGCTCGAAGCTCGCCAGCGAGCGTCAGGTCACGGTCTCGGCCACGAAGCATGGCGGCGATCTGTTGCGGCTCGGGTTCACGATCGGACAGGTCGTTCATGACTACGGAGACGTCTGCCAGTCGATCACGGAGCTCGCCATCGAGCAGACCGAGCCGATCTCCACGCAGGAGTTCCAGGCGCTCAACCTCTGTCTCGACGACGCGATCGCGGGTGCTGTCACCGAATTTGCGCGCCAGCGCGAGGTCGACCTCGTCGCCCAGGGAAAGCGACACGCGACCGAGGACCTGGGACATCTCGCGCACGAGCTGAGAAATCTCATTGCAACCTCCACGCTGGCGTTCGATGCGCTCAAGGGCGGCAACGTCGGCATCACCGGCATCACCGGCAGCACCGGCCAGGTGCTCGGTCGCAGCTTGATGCGCATCCACGACCTGGTCGACCGCTCGCTCGCGGCCGTCCGCCTCAAGGCAGGGATCAAGTCCACCGAGCGGGTCACGATCTGCGAGCTCATCGAGGATGTCGAGGTCTCGGCGATGATGGAGGCGAAGGCCCACGGTCACCACCTGATCGTCGAGACGATGGAGCCGAAGGCCGTCGTCGACGGTGACCGCCAGATCCTCGCGTCGATCATCGCGAACCTCGTGCAGAACGCCTACAAGTACACGCGCCCGCACAGCCAGGTGACGCTGCGCACCACCGCGACTCCAGACAGGGTGCGTATCGAGGTCGAGGACCAGTGCGGTGGGCTACCGCCCGACAAGATCGCGACGATGTTCCAGCCGTTCGAGCAGGCCAGCGCCGATCGCAGCGGGCTCGGGCTCGGTCTCGCGATCTGCGTGCGCGGCGCCGAAGCGATGGGCGGGAAGCTGAGCGTTCGAAACATCCCCAAGGAGGGATGTGTGTTCGCGCTCGAGCTGCCGCGTGTGAAGCTGTAGGGCTACGCGGCTCTGATCCGGAGGTAAACGTGGCCGTCGTCCGAGCGGGAGACGTCGACGACCGCATGATCTGCGCGGTGGAAACCGCGGAACGTGTCTCGATGCTCGTGCACGTGCCGGGCGCTAGCTCGCTCACGCGCCGAGCGAGCTCGCTCGACCGGCCGATCACCTCGCGGAGGTAGTCGCGGCCGAGCGCGCGCCAGCGCTGGATGCCGGAGCGGTCCGCCTCGGGCTTGTTGAAGCGCTCGATGCGGCCGGCCGGGTCGAGGCGGATCACGCCGAAGGGCAGCAGGTCGAGCGCCTTGTCGTCGAGGGAGTCGAGCTCGAACAACCCTTTCATGGGCCGCAACTTACCCCGAAGCTCGCTTGACGCCAGCCGGGAGCGGGGCAAGATCGGCCGCCATGTCCCACGTCGTAAGCGCCGAGAACGTCGAGAGAACGATCACTGCTTTCACGCGTCTCGATCAGCGCGGGGACAAGAAGGCGATGAACAAGCTCGCGCAGCGGCTTCAGAAGGAGCAGCCGTTCCTGCTGCAGCACGCCGCGGGAG
>JACCRC010000285.1 GCA_013813765.1 Deltaproteobacteria bacterium | reverse complement strand
CTCGCGAACAGCTCGGACCACTTCGTCAGCGTCGCCTCGCGCCGTGCGAGCCACGCCGCATCGTCGGAGAGCGAGCGCACGAGCAGCGCATACGTCGCCGCGCTCGCGAGCTGATCTGGGCGCAGCTCCTCCGGCGACAGCTCGAGCGCCTGGATGCGCGCCGGTCCACGCTCCGCGCGATCGCCGACCATGAACGCACCTAGCGCGAGGCGGCGCACGCCTTGATCCCAGTGGAAGTGGTTCGGGAACTCTTCGAGGTACGTGCCGTGGTGCGCCTGCGCATCCGCACCGTGCGCGATGCCGAGGCGTTCGGTCCAGCGCACCCAGTCCGCCGCGTCGACATGCGGATGTCCCGCGAGCACCGCCGGGTGAGTCATCACGCGCAAGAGGTCGCGGCGCGCCATGCCCGAGGTCGGCAGCTCCAGCAGCGCAAGCATCGCTTCCGCGATCCGGCCGCGATCATCGATCGGCGCATCGACGAGGTGACACGGAACACCGACGGCATCGAACGCCGACGTCGCCTGCGCGAGGTACTGCTCGGCATCGCCCGCGATCCACACCGCGATGTGGTGCGCGTGCAGCTTCGGATCCGCATCGAGCAGGCGGCGCGTCTCCGCGGCGATCGCCTCGATTTCGCGACGCGAGCTCGGGCACGCGAGCACGGTGACACCGGCCTCGGCCGCGGGTGGTCCGCTCGGAGCGGCGCGCTGCTGCACGTCGGCGAGCAATCGCTCGCGCGCCGAGGTGCCGCCGCGATCCTCGAACCGATCCTCGAGATCTCCGCCGGTGCGCTCGACGAGCGCGCTCAGCGTGTCGCGCACGGGCCGGCCCCACAGCACGAGCGGCAGCGGATCCGTGGTGCCCTCCGCCTTGCTGCGACCCGCGACGTCGTCCCACAGCTCGCGGCATGGATCGAGGACGTACACGGTGACGTTGATGTCCTGCGCGAGATCCGTGAGCGCTTCGAGCTGCGCGCGCTGCAGGTACCGCATTCCGAACACCGCGAGTGGCCCGGAGACCTGCGGGCGCTCGAGGTGCAAGCGGCGCCGCGCCCACGGCAGCATCGGCACGAGCGTGCGGTGACCGTCGCCGGTCGCGAGCGACGCGCGGTCGAACGCCGACGCGATCAGCTTCGCCTGCCACCGTGCGGTCGGGTCATTCTCGAGCTCGCTCGGCACGTGGCCCGCGAGCAGCGCTGGCATCCAGTCCGGACGCGTAGACGCGTAGCCCCAGGTCAGCCTCGCGAGGTGCTGGGCGAGCTGAACGCGCCGCGGGCCCGCGCGATCGCCGCCCTCGGGAGCCTCGTCGAGATACGCCGCGACCTGCGGCAGGTTGCGGATCACCGCCGGATCCGAGAGTACGCTCGCGAGCACGGTGGCGAGCTGCGCCTGATCGATCGAGCGCAGGCCGAGATCCGGATCGGCATACGCGCGCTCGACGAACGCATCGAACGTGACCAGCTCGAGCCCGGCCGCGATCCCGCGCGCGAACGCGAGCTCGCGCATCAGCCAGCGCCGCACGAGATGACCGCCGACGACGATCGTCGCGGGCGCGAACGGATCCGCCGGCGGCAACGCCTCGAGCAGTGCACCGAAGAGCTCCTCGGCGCGGTCACTGTGAACGACGCGTAACATCTATGCGGCCGGTACCGCCACCCACAGCGCGGCGGGCAGGATCTCGAAGCGCGCCGGCAACCGCCCCGGGTTCTCGCCATCGACATCGAGCTCGATCACCGCGCCTGGCTCGATCCCCTCGGCCTCCACGACCTTCGCGCGCCGAACGCTGACCTTCTTCATCGCGAGGTGCTCGCCCTTGTAGATCTTGCGGCTCATCGAGAGCACCTCGCCCATCCCGAGGTCGCCGATCGACACGACGTCGAACGTCGCGTCGTCGAGCTCGGCATCCGGCGCGACCTTCATGCCGCCGCCGAAGTACTTGCCGTTCGCGACCGCGACCGTGTTGATCGACAGGTCGACGCGGTCCTTGCCATCGAACACGAGCTGCACGCGCTGGTTCTTGTACGACCATGTGGCCCGCACGCTCGCGAACATGAACGACAGCTTGCCGCCAAGCTTCTTGCCGCTCTCGTTGACGAGCCGATCGACGACGCCCGACACGCCGAACGACGCGATGTTCGCGAACATCCGCGTGGCCGGCGAGCCATCGGTCGCGACGAAGCCGAGCTTGCCGACATCGATCTTCCGGCGCGCGCCGGCGGCGATCACCGCAGCCGCATCGGCGGTCTCCTTCGGCACTCCGATCGAGCGACGGAAGTCTCCGCCGGTGCCGTACGGGATGAGCCCGAAGGTGGCATCCGGTGCGATGGGAGCTCCGTTCTCGAAGAAGCCGTTCACCACCTCGTTGACCGTGCCGTCGCCGCCGATCGCGACGATCCGGTCCGCACCGCTGTTCAGCGCCTCGCGCGCGATCTGCGTGGCATCACCCACGCCTTGGGTCATCACCTCGTCGAACGGGAACGAGCGGGAGAGGACCTCGCCGACCTCGGACCATCGCTTGCCGAGCTTTCCGCCCTGCGACTTGGGATTGACGATGACGACGGTGCGCGGCGCGACCATGACGATCGCCACTATACTCGCTGGGTCGGATCCTCGACGCGAAGTGCGCGAGATCTCGCTGTTACTAGCCCGGACCCTCGTTGATCGCGCGCTCGATCTTCGTCTTCAGCTCGACGTAGCGGCGGAGAAAGTCGTAGTGCCGCTCGCGGAACGCCTGCGTGTAGCGGCGCTCGCGGGCCTTCACGCGCCACGCCTCGGCGAGCTGGTCGAGGCGATCGGCGAGCTCCTTCGGCTCGGTGAACGGGCTCACCAGTGTGCGCATGCCGGCGTGCTCGACGAGCTCCACGCGGCCGTTCTCCGATGGCCCGAGGAACGTGAGCACGACGGTGTCGGGGTGCTGGTTTCTGATCGTGCGTGCGATCGTCTTCGCGGGGAGGTCGCTGACGTCCTCTGCCACCATCGCGTAGTGGAAGATGCCCGACGAGATCCGATCGAGGCCTTCGCCACCCGACGTCGCGTGCACGAACGAGTAGCCCGTCGGCGCGAGCTCGGTCATGCCGGTGACGAGCTCGTCGACCTCGTCGATGATCAGCACGCGCAGCTCGTCGAGCTGGATCGATCGCGTTGGATCCTTGCCCGCCGCGCGGTCCGCGAGATCGATCGCGCGGCGTTCGGTCTCCATGAACCGCTGGAGGAACTCCTCGTGCACGCCGCGAACATCGGTGAGCACGGAGTCGACCTCGCGCTTGCCGACCGAGCGGCCGGCCGCGTCGAGCACGCGATCCTTCAGGTACGCCACCGACTCCGGCGCCTTCAGGATCAGATCGATCGCACCGGCGCGCACCGCCTCCACCGCGTCGTCGTACGAGCGCCGCGGCGTCATCGCGATGATCATGGAGGTGGGCGAGGCCTGATGGATCGCGCGGATGGTGGCGATGCCGTCGCTCGGGTTCGGCGTGTCGATGTCGACGAGCACGACCGAGAAGAACTGACGTTCGACCTCGGAGAGCGCGTCATCCGCGGTGGCCACGCACGTGACGTGGAGCTGCGCTTCCGAGAGCAGCTGTTCGATGCCCGCGTGCACGCGGTCATCACCATCGAGCACCAGGACCTCGATGCCGACGAGCAACGAGACGGCTTGCTGCGAGCGATAGGAACCCGAGGTTTCAGTGGTGGTCATGTGAGGTTCAGGTGGCGAGTCCGGCGCGAAGCATCCACGCGCCCGCGGCAGCGAGCCCGAGATCGATCACGAGCACGAACAACACGATGCCCCAGCGCGTCCCGCCGCCCTGCGGTTTCTTCGGCAACGAAACCGAAGGCGTGGGGCTCGCCGCAGGCGGCGGCGTCGGCGTGCTCGCGCGGCGCTGCATCGTGCCCGGGGCGACGTTCGTTGGTGGAATGCTGCCCGTGCCTGGCGGGGCGACGTACGGATGGTTGGTCGGAGGGATGCTCGCGGCCGACGGCGCGGTCTGCGCGCGGCCGATCTGACTCCCCGAGTACGGAGCAATGTTATTCGTCGGCGGGATGCTCGGCGGCGGCATGGCCGGAGGTCCCTGATTCGCCGGTGGGATCGAATACTGATTATTCGCCGCGGTGTAGGCGTCCTGTGACGGCACCGGCATCGGTGCATCGTCCGAGATCTTCTGCGTCGGCGCCACCGTAGACGGCGCTGTGCGGGCACCGCACTCACCGCAGAACCGGCTATCCGGTGCGTTCTCGGTGCCGCAGCTGGCGCAACGCATTCCCGAGACAGCGTAACCCAAATTCCTCCAAGGGATCCGACGGGTGCCATGTGGTACCCTCGATGTCCGGCTTCGAGATGAGTCAGATCCTCGATCGCGTCCTCGCCGCAGCCCGCCAGCTCGGGGCTTCCGATGTTCACCTGAAGGCCGGGCTGCCGCCGATCTTCCGGATCAAGGGCGACCTCCGCACCGTTCGCGATGTACCCGCGCTGACGCGCGAATCGATCGCGCAGTTCGCGGTGCACATGATGAACGACCGCCAGCGCGAGGAGTTCGAGCAGAACCTCGACATCGATCTCGCGTACGGCACGCCGGATGGTGTGCGCTACCGCGTGAATCTGTTCCAGCAGCGTGGATCGGTCGGCATGGTGCTGCGTTTGATCCCTCCCGAGGTGCCGCCGTTCGAGAGCCTCACCCTTCCGCAGTCCGTGCTCGACCTCGCGAACACGCCGCGCGGCATCGTGCTCGTCACCGGTGCTACGGGCTCCGGCAAGTCGACGACGCTCGCGGCGATGATCGACTACGTCAACACGCAGAACGCCTATCACATCGTCACGATCGAGGACCCGATCGAGTACACGTTCCGCGACAAGCGCTCGGTGCTGAACCAGCGCGAGATCGGGTTCGACACGATGACGTTCTCTCGCGCGATGCGTGCGGCGCTCCGCCAGGATCCCGACGTGATCCTCGTCGGCGAGATGCGCGACTTCGAGACGGCGGGCATCGCGATGACGGCCGCCGAGACCGGCCACCTCGTGCTGTCGACGCTGCACACCGTCGATGCGACGGAGACGATCAACCGCATCATCTCGATGTTCCCCACGCACCAGCAGCAGCAAGCGCGCCTGACGCTCGCGAGCGTGCTGCGCGGCGTGATCTCGCAGCGGCTGCTACCGCGCGCAGACGGCAAGGGCATGGTCCCGGCGCTCGAGGTCATGGTCAACACCGAGCGCGTGCGCGAGATGATCGAGGATCCGCAGCGCACGCGCGAGATCAAGTCCGCGATCATCGAGGGCCTTCACCCCTACGGCATGGTGTCGTTCGACCAGTCGCTGTCAAACCTCGTGAAGCAGAAGCTCGTGACCTACGAGGAGGCGCTCAAGCACTCGACGAGCCCCTCCGACTTCGCCCTGCTGTTCCGTGGCGTCTCCGCGAGCGCAGGCGCGTGGAAAGACGGTGGAACGGCGGGGAACCTCAGCAAACCCGGAGCGATCAGCAATGACGAATTCGAGATTGAATAGCTGGTTGATCCTGGTCGCGCTCGCCTCCTGGCTCTGCCTTCCCACCAGCGCGGAGGCGGGCGGCCGCAAGCGCGTCGTGGTGCTCGAGCTCGAGGGCCCGAAGGCGGAGAAGTTCCACGACGACCTCGTGAAGCTGATCAAGAAGACGCACACGGTCATCCCGATCGACAAGTGGAACGGCACCGCCGAGGAGCTCGACGCGTCGAGCCCGAACGACAAGAACATCAAGAAGGTCGCGAAGAAGCTGAAGATCGACGCGATCGTTCAGGGCAAGATCGAGAAGCGCCGCGACGAGTACATCATCCAGCTCAAGCTGCGCGCCGGTAAGTCGGGCGCGGTCGTCGGCAATCGCATCGACGTGAAGGCCGACGGCCCGCGGATCGATGGCTCGGCCTCCGGCGATCTCAAGGACGAGCTGATCCCCGCGATCGACAGTGTCGGCTCGAACCGCGCCGGCGGCGGCGATGACGAGGCCGAGGAGGAAGAGGACAAGCCGGCGAAGAAGAAGCCGACGAAGAAGGACGACGAAGAGGTCGAGGAAGAAGAGGAGAAGCCTGCGAAGAAGGGCTTCTCGAAGAAGAAGGACGAGGCCGAGGAAGAAGAAGAGGAGAAGCCTGCGAAGAAGGGCTTCTCGCGCAAGAAGGACGACGAGAACGCCGCCGCGTTGAAGACCAAGAAGGACAAGAAGGACGACGAGGAGGAGGACGACGCCCCGCTTCCGAAGCCGAAGAAGGTCGCGAAGAAGGACGACGACGAGTCCGAAGAGGAAGAGGTGAAGCCGAAGAAGAAGAAGGTCGCGAAGCGCGACGACGGCGACGACGAGGAAGAAGGCATCGAGGCTTCCTCCGAGGACGAAGGCGAGTCCGTCGGTGGCTCCGAGGCGCTGCGGCCTGGCGAGCGCGCGGTCGACGCGGTACTCGGTCTGTCGTTCAACGCGCGCCGGATGTCGTTCACGTACTCGTCGGACCTCGGCAACAACCCGAAGCCGTACAAGGGCGTGCCGGTCGCTGGCGTGCTGATCGACGCGACGGTCTATCCGCTCGCGATCGGCCACAAGCGCAAGGGCATGCTGAAGAACCTCGGCGCGACGGTCATGTACGACAGGGTCATCAAGATCAACTCGAAGCAGGGCGACACCACGCTTCCCACCTCGCAGGCGCACTGGGCGGTCGGCGCCGTGTTCCGCTATCCACTCGGCAAGCTCACGGTCGGCGCATCGGTGCGGTACGGCCGCCAGAACTTCACGATCGGCTCGGCGGGCGGCGTCACCTCCGAGATGCCGAACGTCAACTACACGATCCTCGATCCCGGCGCGTTCCTCCGCTACGAGCTCGGCTCGAAGATCATCCTCAACGCGAGGTTCGGATACCTGGCGTTCCTCGGCACCGGCGCGATCCAGAAGAACGACCAGTACGGCGCCGCCACGGTCACCGGCTTCGAGGGCGAGCTCGGCGGTGACTACCTCCTGACGAAGAACATCTTCGCGCGCGCCTCGTTCAAGTACGAGACAATTGGCTTCAAGTTCAAGGGCACCGGGTCGCAGTCGACCATGCGCGATACGGACATGGAGCAAGACGTGTTCGGAGCCCGCGACAACTATATCGGCGGCACCGTCACCGTCGGC
This sequence comes from Deltaproteobacteria bacterium, assembly GCA_013813765.1. Taxonomy (GTDB): domain Bacteria; phylum Myxococcota_A; class Polyangia; order Haliangiales; family Haliangiaceae; genus JABFXX01. The sequence goes on along the minus strand of JACCRC010000285.1, from coordinate 8,396 downwards.
TACCTCTACTGATCAGTGCTAGGTTTGCGGCGTGAAAGCCGCCGACGTACGTAGAGCGTTCCTCGAGTTCTGGAAGGGCAAGGGCCACGAGGTTGTTGCCTCGAGCTCGCTCGTCCCCGCGAACGATCCGACGCTCCTGTTCACGAACGCCGGCATGGTCCAGTTCAAGGACGTGTTCACCGGTGTCGACAAGCGCCCGTACAAGCGCGCGGCGACGTCGCAGAAGTGCGTGCGCGCGGGCGGCAAGCACAACGACCTCGACGAGGTGGGAAAGACGCCGCGTCACCACACGTTCTTCGAGATGCTCGGAAACTTCTCGTTCGGCGACTACTTCAAGGAAGATGCGATCGCCGGCGCGTGGGAGCTGCTCACGAAGGTCTACAAGATCGACGAGTCGCAGATGTGCGTCACGATCTTCGGCGGCAACGATCCGGATCTCGCGGGCGTCAATGCCGACGACGAGGCGCGCGCGATCTGGAAGCGTGTCACGGGCTTCTCCGACGACCGGATCATCGGCCTCGGTAAGAAGGACAACTTCTGGATGATGGGCGACACGGGCCCGATGGGTCCGTGCACCGAGATCCACTACTTCATGGACGGCAAGCCGGCGTCGTGGCCGACGCAGGACCCGGCGACGTGGAAGGGCTGGCTCGAGATCTGGAACCTCGTGTTCATGCAGTACGAGCGGCGCGTGAAGGACGGCGAGCTGTTTCCGCTTCCGGCGCCCTCGATCGATACCGGCGCGGGCCTCGAGCGCGTGACCAGCGTCGTTCAGGGCGTGAAGAGCAACTACGACACGGACCTCTTCACCGGCATCCTCGAGACCGCCGCGAAGATCGCGGGCAAGACCTACGGGCAGGACCCGGAGAGCGACACGTCACTGCGCGTGATCGCGGACCATGCGCGCACCACGACGTTCCTGATCGCCGACGGCGTGACGCCCGACAAGGGCGCGCGCGAGTACGTGCTGCGCCGGATCTTCCGCCGCGCGGTCCGCCACGGAAAGATGCTCGGCATCGAGCAGCCGTTCATGCACGACGTCTGCGCGCGCGTGATCACCGAGATGTCGGGCCAGTATCCCGAGCTGCTCGCCCGCCAGAACACGATCAAGCAGACGGCGCTCGAGGAGGAGAAGCGGTTCCGCGCCACGCTCGATCGCGGCCTCGGCCTGCTCGAGGAGGAGCTCGCGCAGCTCGAGAAGGCGGGAACGAAGGAAGTCCCGGGCAAGACGCAGTTCGTGCTCCACGACACCTACGGCTTCCCGCAGGACCTCACCGAGATCATCGCGGGCGAGCGCGGGTTCACCGCGCCGAAGGCGGCATTCGACGAGGAGATGGCGAAGGCGCAGGCGACGAGCCGGTTCGCCGGCTCCGATCAGGTCGCGATCTCCACGGACATCAAGACGCTCGCGAACGAGGTCGGTGCGACGAAGTTCCTCGGCTACGAGGGGCGCGGCACGACCGGCGAGGGCAAGCTCGCGGCGCTTCTCGTCGATGGCCGGCGCGCGCAAACTGCGTCGTCGGGCACGCAGGTCCAGCTGGTGTTCGACCAGACGCCGTTCTATGCGGAGTCCGGCGGTCAGATCGGCGACACCGGTGAGGTGTCGACGCCGGGCGGCAAGGTCCGGATCGACGACACGAAGAAGCCCGCGGGCGATCTTCACGTGCTGATCGGTGAGGTGATCGAGGGCATCGTGACGGTCGGCGAGCGCGCGACGTTCACCGTCGATGACGACCGGCGCGAGCGGATCCGCGCGAACCACTCGGCGACGCACCTCCTGAACCACGCACTGCAAGCGGTGCTCGGCGAGCACGTCGCGCAGAAGGGGTCGCTCGTGTCGCCGGATCGCCTGCGCTTCGACTTCGCGCATGGCGCGCCGATGACGCCGGACGAGCTCCGTCGCGTCGAGACCCTCGTGAACACGGAGATCCGGCGCAACGTGGACTCGGTCATCGAGGTGCTGCCGATCGAGGAGGCACGCAAGAAGGGCGCCGTCGCGATGTTCGGCGAGAAGTACGGCGATCACGTGCGCGTGGTCTCCATCGGCGGCGAGTCGATCGAGTTCTGCGGCGGTACGCACGTTCGCCGCGCGGGCGACATCGGTCTCCTGAAGATCGTCGGCGAATCTGGCGTCTCGCAGGGCGTGCGGCGCATCGAGGCGGTGACCGGCGCGGGCGCGCTCGACTACGTGCGCAAGCTCGAGGACGAGCTGTTGAAGACCGGCGAGCGGCTCAAGACGAGCCCGTTCGAGGTCGCGCAACGCGTCGACAAGCTGCTCTCCGACGCGAAGACGCAGGACCGCGAGATCGAGAAGCTGAAGCAGAAGCTCGCATCGGGCGGCGGTGCACGCGATCTGATGGCCGAGGCCGTCATGGTCAAGGGCATCCGCGTGCTCGCGGCGGCGGTCGAGATCGACGATGCGAAGGTCCTTCGCGACACCGGCGATGCGCTGCGCGACAAGCTGGGCTCGGGCGTGGTCGTGCTCGCGGGCACCGGCGGCGCCGAGGTGAAGCTCGTCGCGATGGTCACGAAGGATCTCGTTGGAAAGGTTCAGGCAGGCAAGCTGCTCGGCGAGATCGCGGTGTTGCTCGGCGGCAAGGCCGGCGGGCGACCCGACATGGCGCAGGGTGGCGGCAAGGATGCGGCGGCGGTGCCTGCCGCACTCGCTGCAGCTCGCACCTGGGTCGAGACGCACGGGTAACGCATGATGGTCGAGATCGTCGGCGTGGACGCGACCGGCGTCGAGGTGACATCACCCGTCGGCCCGTTCCGCGCCGGGTGGCACGGTGCGCCTCCGCCGATCGGCGCGCGACGAGACGTCGAGTTTTCGTTTCACGCGCATCAGTTCACCTGGGGCGTCGATGCCGTGGCGATCGACGAGCAGCCACATGCCATCGAGCCCGGCGCGAACGACGACTACGTGCTGTGGGCCCGTATCGAGCAGCTCGAGGACGGCGGAGGCCTGGTGCTGCGCTTCGGGCCGAGCATCGTGCTGACCGGCGCAGATGGTGATCCGCCGCCGGTCGGATCGATGGTGCGACTCGAAGTGCCTTCGATCACGCTGTACGACACGAACATCTGACCGCGAGATCGGCGTCGCTCCCGATCCAACCACTGGGAATGTGGCGTGTAGGTGAGTGCGCAACACTCGTTCACGGGGAACGGGATCGGAATCGCGCTACGCTCGTGGTTCGTCCGTGGAGGATACATGAGCAAGACGAGACTAATTTCGTGGCTGCTGGGAGCAGTCGTGCTGGCGGGTGTCGCGCCGGCTGCCGACGCTGACCGTGATCGCCGTGATCGCCGCGAGGATCGCCGCGAGCGTCGAGAAGATCGCCGCGAGGACCGGCGAGAAGATCGTCGCGAGGACCGTCGCGAGCGGGCAGAGCGCCGCCGTGCGTTCCGCGCACCGCCGGCCCTTCGCGCCGAGCGGTACGACAACCGGCGTGGCTATGTCTGGGTCTCGGGCAAGTGGGCCTGGGACGGCTATGACTGGCAGTGGCAATCAGGTCGCTACGAGCGCGAGCGCCGTGGATATCGCTGGCGCCCGGTGAGCTACGAGCTGCGCGGCGACGAGTACGTCTCGATCGGTGGCGACTGGGTCGTCATGGAAGCGCAGTCGGCGCCGCCCGCGTATCGCGAGGAGCGCTGGGCTCCGCGTGCGGGCTTCCTCTGGGTCAAGGGTCACTACGAGTGGCGCGGTGGCCAGTGGACGTGGATCCCGGGCCACTACGAGCGCGAGCGCGCCGGCTATCGCTATGTCGAGCCGCGCTACGAGCAGCGCAACGGCGCCTGGGTGACCATCGGCGGCAGCTGGTCCATCAACTAGTTCTCCGCTAGTTCGATCGGCCACTCATCGGTCGCGCAGGTAGCGTGACCACGGCCTCGGCGCCTCGACCGGTCTTCCGGTTGCGGACGACGAGGCTACCGCCGTGGGCCTCCGCGATCTGCCTCGCCAGCACGAGGCCGATGCCGGAGCCGTCCGGCTTCGTCGTGAAGAACGGCGTGAAGAGGTTCGCGGTGTCGGCGACGCCGTACCCATCGTCCTCGATCACGACGACGACGGTGCCCGCCGTGCTCGCCCAGCTCGCGCGCACGCTGCCGCCGGTCTCCGCGGACGCCTCGGCCGCGTTGTGGACGAGGTTGATCAGGAGCTGATCGAGCTGATCGGCATCGCCGGGGATCGCGAGCGCTGGCCCGGGCAGTACGGAGACCGCGGCGCGTGTCTCGAGATCCGCGGTGCGCTGGATCCAGCCGGCGACATCGACGGTGCCGACCCGCGGCGGCGGCAAGCGCACGAGACGCGCGTACGACTGCATGAACCGCGCGAGCGCGGCGGCGCGACGCTCGATCACCTCGAGGCCGCGGGTCAGGTCCTCGTCGAGATCCGCGCGACGCTTCGGCTGCTGGAGACCGGTACGGAGCGTCTCGGCGATCGACGAGATCGGGCCGAGCGAGTTGTTGATCTCGTGGCCGAGCACGCGCACGAGACGCTGCCAGGCCTGGCGCTCCTCGGCGCGCAGCGCGTGCTGCACGTCGGTCATCACGACGAGGCGATGCGGCATGCCGGAGAGCCGGACCTCGCTGGGCCGCACCTCCCACGTGCCGTGGCCGCCGGGCAGCGCGAGCTCGACCGTGCGCGGTGCGTTCACGGCCAGCAGCTCCTCGATGCCGAGCTCGGTCGTCGTCGAGCCGACGAGGTCCCGCCCGACGAGCCGCTCCGCCGTGCGATTCGCGAGGCGCACGACGCCGCGATCGTCGACCGCGATCACCGCGGCGTCGAGGCCTTCGACGACGCGCGCGAGACCGGCGGCGGCTTCCTCGTCTCGCCAGCGCTCGTTGCGTAGCGCATCCGCGAGCTGCGAGAGCTCCGTCATCACCAGGCCGAGCGTGTCGTCCTTGCGCGCGTGGCGGCCGCGCACCGCGTAGTCCTTCTCGCGCAGCGAAGAGATCAAGTTCGCGAGCGTCTGCAGCGGACGCAGCACACGGGCGCGGGCCGCGAGTGCGAGGCCGACGCTGCCGAGCACGATCGCGAGCGTCAGGGTGACGCGGGTCTTCAGGTCGTAGTCGTGAAACCAGATCAGCGGCAGCGCGATCACCGATGGAATCGCGGCGGCGGCAAGCGCGGTCACCATGACTGCGTCCTCGTGCCTCAGCGGCTTCCGCATGCCGTTACTTTACGCCGAGCGACGACAAGCGGCGGTAGAGCGCGGAGCGAGACAGGCCGAGCACGCGTGCGGCCTCGCTCACGTTGCCGCCCTGGGCAGCCAGGGCGCGCTCGATCAGATATCTCTCGACCTGCTCGAGCGTCATCTCCTCGAGCTTCGGAGACGCATCGGCGCGCGCGCGCAGCATGAGATCGTCGGGCGCGATCTCGTCGCCGGTGGAGAGCAGGCTCGCGCGCTCGATCACGTGCTCGAGCTCGCGCACGTTGCCGGGCCAGCTGTGCGCGAGCAGCGCCTCCATCGCCGCGGACGACAGCCGCTTGCCGCGCGCCATGAACGCGGCGGCGAGGTCCGGGATGTCCTCGCGCCGGTCGCGTAGTGCGGGTAGCCGGATCTCGACGGTGTTGAGGCGGTACAGGAGGTCCTCGCGGAACCGGCCTTCCGCCGCTTCCTTCGCGACGTCGGCGTTCGTGGCCGCGAGCACGCGGACGTCGACCTTCCGCTGGCGCGAGCTCCCGACCGGTGTGAGCTCGCCGGTCTGCAGCACGCGGAGCAGGCGTGCTTGCTGGGCGTGCGGCATGTTCGCGATCTCGTCGAGGAACAGCGTGCCGCCATCGGCGAGCTCGAAGCAGCCGGTGCGATCGGAGCGCGCATCGGTGAACGCGCCCTTCACGTGGCCGAATAGCTCGCTGTCGAGCACGCCGTCGCTGAGGCCGCCTGCATTGACCGCGACGAACGCACGCTCGGCGCGCGACGACGCGGAGTGGATCGCTCGCGCGATCACTTCCTTGCCGGTTCCGTGCTCGCCGGTGATCAGCACACTCGCTCCCGATGGAGCGATCTTCTCGACGAGCGTCATGACGGATGTCATCGCGCGCGAACGCGCGACCACCGACGGCAGCTCGGAGCTGCGCGCGCGCGAGGTCTCGGCGCCGAGGCGGTTCGCGGTGATCAGTGCATCGCGCAGCTCGAGCTGCGAGCGCAGCGTGGCGAGCAGGCGTGCGTTGTCCCACGGCTTCTGTAGGTAGTCGCGCGCGCCGCGGCGGATCGCCTCGACGGCGCCCTCGATCGAGCCCCACGCCGTCATCACCACGACCGGCAGGGTCGGATCGAGCTCGCGCAACCGGGACAGGAGGTCCATGCCTTCTTTACCGGACGTGGTGTCACGCGCGTAGTTCAGATCGAGCAGGCAGATATCGAGCGCCTCCTGCTCGCAGACGGCGAGCACGGCGGCCGGCGACGTGGCGGTGCGGACCTCGAAGCCATTGGCGCGCGCGAGCATGCGCACCGCTTCCAGGACGTCTTGCTGATCGTCCGCCACCAGCAGCCTCGGAGCCTCCACGCGCACAGCCTACGATCCCCGACGGTCCTCGACGACCCGTCCATCGAACAGGTGCACGACGCGCGTGGCTTTCCGAGCGTAATCGGGGTTGTGGGTGACCATGATGATGGCGGTACCCTTCCCGTGCATCTCGGAGATCAGGTCCATCACCGCGTCGCCGTTCTTCGAGTCCAAGTTCCCTGTAGGCTCATCGGCGAGCAGGATCGGAGGATCTCCTGCGATCGCGCGCGCGACCGCGACGCGCTGCTGCTGGCCACCGGAGAGCTGCGCCGGCAGGTGACGCGCGCGGTGAGACATCCGGACCGCTTCGAGCGCGGCTGTGACGCGCTGCTTGCGCTCGGCGGCGGGCATCCCGCGGTAGGTCAGCGGCAGCTCGACGTTCTCCTCGACGCTGAGATCGCCGATCAGATTGAACGCCTGAAAGATGAAGCCGATCGTCTTGTTGCGAAGCGCCGCGCGCTTGACCGCATCGAGCGTCGCGGTGTCCTTGCCGTCGATCCGGTACTCGCCGGTCGTCGGCACGTCGAGCAGGCCGAGGATCGCGAGCAGCGTCGACTTTCCGGATCCCGAGGGCCCGCTGATCGAGACGAACTCGCCCTTCGCGACAGCGAGCTCGACGTTCGAGAGCGCGCGCGTCTCGACGTCGTCGGTGTGGAAGGTCTTGCCGATCTTCGAGAGCTCGAGCAGAGGTGTCGACGTGGAGACCTCGGGGAGAAGGTCCGCGAGGGTGGGCTTCACAGCCGCTTCGTTGGTGGTGCTGGTCATGGTGTTCCTATTCGATCCGCAGGCGATCGACGCCGTCGTAACGAGACATGTCGGAGAGCACGATCTGATCGCCCTCTGCGAGGCCGGAGGAGATCTCGATGTCCTTGAGCGCAGCGCGCCCGAACTTCACGGTGATGCGGCGAGCCTCGCCGTTCTCGAGGCGATACAGGCTCGCGGTCTGGTGTGCCTCGCCGACGGTGGGACGCGCGACGTGCAGCACGTCGCCGGTCTTCGCGAGCGAGATGATCGCTTCGACGTTCTGATCGACGCGCGCGCTCTTCGGCAGGGGACCAGTCAGCTTGAGATCGACGGTGACGCTGCCGTTCTGGGCCGCGGGATCGATCCGCACGACCTCGCCGGGTACGGTGCCGGCGCGGGTGTCGATCAGCGCGGTGAGCCCGATGCCGACGTCCGCGGTCGATGCCTCGGGGATCCGGATCCGCGCCATCAGGCGCTCGGGCACGACGACCTTCGCGAGCGGCGCACCCGCGGCGACGGCCTGACCGGCCTCGACGGTGATCTGCTGCACCACGCCGGGCTGACCCGCACGCACGTGCATCTCCGCGAGCTGCTTCTTGCGGAACGCCGTGAGGGCGCGCAGGCGTTCGAGCTGCGAGTGCTGCGCCTCGAGCTGCGCGCTGTTGCCGCGGCGCAGGGCGATCAGGCGCTTCTTCTCGAACTCGAGCCGGGAGGTCAGCGCACCGGCGCGATCGCCGGACTCCATGCTCTCGAGGTCGCTGATCACGCCCTTCTCGGCCATCGAGGTGTCGATCGACGATCGGCGCCTTGCCATCGCGAGGTCGGCGTCGAGCCCCGCGACCGCCGACTCCTGCGCGAGCCGCGAGCCGTCGAGCGTCGCCGAGAGTCGCGCGAGCTCCGCCTCGGCCTGCGCGACATCGCGCTCGGCCTCGAGTGCGGCGAGCTCGGTATCGGGGTTCGCGAGCTCGATGAGCACGGTGCCGGCCTCGACCACCGCCCCGGGCTGCACGAGCACCTTGTCGACCCGGCCGGCGACCGGTGCTGCGGCCCAGCGCACGTCGGTCGGCACCAGCGTGCCGGCGCCGCGCACCTCGAGCGTGAGCGGCCCGCGCTGCACGGTCGCGACCCACAGCTGACCGCGGGAC
>JACCRC010000264.1 GCA_013813765.1 Deltaproteobacteria bacterium | reverse complement strand
TCGCTTCGGCTCTTGTTGCAGACGATGAACGGCCTCGCATCTCCCAGCACGCGGCGATGCAGCGAGCGCGCGATCTCCGGAAGATCGCCTTGGCCCATGAGCACGAGTGGGTCCTGACCCATTGCTGCTCGGCGCACCGAGCGCATCGCCCGATCGACCTCCGCGAGCTTGTCCTTGCCGTAGCCGATCAGGCGCGATACGTACGAGCGCAGGTCGGCGAGCCGCGGGCTCTCGACGATCCACATCACTCCGCCGAGCTCGATCAGGAGACCCGGCTCGAGTGCGACCTCCGCGCACGGCACGCCATCGGCGATGATCCCGTTCTTCTTGCCGACGTCGCGAAGCCACCACTGCTCGCCTCGAAAGAAGAGAAGCGCGTGGTGTTTCGACACGCGCTCGTCATCGAGCCGGATGTCGCACTCCGGGTGTCGCCCGATGCTCAGCTCGCGAGAACGATCCTCCGGAAGCAGGTGGTGCTTGTCGGCCGACGCCCAGTTCCGGAGCCGAAACGGTTCGTCATCGACGAGCCACTTGTTCGCGCCGAGATCCGTCGTCGTGCGGTTCATTCGAACGCCCCCGAGAGCGTCACCATTCCACCGCCCGGTCCGACGCCGAGACCGAGCGCCGGCCGCTGGTGCTGGCGCTCGACCGCGTTCGCGTAGCGGATGTACGCGTACGTCATGAACGCGAACGACGCGGCTCCGATCCCGAGGGAGACCACGGCGGGGTGCAGAGTGTCCCGCCGCTTCCCGCACGCATCGGGCGCAGCGAGATCGATCGTCAGACATTCATCGTGCATGGTCGCAAAGACCGTCCCGGCTCCAATCGCAGCCACGGAACCGCCGAAGGCGATCCACATGGGCCAGCGCGCTGGCAGCGAAGCCTCGGAGCTTTCAGCGCGCGCGCCGGCTCGGGATGGAATCGCCGTATACACGTCCTTGAATAGTCGCGCCCCTCCGAGGATGCACGGGCGGATCGCGGTCTCGGCTCGCGTCCCGATTTCGGCCACGCAAGACTCGAGCTGGCGACCGGAGCCGGCTGCGTATCGCGTCGCGACCAGCCAGCGGCGATCGTGACGATCGACGATCGAGACGATCACGACGCTGTAGTGGGGCAGTGCGTGCACGAGCGCCGGTACCACATCGGCCGGTGCATGCTCGATCCCGATCCATTGCTCACCGACGACGAGCCGCGTGTCGACGTTCCAGTGGACGCGCAGCTCCGCGTGCTGGGTGATCGCCGGATCGGCGTGGAACGTGTATCGAAGCGCCGCGCCTTCGACCTGCACGAGCACCTCGTAGTCTCCGGCGACGACGTTCGCCTCGAAGCTGCTGCCGCGACCACGACCCACATTGTTGATGGAGACATACGCATCGGCGCGATCGACGACGGTCACGAGCAACGATCCACGAGGCGACGCCTCGATCTCTCTCCGCACGAGCTGGTACGACGCCGAAGCCTCCGGGCCATAACGATCGGCGGTGATCGGGGTGTCCCAGAAGCTGATCGCCTGCGTGCGCAATGCGCGCTTCGCATCGTCGAAGCGCTTTTCGCCGAGCAGCGCGGTCGCGTAGCCGACGTACGCATCGGTGAGCCAGTTCCTCGCGTCGAAGTCGGCGACGACGACGGCCGTGTTCTCTCGCACCCATCGAAAGCCCTCCTCGTAGAGAGCGATCGCTCGCTTGAAGTCGAAGCCCTTACCCGTGGTGTGGCGAACCGCGGCGCTGAACTTGCCGCGGATCTTCGCGACGGTCATCGCCGGATCGGTTCGCCCGGGCCGCGGCAGTCTGTCGCCGACCACACGCACGACGGTCCCGGGAAGCGCTGCCCATCCGTCCGACTCGAGCCCGCGCAGCAGGGCCTCGACGCGGTGCACGGAGGCGTCTACAGGCCGCGCCCCCTCGTAGGCCTCGAACACCACGACACTGGGCCGGCCGTCGTCGGCGTTGGCCACCGGCGCCGAGATCGACGCGAACACCACGACGATCGGGAGGACCCACCGTCGCCGATTCTCGCTGCTACCGCCCACTTCTCACCTGAACCTAGTCCGCGTCCGGCCGCCATGTTTGCACGACCGGCCCCGCGTTTGTCCAGGGCGCAAATGCGACGAGACAGCGTCGGCAAGGTCGATCGCGTGTCCCGAGATGTGCAGTCGATCTGGGCCGCTGCGCGACTGCACACGCATCGGACCAGAAACACATCCCACTGCACCGCGAGGGAGCATGTGGCTGGGTTCGGCCGAAGTACGTGAGAGATGTACGGGCCGTTCGTTGAAGACCTCGATGCCACTGCGCGCGAGGCCATGCTCCTGTCGCGGGCGAACATCGTGCTCGCGCAACTGACCATGCTCACGATCGCGGCGCCCGAGCTCCCGATTGGCGGGAAGCCGTTCGGGGATGGGTTCGCAGGCGTACCGGCACTGTGCGCGCATCTCATGCCCCGCATCGAGCGTATCCTCGTCGGGCTCGGGCACCTAGGGCACACGTCCGTCGGCAGCGCGTCCTACACGGCGGTCGCGGCCCTGCGCCGGGTGGCGATCGGCAACGCCGAGTTCGGTTTCGCTCTGCTGAGCGCGGACGCCGCCTTGGTAGACGCGCTCGCGATCGGGTCCGCGATGCCCTCGCGGCGGTTCGCGCTCGGGTGCCGAACGCTTCGGATCGCGCTCGGTGCCGTTGCCGATCTCGGTCTGGCGCGCCCGGCGTCGGCTTTGGCCGACACGGGAGGCACGTCGTGATCGGGATTTCCCATTGGTTGCGCGGGCCTGGCGCTTCGGCAGGAAAATGATGCTGGCCACCGGCGAAGTGTCTTTGCGTACGACGGGTTGCGCCGTGCGTCGAATCAGCACGCACGCGTCGAAGCTTCTTTCGACACCTCTTTCGACACCTCGTGGGTGGTTCTGTGGTGCAGGACTCGTAAGACGGAGCGATTCTAGTGCACCGGCCCGGGTCAGGGAGGCGTACATATGTCGACACCAGTAAATCCACTCTACGCGGACGAGTTCCGCCAGGCCGCCCACAAGGCCGAAGCAAAGGGGAAGAACGATCAACCGTTCGAGGCCCCGCATCGGATCCCGCCGTTCGCCTCCACCGTCGATGTCGGAGAGCAGGTGGTGGGCAGCGATCATCTATTCGAGATCGGGATGCCCACGATGCTCGACAACTTTCGCGGAACCGGGCGCGTCGTCGGATCGTCGCATGAGATCGGCGCGGGTCCCTTGGCGTATAGCCCGCTGATCGCCGCCGCGCCCCCGGCCGCCGACGCGTTCTCTGCGGAGACAGGCGCCAACGGAACTCCTCTCGAGATCGACGCATTCATGGCGGCACCGATCAGATGCAGGTTTCGGCCTCTGAGCGCGGGTTCGTTCCGGTCGCAGATCAATATCCAGATCCTGTGGTCTGATGGTGGCCGCACGAATCGCTCGGTTCTGGTCACCGGCCGTGCAAGAAACCTCGAGGATGTCCCAAATCCAAGTCAGGTGGATCCCTCACGTGCTGCCGTGCCCTCGGACGCGCCAGATGCCCCGACCACCGTAGCCTCGCCCGACGAGAGCTTCGCGACTGCAACCAGGCGCGCTGGTGACAATGCCGAAGGACTTGCTAATGCGCAGAGGGACGGCGTGAACACCGCCGAGAAGGAAGCCGAGTCCTTCAAGGAGGAGATCCCAGAGGGGCCATGGTGGGGCGAGCTAGCAGCATTCGCGATCTCCATGGGTGTGGCTGGAGTCGCGGCAGTCGTGGCGAAAGCATTCGCGACCAAGTCCCTTGCCTGGACCAAGGGCATCACGGACAAGGATGGTAAGGCCGACCTTCAAAAAACGGCCCTCTTCATCGCGACCGTGGACACGCTGAAGGAGGGAATCAAGAACGGCAACAAGTTAGCCACGGCCGCCGCGATGAAGCCACGAAAGCCAAAAACACCCACCCAGAGTCCTGGCGGGGGGCAATTCAGCTCGAATTCCGGTATCGACTTCTGGGCTGCGCAGAGAAACATGCTGACCACGATCGCCGCAGACAACCGCGAACTTGTGACCCACGCTTTCGCACGGCTCGAGAAGGCACCACCGGATGACGCGAGGCTGGGCATGCAAGCAATCGCGGACGGGCTTGCGTCCGCACGCGGAGGAAGTGGAATCACGCTCGCTCAGCAGCTTGCTTCCGAAACACAGTGGGTCGCAGGAATTGCCCGCGGCTCGAAGGGCGAGTCCACAGCTAAGAATGATCACGGCGAGGTCGCAACCACGAACCTCGACAAGTTCGAGCACAAACTGCACTTCGAGAAGGTCAACGGAGTATTGCGCTTGCAGGTGAGCTTGCCCGACCTGTCCCGACCTGCGGACGCGGCGGTCAACTCTGCCTCGATCACGGGCATTTCGCAGGAGATCGCAGATCGTCTCCGAGACAACCCGCTCGGTCGCCTCCCAATTCCAATCGTACTGCAGGTCACCACGAAGCAAGGCGAGAAGACGTTCACGCGCGACGAGGCGGGGCGCATTCGCGTAGACCAGAATTTCTTCGACGATCCGAGCACCGAGCCTCAACAGATCCAGGACGCAACGCGCCTGTTCGCCCACGTGCTCTCGAAGAGCTTGTCCGGCTGGGGGCTTCCCGAGATCCACACCGATGATGCTTCGAAGCGCGGCGATCCGTGACGTGCTTTTGGATGTGGCGGAGGGCTTCGTCCGTCGCGCTCGCATTGACCGCTGCGTGCGGCGGAGGGCGAGAGCAGGGCGATGCATCGGCGGTTCAGCGTTTTGTGGTTCCCGCTCGTCCCGTGCGGGACGGAATGCTGGCCTTCGACGGTAGCTTCGCGATCGGTCGTCACTTGACCTGTGATGAAACGGAACACCTCGATCAAGTCGGACAACTCAAACAGCCTCCTGATCGCTGGAACTTCGTACCAGCGTTCGCGATAGATCGCGTCCCGGTTCCGTGCAACGCATACCAAGCGTGCGTCAGCGAGGGCCGATGTCCTCAGCGGGAGCTCACTTCTTGTACGGGGCCAGAGCGAGTCATCGTCGATCACGACGCGGCGCTGGCCTACTGCAGGCAGCGAGGCGCACGGCTTCCGACGTACGTGGAGTGGCAGCGTGCCGTGCGTGGGATCCAGGGTGACCTCTACCCGACAGGCGATACCTGGGACGAGGCGCGAGGTTGCTTCTTGACAGTCGAACCGCCTTATCCCGCAACGGGTCGCCGCCCGCCGAGGCCATCAGGTTGCCAGCACACGTCATTCGACGGAGTCGTCTATCAAACCCTCTCGCGAGAGCATGCCGAGTGGACCAACGACACGGCGTGTAGCCCGGACGGGAACGTCGGACCGGCAGCTGCGTACATCTGGGACGCTGAGTTGAACAAGGTCACACCGTCGTACAAGCAGGGGCAGTTTCGATGCGCACGATCGGCGTGGGGGATCCCGCAGATCGAGGTCGACGACGCTTCGAAACGAGGCGCTCTGTAGCGCGTTCTGAATATGGAAGACATCATCGATCAGGTAGCGTTCATCACCGCTTCCCTCGAAGCTCGGCTGTGCGATCCCAAGGATCGGGAGAGAGCCGAGGCACTTGCCGACGTGCTCGCGACCACGCAGGCGCGGATCGAAGAACGACAAGCCGGTATCGGATTTCCCCCAGCGTCCGTCATGATCCTCCGCCGGCTCGGAGTCTCTCGCACCGAGGAGCTCGTGATCTGGTTGCTCGTGTCGGTGGCGCTGCGACGCGACGTACGAGCGCTGCTGGCCGTGGCGACCAGCGAGTCAGGAAATGATCCGACGCTGGAAGGCATCCGGCAGATCATTTATGGGGCGCTCCCCACCCCCGAAGCGTTCAACGAGCTGTCAGCGAACGGCAAGCTTCGCCGCCTCGGGATCCTCCAACGAACGGACGGTGGCGACAACCTGCACGAGAGTCGGCAGACCTGGACGATCGCGCGGCGCGTGCTCACCTCCTTGCTCGGCGATCTCGAGACCGACCCGGCTCTCGCGCCGTTCACGATCAATCGGCCGGTCGCTGCGCTGGAGCAGCTCGCGATCCCTGAACGCGACATCGTAGAGGTTTGTGTTGCCATCGAGTCCGCGCAATCGGTTGTCGTCGTGGAGGGTGGGCCCGGTTCGGGTCGGCGCACAGTACTCGAATGCGTTGCACAGCCCGGAGCGTTGCTCGTTGTTGATGCGCGGAAGCTCGGAACGGAGGTCTCGCAGCTTCGCGAGCGGCTGCGCCAGCTCGCGCTCGAGTGTTTGATGCACCAGAAGACTCCGCTGCTGTGCAACCTCGACGCGATCGCCGAGGAACGCGGCGAGCAACTCGGCGCCATCGTGAGCATCCTTGGCGCGTCGCTCGATGGCCAGATCTTGGTGACGTGCCGACGTCGTCCCATCGTGGATTGGGGACGCCCAGTGGTGGTGATCGAGCTCGGCCGCCCCACCCACGCGCAGCACACAGCGCTGTGGCGGTCTGCACTCGACGGCGCGTCGGCGGAGAATCCAGGCGTACTCGCCGCGCGATATCCGCTTGCACCGTCGCTCATCTCGCAAGCCGCCGCAGCGGCCAGGGCGCACGCCTCCGGGCGACAGATCACCTCCGAGGACGTTGCGCGTGGAATCCGTACCGTTCTCGACGATCGTCTCGTCGCCTACGCAAAGCGCGTGACGGTCACGCAGACCTGGGCGGATCTCGTGATGCCCAGCGACCTGGCCGATCCGATCAAGGAGCTGATCGCGCGTGTGCGCGGCCGACACCAAGTCTATGACGAATGGGGCTTCGGAGCGAAGGTCGGGCGCGGACTCGGGGTGACCGCCCTGTTCTCCGGGCCACCCGGAACCGGGAAGACCATGGTCGCCGGATTGATCGGAAAGGATCTGCAACTCGAGGTGTATCAAGTCGACATGGCGAAGGTCGTCTCCAAGTACATCGGCGAGACGGAGAAGAACCTCGCGGCGTTGTTCGACGCGGCGGAAGCCGGCCACGCGATCCTGTTGTTCGACGAAGCGGATGCGCTGTTCGGAAAGCGCACGGACGTCAAGAGCAGCAACGACCGCTACGCCAACCTCGAGACCAACTACCTGCTCCAGCGCCTGGAGAGCTTCACCGGAATCTGTCTGTTGACCAGCAACCACGAATCCAACATGGACCCGGCGTTCCAGCGCCGACTCTCGCTGCACGTGAGGTTCGCGCTCCCCGAACCCGACGAGCGCGCGAAGATGTGGAGGACAGTGATTCCCGACGCAGCTCCGATCGCGTCCAACGTCGACTACAAGGCGCTGGCTCGGAAGTTCGAAATGAGTGGTGGCCACATTCGGAACGCGGCGTTACGCGCCGCGTTCCTGGCAGCCAATCAGGGCACACCGATCACCACGGCTCTTCTCGAGAGCGCCGCCAGGACCGAGTATGAAGCGATGGGCAAGCTTGCCGAGTAGCCGCACTCTGATGCTCCGCGACCAGACGAAGCTGATGCGCGTGCGGTTCTACAAGGAACTCAAGCATGGCAGGCCTGATGGCGAGAGCCTGAAGGCAGTGCTGCAGCCGATCGCAGGAGACGACGACAAAGGGGCGCCCGGGACCTTCTCGACCGGGAGATTCTTGGCAAGACACTGGAGGCATTCAACCGGAGACCGATGAGAAAAAGTAGCGGTTTGCACCAGTGCTCGTGCTGCATCGCCTCGCCTCTGGCTGAGCCGGTGAGTCGATGCGGAGCCACGACGCGGACGACGACTGGACCGAGCCACGCTGCAGCTCGGCGAGTGCTGCGAGCGCTCCTGCTCGTTGCGTCCTGTCGATCGGAGCCAGAACCTCCATCACCCGAGGTTCATCAACCATCCGCCGGACCACCTACCGCTGCGAAGCCATCGACTCCTCGACCCGTCGAACGTCCGAGCGTGCCCATCGAAGCCGGCGATGCGTGGATACACCGTTCCTCCTGCGGCATGGCGGTCGATGACATGACGACCGAAACACTCGCCGTCAAGCAAGGTCGCAATCTTCGTCGCTGGTCCACTCATTCTCGAGTCCCTTCAACCTGAAGCGCATACCCGCGGGTGTCTGGCACGGAAACGAATAGCCGCCCCGGCGTTCAGCGGTTCGCACACGCCCGCCGAGACGCAAGCTTCCCACTCTTTGCACGACACCGGGTCTGCGTCGATACGGAACGCCGATACAGCGAGTGTGGAGCTCCCGTAGCCTCAAGAATCGGGCACCGCACGTGTGACTCAGCGGAACTCATCGGCGCCGAGGTCGCGGCCGGGACCTTGCGGACGAGCGTCACCGTCGATGTCGTTGCCGAGCGTGGAGGCTGGATCGGCCGTGTCTCTCGCGGGTGATCCAGCCTTGAGATGGAAGTCCTGCTGCGCAGGGTTCACGAACATCGGGTCGCTGTTGATATTGCCCATCCCGGGCGAGGCATCGGGACCGATGTCCGAGTACGTCGCGGAACACATGACGCTGCCGCCGAGCTGCTTGCCCCCGCTCGCGACCAGGTTTCCGTAGATGACGTTGTTCGAGAACGTGAGCGGCGCGAGCACGGTGCCGCATGAGACGCCGGTGTTCACGGTCGCCGGGGCCTGATTCGCGGCGATCGAATTGAAGTCGAGGCGGCGCGTTCCGGATCCGGTGATGTTGTCGATCTTCAGCCCTCCGAACGTCGAGCCGCTTCCGCCGTTGCTCGCGATGACGTTGTTCGTGAGATCGAAGTTGGCCGCACTGATCGAGATGCCGCCACCTGAGTTGAGGAGGATCGTTGACCGGCTAAGTACAGCCCACCGCAAGTTGGTGATCAGTAACGCGCCGGAACTTTCTTGATCAATTTCGATCGGTTGGCTCAGCGCCAGATTTCGTCGTCAGAGGGGCGTGATCGGATCAGGGCATGAAGATCAGGCCCTCGGAACAGCCGAAGCTCAAGAAGGCGCCGCTGAAGGTTGTCCTCGATCGCGAGCAGCGAATCGTGCTCGACGAGATCTCACGCGCGATGAACTACCCGTATCGGGACGTGATCCGTGCGCGCGCGATCCTGTTGCTCGCTGACGGGGTGTCGCAAGCGGAGGTGGGTCGCCGCGTCGGGCTGCGGCGTAGGATCGTCCGAAAGTGGGCAGAGCGGTTCGTCGACCGCGGGCTGCGCGGCCTCAACGATGCACCTCGAAGCGGGCGTCCCCCGCGTTTTTCCCCCGGTGGTGGCGACACACCTGGTCAAGCTCGCCTGCGAGCTGCCTGAAGACGAGGCACGCTCCCTCTCGACATGGACCTGCAGCGAGCTGGCCCGAACATTGATCAGAGACCGTGTCGTGGACACGATCTCGGCATCGTCGGTCCAGCGGATCCTAGCGTCGGAGAAGCTCAAGCCGTGGCGGGTACATCACTGGCTCAGCTCGAAGGTCCCTCGCGACGATCGCTTCCGCGAGACCGTCAACAACATCTGCGACCTGTACACGCGCAAGCTCCGACCGCACGAGCGCGTGCTGTCTCTCGACGAGAAGACGTCGCTCCAGCCGCGCACGCGAACATCACGCAATCGTCCCGCGAGGCCGGGGAACGAGCCGGTGATCGTCGAGCACGAGTACGTGCGCAAGGGTGCGCTCAATCTCTTCGCTGCCTTCGATACGCGCTCGGGGAAGGTCCTCGGCATCCTCCGCACCCGCAAACGACAGCTCGAATTCATCGAGTTGCTCGAAGCCATCGATCGCACGACGCCCGCGTCGGTCACCCTCATCCACCTGCTCTGCGACAACCTCAGCATCCACAGCGGCAAACTCGCGTGTGCATGGCTGATGGCGCACCCCCGATTCCAGACGCACTTCACGCCGGTTCACTGCTCGTGGATGAACCAGGTCGAGCAGTGGTTCTCGATCCTGCAGCGCAAGCGGCTTCGCGCGCCAAACTTCGCGGACCTCGCAGACCTCGAGGCGAAGATCCTCTCCTTCATCGACGAATGGAACGAGATCGCGCACCCGTTCCAGTGGACCGCCAAGTCATTCGAAAAAGTGCTCGCCAGTGTCGACGATCCGTTTCGGCGCCGCCCGCACTGGACCGATGTGTTCCTCAGGGCGGCGGCCTGATGGCCACCAACTTCCGGGGAGCTGTACTAAGGGTCAACGTGCCGCCGGTGGCTGAGATGCCGCTGCCTTGATTCTGCACGACCTTCGCCCGTGTGAGCGAGAGCTTCGGAGCCCCACCGTTTGGGGTCAACTGAATCCCGTCGCCACCGGACATGCCGGTCGCGCCGCTGATTGTCAGGTCATAGATCGCGACGTCTGCTCCTGCGCTCCGCACTTCGAGGATTGGACCGTCGCCGTCGCGATCGAGCTTGGCACCAGCCTCGGCGAGGATCGTGACGGTTTTTCCGTCGATCACGACTGTACCGGTGTCGTTGGCGGCACCCGCGGCTCCGACCTTGATGATCGGTTTGGCCACGGCGATCGCGCTCCGGAGGAGCGGGCAGGGCGCGGCGCGCGTGCAGGTTGTGCCCGTGCCGGTGGCCAACACGTAAGCGACGCTCGTCTCGGCCGCGCACGAACCATCGGGCAGGCACGCGCCGGAGGCGCACTCGTCGTGCGCCTCGCATGCGCGGCAGGCATGATCATCCCCGCATACCGGCGTCGCCGCCACGCACGCGGCCGCTGCCGACGGCAGGCACTGCACGCAACTCATCGAGCCCGTCACGTCGCAGACCGGCGTGGGCGTCGAGCACTCGCCATTCGAAGTGCAACCAGTCCGCGGTGCGTCCGGGGTGGAGCAGGTGTTGCCCGGCTCGTCGGGGCACCACAACGGATCCTTGCGGCATCCCTCCGAGACCAGAAGGCCGACGACGTACGCGAGCGAAGCGAGTCTAGTCATGCGCATCCATTCCGTCAGAAGGTGATCGACCATCCGGCACGCACGCCATCGTGCGCGAGCGAGACCGTCGGCGCGGAGTCCGATTTGGGCGTCAGGAGCAGCCACACCAAGCCGCCCACGGCAACGGCGCCACCGATGCCGGCGACCGCGAGAGCGGTCTTGTTGTAGAGCCACTCCGAGTCTCGCGGTTGCCCCGGCGGCGGTGCCGAATCGAGCGCGGTGGCATACGAGTAGAGCGATCCAGCGATCAACAGCGCCGCGCCCCCACCGATCAGGCTCCATTGAACGAGGCGTGGGGGATGATGTCGCTCTCCGTCGAGCCCGCCTTTCGAAGACGTCGGTGCGAGCTTCAGCTCGACGCGCTTGGTCTCGCCATCGACGACGTCGACCTCCGCATCCGCGTCTCGATACCCGGAGAGCTGAACCAGTACGCGGTGCCGGCCTTCGGCGCCGGGAACTTCTGACGTCGCTTCGGCTCTTGTTGCAGACGATGAACGGCCTCGCATCTCCCAGCACGCGGCGATGCAGCGAGCGCGCGATCTCCGGAAGATCGCCTTGGCCCATGAGCACGAGTGGGTCCTGACCCATTGCTG
>JACCRC010000219.1 GCA_013813765.1 Deltaproteobacteria bacterium | reverse complement strand
TGCTGGCCCTGTTGACCTTGCTGACCTTGTTGCCCTTGCTGACCCTGTTGGCCTTGCTGGCCCTGCTGACCTTGCTGACCTTGCTGGCCCTGTTGACCTTGCTGGCCCTGTTGCCCTTGCTGCCCCTGCTGGCCCTGTTGCTGCTGCTGGCGCTTCTGCTCCTGCTTCTGCCGGCGACGCAGCGCGAGCTCGAGATTCAGCCGTGCGTCCTCGTTCGATGAATCCTCGCGGAGCGCCTGCTTGTAGGCCTCGATCGCGTCCTCGAGCTTCTCCTGCCCCATCAGCGCGTTGCCGCGGTTGTAGTGCGCCGAGCTGCGGATCTTCGGATCCTTGATGCGTGCGGCCTGCTTGAGATCCTCGATCGCCTGCTCGGTCAGCTTCTGCTTCTCACCGGCGTCCTTCGTCTGCTCCGCCTTCTTCAGCTTCGCCGTGCCGCGATCGAACGCGAGCCCATCGGCATCGACCTCCGAGTCCCTCGCCGCGCGATCGTACGCAGACAGCGCGTCGTCGTAGCGACCCTCGGCGTACGCCTTGTTACCGGCCTCGACATCGGGGTTCGGCGAACGGAAGGGCTCCCAGCCACCGAGGGCCAGGAGCAGAACCGCTGCGATCAACCGCCTCGTCATGTCGCCTCCGGGTAACGCTGACGCCGCCGGGTGCTGATCGCAACCTCGATCACGAGAAGCATCAGCGCCGCGAACAAGAACGGTTCGTAGACATCGCGCATCTCCTTGATCTTTTTCGTGGCGAGACCGCGGTTGACCGCCTTCAGCATGTCGATCACCGGCCGCGGATCGAGCTCGCCGCGCTCCGAGGCGACCACGTAGCGCTTCGGATCGCCGCTTGCCTCAGCAAGAGCATTCATGCCCGCGTCCTCGCGCTTGGAGATGACGTTCGAGCCGTCGGGCAGCTTCTTCGGGTTGGTGGTGCGCCTACCGCTGATCGGATCGACCTCGTAGACGATGCCGCCCTGCTCGGTGCCGACGCCGATGAAGATCACCGCGATCCCCAGCTCGCGCGCGTTCACGACCTCGCGCAGCGTCTCCTCGTCCGGATCACCGCCGTCGCTGATGATCATGATCGCCTTGCCGCGCTCCACCTTCTCGACGAGCGACTCCACCACCGGCGCGCCCGGCTCGGGCTTGGGATCGAGGCTCTCGCCGCGCAATGGATCACCGCCATGCCCGCGCCGGCCGATCCGGGCGCAGCCGAGGTCGTCGTAGAGATCCGGGCGGAGCAGGCAGCGCGACACGCGCAGCACCTCCCCGAGGTTCGAGCCTTGCGGCAGATCGGCAGGGCCCAGATCATGGATGAACCGGATCGCGACCTCGTGGTCGTCGGTCAGCGGGAAGTGCGATGCCGCACCCGCGAACACCACCGGCCCGATGCGATCGCCGGGCAGGCCGTCGATCACGAGCGTCGCGAGCTCGCGTGCGCGCTCGAGCCGCGTGGTCGGGAGCTTCTTGCGCGTCATCCGCTCGGTGGGTCCGACATCGTCGACCAGCATCGACTTCGAGACGTCGACCGCGACGACCACGTCGAGCCCGCGGACCTCGATCTTGCGCTTGCCCTCGATCTGGGGCCGCGCCGCGGCGAGCAGAAGCAGTACCAGCGCGCCCGCGGCCACCCCGTCCTTGATCAGGCGGCGGCGCAGCGACTGCGTCGCCATCAGGTTCTTCACGACCGAAAGCTCGCCGATCCGCCGCATCATCGCGGTGCGGCGCCAGCGATCCCAGAGGTGCAGCAATCCCACCGCCACCGGCGCCGCGAGCACCGCGACCCACGCGAGCCACGGTGTCGCGAACTCGATCGAGCTGATCCAGGTCCACAGCTGGGTCACGGCAGCCTCCGGAACCGCGTGTGGGACAGCAGCAGATCGATCCCGAACAGGATCGCCGCGAGGAACGCGAGCGGCAGGAACAGCTGCTTGTCGGGGACCTTCTCGATCCTGGTGCGCTTGATCTTGTCGAGCTTGTTCCGCACCGCCTGGAAGCCCTTGTCGAACGTCTCGTAGTCGGTCGCACGATAGAAGTCACCGCCGGTCAGGCTCGCGATCGAGCGCAGCGTCGCCGGGTTGACGCTCATGCCGCCGAAGAAGTCGTTCTCCTCGCGGCCGACGAGCACCGTATAGACCTTCACGTTCATCTTGGCCGCCGCGCGTGCGGCCTCGTCGGGCTCGAACCGCGTGACCCAGTTGGAGTCACCGTCGGAGAGGAGAATGACGACCTTGTTGCGCTTGCCGCTCTGCGAGTCGCAGTACCCGTCGCTCGAGCACGTGAAGCCCGGCTCGCACGTGTTCACCGCGCCCGGTGTTCCGTCGCAGATGCCGTCGGAGCGCCGTAGCGACGCGAGGGCGAGCGCGAGGCCGTCGCCGATCGCGGTGCCGAGCTCGGGCACGTCTCCGATCGTCAGATCGCTGACGATCTGCTCGAGCAGCTTCATGTCGCCGGTGAGTGGCGCCTGCAGCATCGCCTGCTGGCCGAAGATCACGAGGCCGACGCGATCGTGCTTCGTCCGGCGCAGAAACCTGCGCACCACGCGCTGCGCCGCGTCCATGCGGTCGCGCGGCATGTCGGCTTCCTCCATCGACTTCGACATGTCGAACACGATCATGATGTCGACCGAGTCCTCCTCGTGCTTGATCGTGCGGAACGTCTCGGGCCGCATCAGCGCGACCGCGACCGCCGCCACGGCGAGCACGCGGAACACCCCCGGCAGATCGGAGATCCACGCGAGCAGCCCGCGCCGGCGCACGAGCGCGGTCTGCGAGAACGCGAGCGCGGCCGAGCGGCGACGGTGCAGATGAAACGAGATCAGGCCGACGAGCACTGCTCCGGCGAGCAAGCAGATCGCGTTCCCGTTGCGCCACACGATCTTCTCGTGCGCCCGCTGGTGATCGAGGTAGCGATACACGCCATACGCGAGCGCACCGCCGAGCGCGCCCACCATCAGCCACGGCAGGAACGCCTGCAGTGCGACGAGGAAGCGCTGCTTGCGGCGCTCGGGATTGATCAGGACCCACACCGCGGCCGCGATGATGATCACCGCGCCGATCGCGGATCCGAGGATGATGCCCTGGCGAACCGTCACGCTGCGTCCGCCTTCGCAGCGTCGCGCAGCTGCGTCGTCGCGACGATCAGGCCGCGCGCGTCGTCGAGCACGGTATTCGCCTGTGCAGCGCTCGCGCGGTACGCGCCGTACTTCACGCGGTCGCAGCGCTCGAGCCAGACCTCGACCATCGCGCGTTCATCATCGGGCGCCACGGCCTTGAGGTTCCGGATCAGCTCGAGCGATGTGAGGTCGCGACTCGCCACCTGGTAGCGCGCACCGATGTAGTCACGGACGACATCGACCATCTCGGTGTAGCCGCGCTTGCGGTCCGCCTCGCGGTCGAGCACGCCCGAGTCCTTGATCTTCTGCAGCGCGGCGAGTGCCTTCTCCGCCGTCATGTCGATCTTCTTGCGCGGGATCGCCATGATGCCGCCGGTGAGTCTCACCGTGCGCTTGCGTCGCTTGAGGCTGCTCACCCACGCGTAGGCGCCGATGGCGCCCAGCAGCGCGCCGATCCCAGCGCCGACCCAGAGCCAGAACCAGTCGCGAGAGATCAGGGCCGTCGGTGGATGCGCGCCGCGCAGTGCCTTCGGATCATCGACAACATCGCCGAGCACGCCGTCGACGCGCAGCCGCACGGCGTTCGTCTGCACCTGGCCGACCTTGCCCTGCACCGTGTACGTGACCGTGATGCCCGGGATCACGAGGTCGCCGAGGTCCCACGCGAGCACCTCGACCTGCCACTCGCGGATCTTCTTGCCGTCGGCGCGCGGCGTGTCCTTGCTGTCCTTGCGCTTGATCTCGAACGACGGACCGAGCTCGAACGGCTCGCGCAGGTTTGCCTCGACGCCCGGATCGCAGACCGCGGAGACGAACAGCGTGAACCGGCCGCCGAGGCGGATCGCCGTCGGGCTCGCGCTCGCATCGACCTCGGGCGCGCTGATGTCCGACGGCAACTGAATGATCCGCGGTCCCGTAGAACCCGAGCCCGAGCCCGAGCCCGCCGCCGAACCCGAACCCGATGCTGAACCCGACGCCGCCGCCGAACCCGAACC
>JACCRC010000180.1 GCA_013813765.1 Deltaproteobacteria bacterium | reverse complement strand
GGTTCGTCACGAGCGCGGTGCTGCGCATCCATGTGAAGCCCGAGGCACGCCTCGTCGCCGCGTACGTACTGCCCTCCGTCGAGGCCGCGGTCTCCGCGGTGCTGCTCTCGCTGCGCGAGGAAGCCGCGCCCTCGGGCCTGCGAATCTACGACGCCCCGGAGGCCGCGAAGCACTTCGATGGACTGTCGCTCCCGCCGGGTCACGCGCTGTTGTGCGCTGCGACCGCGGGGCCGACCGATCTCGCAGCGTGCGATCGCGACCTCATCACGAGCGCGGTCAACGCCGAAGGCGGTCAGGCCACGGACCTCGCGCTCGCGGAGCTGTGGTGGCGCCGTCTTCACGCGGGCGAGCCAACGCCCGGTCCATCACCGTCGCTCCAGGTGATGGCGACGCCGGCGAAGATCGGCGGCGTCTACGCCGCCGTGGTGAAGCACGTGCGTGCGGGTGGTGGCTCGGCGTGCGCGCACATCTCGCGGTTCGATGCAGACGGCGCGGTGCTATTCTTCACGATCGATGGCCCTGACGACCTCGTCGCGTCGGCGGAGGTCGCGGCTGCGGGCGCGGGCGGCTGGCTGCTCGGTGCGCGCGCGGTGAAGCTCGACGTCTATCTCGACGCGCTGCGCACCGCGATCGATCCGGATCGCATCATGAATCCGGGAACGCTCGGCTAAGGCACGACGCGCGCTGCGAGGATGCACCAGTGCTCAGGCGCCCGTGACGGCGCTGTTTCCTCGACTCCGGTGCGCCCTCTAGGGCCCCTCCAGCGCGGCACGCGCCTTGCTCCATGATCCGTCATGACCACCATCCTCATCATTGTCCTGATCGTTCTTCTCCTCGGTGGCGGCGGCATGTTCTTCCGCCGTCGCTAGACCGGGCGCGCCAAGCACGTTTGACTAGCCGGAGGCCGAGTCGGCCTTCGACATGTCGGCGACGAGCTTGCGCATGAACAGCTCGATGTTCCGGCGTAGCGCCGGGTCTTCGCATACGGGCAGCGCGCGTCGCCAGGTCTCGACCGCACGCGCGTGCAGCCCCTGCCGGAAGTAGAGGTACGCGAGGCGCGTGAGCGCGGGGAAGTAGGCGGGCTGCAGGTCAACAACGGCCTCGTACTCGTCGACCGCCTCGGCCCACCTCGACGCACGCTGCAACATGTTCGCGAGCATGAAGTGCAACTTCGGGCTCGACGGATCGGTCGCGAGTGCGCCGCGCAGCTTTCCAATCGCGCTCTCGATGTCGCCGTTGTGATAGCGCGCGAGCGCGTCCGCGAGGATCGCCTCGTGGTCGCCCTTCTCCTCGTGCGAGAGCTCTCGCAGGAGGCGGTGCAGGCGGCGCTTGTCCATCGGCTTCTCGAGATATCCGTCAGCACCGTGCTGCTGGAGTACTGCATCCGAGACCTGCCCGGAGTCGAGCACCGACGTCGTGACGATCACGCGGCTGCGCGCGAGCCGGCGGCTGCGCTTGATCGCGCGGCACATTCGCAGCCCGTCGAGCTCCGGGGTCGCGATGTCGGCGAACACCATGTCGAAGTACAGCTGTGACATCAGCTCGAGCGCCTGCGCGCCGTTGCTCGCGGCCTGACACTCGTATCCGAGTCCTTCGAGCTCTCCCACCAGGTTCATCCGGCACTGCGGGTCCGGATCGACGACAAGGGCGCGCGTGCGGCGCGTGTGATCGCCCGTGTCGGTATCTTCCGCGCGATCGAGCTTGGCCGCGATGATCTGGGTCTTCTCGTCGACGAGCGAATCGAGTGCGTCGCCGGTCGTGGTGGTCGTGTTGATCTGCCAGTCGCCGGTCAGCGTCGCACCGGCGATCGAGATCTCCTCCGACGGCAGATCGTCGGAGCTCTCGATGTTGCGCGCAGCTTCCTCGGCGAGCGCGCGCTGGGCGCGGCGGTGCTCGTCCTGATCGCCACCGTCCGGATGGACCTGCGCGAGGTAGCTGCCGGGGCGCGAGGACTCGGGACCGACGAGGAACAGCTCGCCCGCCTTCCAGCGCTTGAACGCGACGCGGATCGTGCGCGCGAGCGTGATGTCGAGTGCGATCCGCAGCTCGACCTGCTTGCCGCGTCCCGCTCCGAGCTCGCGCGCGGGGACGATCGCGTCCTCCGGTCGAGACGCCGCGACGATGATGGTCTGGTCATCCTCGTAGACGACGAGCGCCGCGAAGATCCGGGCCCACTCGAGCGAGACGTACTCGAGGACCTCGAGGCGGATGGTCGACTCGTCGAGCACGATGCCGGACCAGCCGGTCTGGGCCGACAGCGTCATGGTCAGCTGGCGCTCGCTGGCGTAGCCGAGGGCGTAGAGCTCGGAGGCTACCGGGTGGCGGCCGCTCTGCCGGGCGAGGGCGTCAGACAGCTCGCTGGCGTTGATCACGCCCTGTTGGATGAGCAGCTGCCCGATCGATCCCCGCACTCAGGAGAAAAGGGTAGCAGCCAAGTTCGCGAAATCCCACTTGCGGGCCGGCTAGTCGACCCGCCGCGTCGAGAAATGGCTGGCGATCTGCAGTGGCGCTGGATATCCTGCGCCCCGCGTTAGGGAAACCCCTTTTTTCAGGCAAGCGCCGGCGTGACACGCTGGCGCAGCCAATGGATCCCCAGACGTATAATCATTGCGAAAGTGCGATGGCACTAGCATTGCTTTCCGCAGGGCCAGGAGAACGAACACGAATGAGCGACTTCAAGATCGGTGAGAAGGCCGTCTACCCAGCGCATGGCGTAGCCGAGGTCATCGGAATCGAGAAGAAGGAGATCAACACGTCCGTGTGCTCCTTCTACGTCCTCAAGGTTCTCGCAACGGGCATGCAGATCCTCGTCCCCAAGGACAAGGCGGATCAGGTCGGGCTGCGCCACGTGGCGACCTCCTCCGAGATCGACGAGGTGTTCGATATCCTTCGGGAGAAGGACGTCCACATCGACAAGCAGACGTGGAATCGCCGCTATCGCGGGTTCATGGAGAAGATCAAGACGGGCTCGCTGTTCGACGTCGCCGAGGTCTATCGCGACCTCTACCGGCTGAAGTCGAGCAAGGTCCTGTCGTTCGGCGAGCGGAAGATGCTCGACAACGCCAAGCAGCTCATCGTGAAGGAGCTCGCCGTGGCGAAGAAGTGGGCCGAGGACAAGGTCGAGGCCGAGCTCGAGAAGGCCTGCGCCTAGATCGGTTGCATCTTGCGTAGCGTCGGACCCAGGTGTTATGGGTCGCCGCGATGCAGGTTCACGTAGCGAAGGCGGAGATCTGGACGCTGCCGGTCGATGCGGTGGTCAACCCCGCGAACTCGCTCGGCATCATGGGCGGCGGAATCGGAGGCGCGCTGCGCAGGCAGGGTGGTGACGTGATCCAGCAGGCCGCGATGGCCGCTGCTCCGATCGCCGTCGGTGCCGCGCTCGTGACGACCGCCGGCCAGCTGCCGGCGAAGAACGTCATCCACGTCCCGACGATGGAAGAGCCCGGGATGAAGATCGGCGCCGAGAATGTGCGCCGCGCCGCGCGCGCCGCGTTGATCGCGAGCGACCGCAACAACTTCAAGGTCATCGCGATCCCCGGCATCGGCACGGATCTCGGTGATGTTCCCATCGACGAAGCCGCACGCGCGATCGTCGAGGAGATCCGGGCGCACCGCCGTCCGTGCCCCGAGACGATCTATCTCGTCGACACGAACGAGCACATGATCGCCGCGCTCGAAGATGCTCTGCGCAACGCGCAGGCGAACCTCTAGTCCGAAGGCGGCGCTTTGTCGCAGCCTAAGCTGCCGATCGGCTTCTGAATTTCGTCGCGCGGGCGCGTTGACCGCGATGGAGCGCGCCATATACTGCGAGCGCTTTGCAGCTACAGGCATACATGCCAGCGGGGCTGGCGATCGCATTTGCCCTCGGCTTCTGCGGCCTGTTCACGGTGCTCGCCGTGTTTATCGGGCCCAAGGCCACGAACCCCGACAAGCTCAAGCCGTTCGAGTGCGGTAGCGAGCCGATTGGATCGCCGCGCGGGCGCTACTCCGTGAAGTTCTACCAGGTCGCGATCCTCTTCCTGGTGTTCGACATCGAGGCCGCGTTCATGTACCCGTGGGCGGTTCTCTACAATCAGCTGTCGCGCACGATGGGCCCCGCGGGCGTGCCCATCGTCAGCGTGTTCGGCTTCGCCGAGATGCTGGTGTTCGTCGCGATCCTGGTCGTGGCGCTCGCCTACGTCTGGAGAAAGAAGGCGATCGGATGGGAGTAGAGATCACGACCACGCGGCTCGAAGACGCCGCGAAGTGGGCCAAGCAGTCGACGCTCGAGAAGGCGACGAACTGGGGCCGCAAGTTCAGCCTGTTCTCGTACCCGTTCGTCACCGCGTGCTGCGGCATGGAGTTCATGTCGGTCGCCGGTCCGAAGTACGACCTCGCGCGGTTCGGCGCCGAGTTCCCGCGGTTCTCGCCGCGCCAGAGCGATCTGCTCATGGTCGTCGGCACGGTCACCGAGAAGCAGGGTCCGGCCGTGAAGCGCGTGTTCGACCAGATGGCCGAGCCCAAGTGGGTCATCGCGTTCGGCGTCTGCGCGTCGACCGGCGGCTTCTACCAGAACTATCACACGATGCCCGGCGTCGATCAGGTCATCCCCGTCGACGTCTACATCCCCGGCTGCCCGCCGCGTCCCGAGCAGGTGCTCGACGCGCTGATCCTGCTGATGGATCGCATCCAGTCGGGCCGCGGTCACAGCCAGCTGCGCGACAAGCGCGAGCAGCTGATCGCCTCGGCCAGCTCAGACGAAGGGTAACGTCCATGGCGCAGAAAGTACTCGACGCGCTCAAGGCTGCTCACGGTGCCGCCGTCGACCGCACGGCCTCCGCACACACCGACGAGATCGCGTGGATCAAGCGCGACCAGCTGCTCGCGGTCGCGACCTGGCTGAAGAACGACGCGGCGATGCTGTTCGACGCGCCGGTGTTCTGCACCGCGATCGACTGGATCGACTACCGGCCGCTCGATCGACCGCCCAGCGAATTCTGGTCCGAGGACAAGCCGCGGTTCACGGTCGCGTATCAGCTGCGCTCGTCGAAGCACCGCCACCGCATTCGCATCGAGATCGAGCTGCCGGAGGCGGATCCGAAGCTGCCGTCGCTCGCCGGCCTCTGGCCCGCGTTCAACTGGCAGGAGCGCGAGACGTTCGACATGTACGGCATCCGCTTCGACGGTCACCCGGATCTGCGGCGCATCTACCTCTACGAGGAGTTCGTCGGCTATCCGCTGCGCAAGGACTATCCGAAGGAGAAGCGGCAGCCGCTCGTGCGGCGCGATGATCTCCCGATGAATCCGATCAAGGTCGCGCCGATGGAGCACAAGTAGTCATGGCGACGGATGTGACCTCGCTGAAGCAGCTCGTGCTGGGACGCAAGGACGTCCAGGACATGAGCGACACCGAGCACGAGCTTCCGCCGGATCTGATGACGGTCAACATGGGCCCGTCGCACCCGGCGATGCACGGCACCGTGCGCATCGTGCTGACGGTCGATGGCGAGAAGGTCGTGAAGAGCGACGTGCAGCCGGGCTATCTGCACCGCTGCTTCGAGAAGGAGAGCGAGTACGCGACGTACACGCAGATCTTCCCGTACACGGATCGGCTCAACTACGTCTCGCCGATGATCAACAACGTCGGCTGGGCGATGGCGGTCGAGAAGCTGATGGGGCTGACCAAGGAGATTCCGCGGCGCGCCGAGTACGTGCGCACGATCGTCAGCGAGATCTCGCGGGTCACGGATCACCTCACGTGCGTCGGCGCCTCCGCGATGGAGCTCGGCGCATTCGGTCCGTTCCTGTTCTTCCTCAAGTGCCGCGAGTGGCTGTACGAGCTGCTCGAGACGGTCTCCGGGGCGCGGCTCACGCACAGCTACGTGCGCGTCGGCGGCGTCAGCAAGGACCTGCCCGACGGCTTCGCCGACCGGCTGATCCACACGCTCGATCAGACCGAGAAGGTCATGGTCGAGGTCGAGGGGCTGCTCAACAACAACAAGATCTTCCGCGATCGTATGGCCGGCATCGGCGCGATGACGAAGGAAGACGCGATCGCCACCGGTTGCGTCGGTCCGATCGCTCGCGCGTGCGGCGTCGACTACGACGTGCGCAAGGACTACCCGTACTCGATCTACAACGAGGTCGAGTTCGACGTTCCTGTCGGCACCACCGGCGACTGCCTCGACCGCTACCTGGTGCGCGTCGAGGAGATCAAGCAGAGCATCCGCATCCTCCGTCAGTGCATGAAGCAGATCCCCGATGGCCCCGTGGTCGTCGCGGATCCGCGCGTCACGCTGCCGCCGAAGACCGACACGTACAACACGATCGAGTCGATGATCCGGCACTTCAAGCACATCGTCGACGGCATCCGCGTGCCCGCCGGTGAGGCGTACACGTTCGTCGAGGGCGGCAACGGCGAGCTCGGCTTCTACATCGTCGCCGACGGCACGGGTCGCCCCTACAAGGCGTACGTGCGGTCGCCGTCGTTCGTCCATCTGTCGACGGCAGGCGGGCTGATCCACAACCACCTGATCGCGGACATCGTCCCGATCTTCGGCATGATCAACATGATCGGCGGAGAGTGCGACAAGTGAGTACGACCACCCCGCCACCCCCGGCGAACCCGCACGGGAATGTTGCGCCGCCGCCCGCCCCTGCTCCGTCGAACGACGTGACGCTGACGATCGACGGCCAGAGCGTGACGGTCCCCAAGGGCACGAACGTCCTCGAGGCCGCGCGCACGCTCGGTCTCGACATCCCGGCGTTCTGCTACCACCCCGGCCTGCCGATCGTCGCGCAGTGCCGGCAGTGCCTGGTCTCCGTCGAGAAGAACCCGAAGCTGCAGCCGAGCTGCCAGCAAGTTTGCGGCGACGGCATGGTGGTCCACACCACCGACAAGCAGTCGGCGCTCGCGCGCCAGCAGCAGCTCGAGTTCACGCTGCTGAACCACCCGGTCGATTGCCCGATCTGCGACAAGGCCGGCGAGTGCACGCTGCAGAAGCTGTACTTCGAGCACGACAACGCCGACTCGCGCGTCGACGTGCCGAAGGTCCACAAGGCGAAGGCCGTCGACCTCGGGCCGACGGTCGTGCTCGATCAGGAGCGCTGCATCCTGTGCTCGCGCTGCATCCGCACCTGCGATCTGGTGTCGGGTCAGCATCAGCTCGACTTCGCGAACCGCGGCGATCACGAGATCCTGACCACGGCGCCGGGCGAGCAGCTCGATAACCCGTACTCGCTGAACACCGTCGACGTCTGCCCGGTCGGCGCGCTGACCGCGAAGGACTTCCGCTTCACGATGCGCGCCTGGGAGCTCGAGGCCACGCCGAGCGTGTGCAACGGCTGCGCGACCGGCTGCAACATCGAGATCCACCACAAGCACGGGCGCGCATGGCGCCTGGTGCCGCGGCACAACGCGAAGGTCAACGACTACT
>JACCRC010000144.1 GCA_013813765.1 Deltaproteobacteria bacterium | reverse complement strand
CGAGGAGATCGAGGGCGCGCTCAAGAGCGGCAAGCCCACGCACGTCATTCACCTCGATATCCTGAACTTCGACAGCTACGCCGACACCGTCGGCATCGTCATGTCGGAGGAGACCGTTCGGAACCTGGGAGCCTGGCTGCTCGAAGCCGCGCGCGCGTCGTCGGGGGGCGGCGCGTTCGTCGGTCACGTCGGTGGCTCGGACTTCATCGCGGTGCTCTCGCCCGATCATGTCGATCACTTCCTCGGAAGTGCGGAGACCGCGTTCGACGGGAAGCGCGCGACGTTCCCGGGGGATCCGTCGTCGCTGCACCTGGTCGCCGCGGTCACGAGCACCGATGGACTGACGCTCAACAACGGCGCCGACGAGCTCGGCCGCCGGTTGGGTCGCGCGATGAAGATGGCGAAGGCCGCGGGTAAGACCGGCCACGTGGTGTGGACGCCTAGCTGAGCGTGCCTGGCGATCCCAAGGACGACACGGATCCGGCGATCGCCGATACCGACGCATCGGCCGGTGGGATCAGTGAAGCGGGTGCCTCGCGCTCCGCGAGCCGTGGACCGCGCGGGGTTCGCTCCGGCGACACGCTCGGCCGCTACGAGCTCGGCGACGAGCTGGGCGAGGGCGGCATGGCGCAGGTGTTCCGCGCGCGCGACAAGGAGCTGCGGCGCGATGTCGCGGTGAAGGTCCTCTTCCCGCACCTCGCGCGGCGCGAGGAGGTGGTGCGGCGATTCCATCGCGAGGCACGCGCGGCGGCGGGTCTCGAGCACGCGAACATCCTGCGGATCTACGACGTCGGCGGCGCCGAGGGCGATGACCCGCCGTACATCGTGATGGAGATGATCCGCGGGCGCTCGTTGCTCGCGGAGATCGAGCAGCGCGGACCGATGTTCGCCGAGGTCGCCGCGTGCGTCGGTGCGCTGCTCGCCGATGCGCTCGCGGCTGCGCACAAGGCATCGATCGTCCACCGCGACATGAAGCCCGCGAACGTGATGATCGCGCCGGGCGGAAAGATCCTGCTCACCGACTTCGGCGTCGCGCGCCTCGAGACCGAGGACTCGCTCGTCACGAAGACCGGTGCGGTGCTCGGCACGCCCGCGTACATGAGCCCCGAGCAGGCGAGCGGCGACGTCGCGACGGCGCGAAGCGATCTCTACTCGCTCGGCGCGACGCTGTACCAGCTCGCCACGGGCACGCTGCCGTACGGCGGAAGCCCGGCGAAGGTGCTCGCGCAGATCGCGTCGGGCAGCGCGGTGCCCGCGGTGAAGAAGCGGCCCGCAGTCGGTCCGGATCTGTCGCGCGTGATCGCGCATCTGATGGCGGTGGAGCCCGAGCAGCGAATGGCAACGGCCGTGGCGGCGTCGGCGGAGCTGCGCGCGGTCGCGGCGGCCGGTGGTCTCGGCGAGCCCGCCGACGAGCTCGCGGTCTACTTCGCGGATCCCGACGCGTACGTGAAGGAGCGAACGCCGAAGATCGTCGCGGGCACGGTCGCCGCGGCAAAGCAGGCGCTCACCGAGGGCAAGCTGCCGCGCGCGATGGCGCTCGCAGATCGCGCGAGCTCGCTCGCACCCGGCGATCCGTCGGTGACGACACTGCTCGATCGCGTCGCGGAGGGCGGCCGCGCGACCCAGCGCAAGAAGCTCGCGGTGATGGTACTCGGCGGCGCCGTGCTCGTCGGTGGTGGTGGCTTCGGCGTGTATCAGCTCATGCAGGAGCGCGGCGGCGAGCCCGCGGTGCTCGATGCGGCGATTGCGGTCGTGGTCGCGCACGACGCAGCGATGCCGGATGCACCCGCGGACGCGGCACCCGATGCACCGCTCGCCGATGCGATGGAGCTCGACGCGTACGTGAAGCCGAAGCCCGATGCGGGGACGACGGTGAAGAAGGACGCCGGCACCGTCGCGATGGGCGCGCTCGATGCGATGCCCGCGCCGTTACCGATCGATGCCGCGCCGGTCCCGATCGATGCCGCCCCGTCACTCGCGCAGGGCACACTCGTCGTTCGCGCAGACTCGTGGTGCGACGTCACGGTCGACGGAGAGCTGAAGGGGCAGCTCAAGGTCGGCCAGCGGTTCTCGATCGCGCTCGCGCCTGGACCGCACACGGTGCTTTGCGCCCAGAGCGGAACCTCACGCGCCTGGACCCAGCAGATCGAGATCGTGCCCGGCGGCACTGCGATCGCGCAGGGCGATCTGATCCCGCGCTCCGAGGTCTCGATCGAGACCGACGTGACGATCGAGGGCGTTGCTTACAAGGCGGGGACGATCGCGAAGCTCAAGGGCCGCCTGCGCATCGAGGCGGGCGGAGTGAAGAAGTTCATCACCATCAGCGGGCCCTGCCGCCTCAAGGCGACCCCGCAACTCGATTGCTATCTGTCCAAGCCGGGCACGCCGTGAGGCTGCGGCCCGCTTCCGCATCGAGGGTGCGGAGTGGAAGAGTCACGGGTGGCCGCGCTGCGGGCAAGCGCGGTTTTCGCATCGAGCTTGGCGGTGCGGCCCAGCATCGGCATCGCTTGCGCTGCCGCCCCAAGACGAGCCCGCAACTCGATTGGTATCCGTGACTTGGCCAGATCCCCAGGATCCACGACACCCCTGTCGCGATCGGTGCCCGGAGCCCTCGTGATTGCGGGACTTGCGCGTGGCAGGCCGGTTGCAGCACAACGAGACATCGTGACCCGCCTCTCGCTGCTTCTCGGTGTCGCGCTCGGGCTCTCCGGGTGCTTCTACACCGACGAGATTAACCAGCGCCCGGGCATCTCGATCAACGCCGCCGGCAACCAGGTCTACCGCGGCGACCGCGTCAAGCTCAGCGCGGAGTCCGACGACCCCGAGGACCACGCCGTCTCGTACACGTGGCGCGCCTATGCGTGCACCGAGGGCGCCGATGGCGCGGACTGCGATCAGGTGCCGTTCTACACGGAGATCCTTCCAGACGCAGAGTTCGACGTGCCGCTGGTCCGCGGGAATGCATCTCTGCCGCTGCGCAACGTGCGGGTGGTGCTCGAGGGCAAGGACGAGCTCGGCGCGACCGCGAAGCCGATGCAGGAGCTCGTGATCGTCGCGCTCGATCGGCCACCCGGCCTCGACCTCGCGCGCAACGGTACGTTCGTCATGACGCCGACGCGCGAGGTGATCATCTACGCGACGGTCAGCGACTTCGACGACGGCCCGGAATCGCTCGGCATGCCGACGTGGGAGGTGTTCGCGCCAGCGCAGGTCCAGTACGACCTCCTCGACGTACCGGCGCCGTCGAACCCCAACGACCCGGCGCACAAGACGTTCGCGAAGGCGTTCAAGCCCTACGCGATCGGCGAGTGGGAGATCCGCGTCACCGCCGTCGATCCGTACGATCAGAAGACGACGAAGAGCCTGTTCCTCTCGGTCGTCGCGCCGCCGCCGCCGTGCATCGCGCAGGTCTCGCCGATCGTGCCGCCCGTGGGCGCCGCGCTGCCAATCACCGAGCCGACGCTGTTCCGCGTGCCGGTCGTTATCGACGATCGCGATTTCTATCCGCCGGCGCCGGACGATCCGCTCAACGTCACGAAGTTCCAGTGGTCGTTCATGGGGCCCGGCGGCGTCGTGCACTCGTCGGTGCCCGGCGCGACCGGCAACAGCTTCGCGCTCGACCCGGCGACGTACACGCCGGGCGACATCGTCGAGGTTCGCGTCGAGATCTTCGATCGCGAGAACACGCCGATCTCGTGCCCTGATTCGGCAGCGACGTGCTCCACGATCTCGATGCCGAGCTGCATCCAGCGCCAGACCTGGCGCGTGGAGGTCCGATGAGGATCCTCGCATTCGCGCTCGTGATGCTCGCCGCGGCGTGCGGTGCCGACAGCGCCGGCAGCGACGACACGTGCCAGGTGTCGCTCACGTACATGCCCGATCCGGTGGTGGCCGGTATCGACACCGAGGTCCGCGTGATCAGCGTCGTGACGAACTCGTTCGGCAACAACGTCTACAACTGGAGCGTGATGAAGAGCGGCATGCTCGTCCCGTTCGAGGACGCGCTGTCGACCGGCTCGGAGATCGTGTTCATCGCGGACGAGGTGGGGACCTACGACGTCACGCTGGACGTGCGGCCGTCGTCGGGATTCCTGTGCCCGCAAGGCAGGGCAAGCGTCAACGCGCTGATGGATCTGAACACGATGAAGGCGCGGCTTCACATCACACCGCCGGCGAACGTCGGTGCTCCGCTCGTGGATCGTCCGCTGTCGATCCGCAACGCGACCGACTTCGACATGGGGCCGGTCGTGCTCGAGCCCGGCGTCATCGCGACAGGGCAGGTGAGGAGCGGCTCGACGGTCATCCCGGCGTATCTGCAGTTCAGCCCGCTCGGGATGCCGGGCGCGGTGATCGAGACGTTCACGTCGATGACCGGCCAGTTCTCGGTGCGCCTGCTCGATCAGCCGCACGAGGTGATCGTGGTCCCGATGATCGCGGGCTACGGACCGCGCCGTGTCGCGTACTCGCCGTCGAGCACGACGATCACCCTGGCCCTGCCGCAGACATTCTCGGGCGTGGTGCGCCAGGGCGCGGCGCGGATCGCCGGCGCGAAGGTCCAGCTGACGATCGACGGCGTGCCGTCGACGCTGACCACCACGGATGCCAGCGGCAACTTCAGCGTGCTCGGCTTCTCGACGTCGACCTCGACGGTCAAGGTCGAGGTCACACCGGCCGGCGGCAGCGGGCTGCCGCGCCTCGAAGCAACCGGCACGCTCGACCTCGCGTCGGTGATCGACGTCAACTACAGCGCGCTGACGCTGCGCAACCTGAGCGGCACGTCCGTGCGCCGCGGCGCGAACGCGCAGGCGAACAAGAAGGTCGCGATCGTCGGAACGATCGCCTCCGCCGGGACGATCACCGCCGGGAGCTCGGCGAACGCGACCGGTTTCCTCCGCATCAACACGACGACCGACGCCGCCGGGACCTTGCCGTCGGTGCTCGCGCCCGCGGGTCCGCTGTTCGCGGTCACGACGATCGCGCCGGGGGACCTCGCCGTCGGCGCGCTCGATCTCACTGCCGGTGTGCCCGCGCAGATCGATGCGCCGGGGATGACCTCGTTCGCAACCGATGGGCGCAGCGGCAACGGCCCGCTCGACGGCGCGACGCTCGATCTCGTGCCTGCAGGCGCGCTCGCGCTCGCCGGCGCGCCGACGCTGCACTTCACCGCCGACCTCGCCGGTCGCGTCATCGGCCTGATCCCGTCGGGCGGCTCGTTCGACGTGCGGTGGTCGGATCCCGCGAGCCGCCGCGCGCCGCTCGTGGACCGCGACGTCACGCAGCTGATGGCGACGTACGTCTTGCCGCCGGCGGTCTACATCTCCGGTGACATCACCGTCACCGGCAGCTCGAACCCGGTGATCGGTGCCTCGGTCCAGGTGCTCTGCGCCGACTGCACGGGCATCGACAAGAACCGGCCGATCGCCGAGGCCGCGTCCGATCCGCACGGATCGTTCTCCATCGCGGTGCCCGACCCGGGCGCGATGTAGGATCCGCGCATGTTCGCGATCCGGATCTGCGTCATCTCCCTCGTGCTGGCTGCGCTCTGGGCGCCCGCGCGTGCGGAGAGCGGGGATGCGGTCGCGCTGCTGCCGCTCGATGCCGACGCCCGGCTCACGATCTACGGCCAACCGGTCGCGAGCGAGATCGCGCGCGCGCTCGTGCAGGGCGGCGTCGAGGTCGTCGTCGTCGGGCCGAAGATGGCCGTGCCGGATCGGGCAAAGCTCATCGTCGACGGCACGATCAGCGCGAGCAAGGCCGACGTCGTCACGCTGACGCTGCGCCTGCGCAACCGGATCGACGGGACGACCGTCGGTCCGAAGATCGAGGCGACCGCGCAGGGGCTTCCGAACATCGACAAGGCAGCCTCGGAGCTGTCCGCGAAGATCCTGCCGATCGTGAAGGCACAGCTCGCCGCGCTGAACACGCCGGTGCTCCCCGAGAAGCCGCCCGTGCACGTCGCGGTGGTGGCCCCCGATGCGTTGCAGGCGATGACACTCGAGCTCACGGCACCGTCGTCCGCTGAGCCGCTGCGCGCCGCGCTCGCGGACGCGGTGACGCCGTGGGTCGCGCGCAACAACTACGAGGTCAAGACCGGCGGCAAGCTCGCGCTGACGCTCGAGGTGAAGCGCTACTCGGTGACGAACGGCAAGATCCCGTACGCGACCGCACGCGTGAAGGTCAAGGTCGTCGACGGCGGCACGAAGCTCTTCGATCGCGTCGTCGTCACGAACAGCGTGCTCGGCGACAAGGACATCGCGCTCGACGCGCTCGCGAAGCGCACCGCGCGCGAGGTGCTCGACATCCTGCGGCCGCATCTGCGGCGAGTGATCGGCGCATGGCGGTGAGAGCCGCGATCCTCGCGGTCGCCATGATCGTGTCCGCGATCCCCGCGTACGCACAGTCGCCGACGCAGAGCCCGGCCGACGTGCTGCGCGATGGCAACGCGGCCGCGACGGCGGGCGACTGGATGGCCGTGAGCCAGCTCGTCGATCCACTGCTGCGCGGGCAGCTGCCGCCCGCGGATCTCGCGGAGGCGCACCGGCTCGCCGGGCTCGCGGCGTTCTTCCAGGGCCGTCGCCTCGACGCGGAGAATCACTTCGTCGCGTACCTGCGGATCGATCTCGATGCGCAGCTGGATCCGTCGCTGTATCCGCCCGACGTGATCACGTTCTTCACCGACATCAAGGCGAAGTACAACGCGGAGCTCCGCGCGCGCCGGCCGAAGCAGAAGCGCTACGCGATCCTGACGCTCGTGCCGGTGGCGGCGCAGTTTCAGAACGGACACCGCACGAAGGGCATCGTGGTCGGCGTCGCGTTCGGCACGTTCCTCACCGCAAACCTCGTCAGCGCACTGATGCTGCGCTCGTGGTGCACGCGCGTGTCGGGCGACGGCGGCTCGAGCCTGACCTGCGACAACAACGATACGAATCACTATGCGAGCGCGCCGACGCTGCGGGCGATCAACGGGATCGGCGGAGTCGGCGCGATTCTTACCTACGCGTACTCCGTGTACGACGGTGTCACGAACTACCGTCGACGTACGCGCGAAGCATCGGTCCAGCCGTTCGTGTCGTCGACCACACGCGGCGACGCGTTATTCGGGGTTGCGGGGAACTTCTGAGATCACCTACATCGAACTGGGGGCGTTGAACCCGGGCTGCGTGACCACGGGACAGGTGCGCAGCGCTCGAGGTGTCGTCTGGAGGGTGCGGCATATAAGCCCCTTTTCGTTGAGATCGCCGTCGGGGACCGGCTACGATGCTCGTGGAGTGAGGCAACCCGTCCCATTTGGGAAATACCTCCTGCTCGACCGGATCAGCGTCGGCGGGATGGCGGAGGTCTTCAAAGCCAAGAGCTACGGCGTCGAAGGCTTCGAGAAGATCATCGCCATCAAGCGGATCCTCCCCACGATGGGCGAGGACCGCGACTTCATCAAGATGTTCATCGATGAAGCGAAGATCGCGGGACAGCTCGCGCACGCGAACATCTGCCAGATCTTCGAGCTCGGCCGCATCGACGGCTCTCACTTCATCGCGATGGAGTACATCTGGGGCAAGGATCTGCTCCAGATCCAGAACCGGCTGCGCAAGGTCAAGCAGCAGATGCCGGTCCCGATGGCGTGCTTCTCGATCGCGAAGGTCCTCGAGGGTCTCGACTACGCGCACCGCAAGCGGGACCCGCTCGGTCGTCCGCTCGAGATCGTGCACCGCGACTGCTCGCCGCAGAACGTGCTCGTCTCGTACGAGGGCGAGGTCAAGGTCATCGACTTCGGCATCGCGAAGGCCACGTCGCGCAACTCGCGCACGATGGCCGGCGTGCTCAAGGGCAAGTTCGGGTACATGTCGCCCGAGCAGGTGCGCGGGCTCCCGCTCGATCGCCGCAGCGACATCTTCGCGATCGGCACGATGCTCTACGAGTGTCTGACCGGCGAGCGCCTGTTCCAGGGCGAGACCGACTTCTCGACGCTCGAGAAGGTCCGCAACGTCGACATCCGCAACCCGCGCGATCTGAACCCGAACATCCCGCCGGCCGTCGAGCGCGTGATCTTGAAGGCGCTCGCGAAGGACGTCGACGATCGCTACCAGTGGTGCAGCGAGATGCTCGCGGACCTGCAGCAGTACCTGATGAGCCAGGACGTCGTGTTCACGGCGAAGTCGCTCTCGGGCTGGCTCAAGGAAGTGTTCGCCGGCGAGATCGAGAAAGAGCGCCAGCTGCTCGAGCAGTACAAGCGCGTGGGTCGCGATGGACTGATCGCGGGTATGCCCGCCGCGGAGGCGAAGCTCGATGTCGTCGAGTCGCTCGGCGAGGCCGGTGTTCCTGAGGGCGACGCGACGATGCTCGGCTCGCCGAGCTTCGATGATCTCGAAGCACAGGTCGCCGCGAGCGCTGCACCGGAGATGTCCGCCGGAGCGAAACCGGCCGCCAAGCGCCCGGGGTCGAAGCAGCAGAAGAGCGACGACGACGGTGACTTCGGCGAGGAAGCGCCGACCGAGATCTTCGGCGAGCTCGACAACAATCCGAAGGCCGTGACCACGCCGCCGGCGATGGCCGCGACGCCGGCCGGTCCGCTGCCGAGCCCGGCTTCCCGCGGAGCGCCGGCTCCGGCCGCTGCGCAGACGCGCCCGCCGAAGGCGCCACCGCGGGGACGCGCACCGACGCAGGGTCAGGCCCCGCTCGCCGCCGCATCCGCACAGACACCTGCGCCTTCGAAGCACGTCCCGCCCGCCGGTCCGACGTCGGCGACGCGGCCCGCCGCGATGCCGCTGCCGATGACGGTGCCGACCTCGGATCCGTCGGCCCGCACGATGGCCCCCGGGATGATGCATGCCGACGCCTTCGCGGCCGCGCA
Organism: Deltaproteobacteria bacterium; assembly: GCA_013813765.1. Classification (GTDB taxonomy): domain Bacteria; phylum Myxococcota_A; class Polyangia; order Haliangiales; family Haliangiaceae; genus JABFXX01. Next base: position 11,248 of record JACCRC010000144.1, on the reverse strand, counting down.
GCCGTCGCCGCAGCAGGGGTACTCGCAGCAAGGGTATCCGCAGCAGAACGCGGGCTATCCGGTTCCGGCGGGTGCTCCGGGCTCGGGCGGTTACGGGCAGCAATATCCTCAGCACCAGAACGGCTCCGGTCCGATGCAGATGCCGCTCGGCACGCCGAGCTCGATGCAGGCGTCGTCGCCGTCGCAGCCGATGAACGCGATCGCCCCGCCGGGCTCGAACGCGTCCAGCAAGACGATGATGGGCGGCATGACCGCGCCGCCCACCGCGAACAACTACGGCGCGCAGTATCGCGTCACCGGTCAGCACGCCGCGCAGCCGTATCCTTCGGGCGGTCAGCAGTATCCCGGCTCGCAGTCGGGACCGATGCCGATGCAGTACGGGCAGCAGGGGTACGCGTCAGGTCCGATGGCGCAGCCCGGATACTCCGCGGGCTACAACCAGCCGCCCGGCGCCGGCGCGGTCGATCCGCAGGTGCCCGTCGAGGGGAAGAAGAAGTCCTCGATCGGGCGCGATGTCGCGATCGGCGTCGCGATCGCTGCGCTCGTGCTCGGCGGCTTCCTCGCCGTGAAGTTCCTGATCCTCGATTCGGGCTCCGGTGGCTCGAGCGCCGGCAGCGGCCAGACGTCATCGATCGCGACGATCCGGCTCGCGCTGCCGAACGGCGTGTCAGCGGACCTGTTCGTCGACGACAAGAAGATCGCGACCGTCAGCGACCAGCAGGAGATCCCGGTCACCGCGGGTCAGCGCAAGGTGAAGCTCGTCGGTCCCAATGGCGCGAAGTGCGAGCAAGAGCTCAAGCTCGCCGCGGGCAAGACCACGCCGCTCGAGTGCCCGATGAAGGTCGGCCCGGCCGAGACGTCGAGCGGCAGTGCCGCGGGTAGCGCGACCACGACGCCGGCCGCCGGTAGTAACGCCGGCAGCGGCAGCGCCGCGGTCAAGGCGACGGAGACGAAGCCGACCACCGAAACGAAGCCACCCGAGACGAAGCCGTCGGACACCAAGGCCGCGACGACGACCACCACCGAGACGAAGCCGGTGGAGACGAAGCCGGCCGATACGAAGGCGACCACCACCACGACGACGAAGCCCGCCGACACGAAGGCAACCACGACCACGACCACCAAGCCGGCCGACACGACGACGAAGCCCGCCGAGACGAAGGCGACGACGACCACGACGAAGCCCGTGGATACCAAGGCGACGACAACTACGAAGCCTGCCGATACGAAGACCACGACCACGACGACGAAGCCCGTCGATACCAAGAAGCCTGCCGACACCAAGCCCGTCGAGGCGGCCGCCGGCGACAAGGGCTACCTGCAGGTGCAGAGCACGCCGAGCGCGAAGATCTTCGTCGATGGCGTGGACACCGGGCTGTCGACGCCGATCAGTGGCAAGCAGCTGTCGCTGACGCCCGGCAAGCACAAGGTCACGTTCGCGATCGGCGGCGACAAGTTCACGTTCGCCGTGATGATCAAAGCTGGCCAGACCGAAGTCCTGAAGAAGGACCTGCAGTAGCTCGCTACACGGTCTGCACGCCGCGCAACCGTCCGACGAGCGCGACCGTCCGCATCAGCGTGCGAACCACGGGACTGACCATGTACGTGGCCTGCGGGTCGACACCGACCAGGTAGCGGCACAGTCGCGTGAAGCTCGCACCGCCCGGCGCGAACTGGTCCAGTGAACGCTCGAACCGGTGGCCGTGCGAGCCGCGCGCGAGCAAGGGCTCGGTCTTCGATGCGTTCCGGAACGTATGGGCGCGGCCGGCGGGGATCTCGAGCCGCTCGCCGGCGCGCAGGATGCGACGCTCGCCGCCGGGGAACCGGAGCTCGAGTGCACCGGAGATCATCTCGAAGACCTCGGGCCCCTCGGCGTGGGAGTGCATCGGCGGCCCATCGACGCCGGGCCCGAGGCGTACCTCGTACTCGAAGCGCCCGCCGTCGGATCCGGATCGCAGACAGGTGATCTGCTCGTCACGGTGCAGTTGGATCATCTCTCCAGCCTTCATGCCTTGTACGATATCTTAATGCTGTTAAGATGGCAACCGTGACGTTGCGCAAGACCGCGGGGCAGTACCACCACGGCGATCTGCGCGACGCGCTGCTCCGCGCGACCGGAGCGATCGTGAAGCGCGACGGGCCCGCAGCCGTGACGATGCGCGCTGTCGCGAAGCGGGCAGGGGTCAGCGAAGCGGCGCCGTACCACCACTTCACCGACAAGCGCGAGCTGCTCGCCGCCGCGGCTGCCCAGGGATTTCGCGCGCTCGGAGCTGCGCTCGCCGCGTCGGTCGAGAACGCGGTCGACCCGCGCGACGCGGTCCTCGCGCTCGCCGAGGCCTGGCTACGATTCGCGCTCGCGGAGCCGGGCTACTACCGCCTGATCCTTGGCGCGCACGTCGCGGATCTAGATCTCGCGGCGATCCCCGAGACCCGTGCGGCGGGGCAGGCGGCGCGTGATCTCGTGCTCGATCGCATCCGCGCCTATCTGCCCGACGCAGATCTGCGGCTCGTGTTTCACCTCACGTGGGCCCAGCTGCACGGCACGGCGTCGCTGTTCGTCGAGCGCGAGCTCGGCGAGGGCTTCACCGAAGACAACGCCGTGGCACTCGCCCGCGATGGCGTCGCCCGCCTGCTGGCGACGTTCGCCTAGGAGCCGCCGTTGGACTTCGCTTCGTGCTGCTCGAGATCCGCGAGCTTGGACTCGAGCTCCGCGATGCGGTCAGCGAGGGCGCGCACGTCCTTGTTGACGCTCGACCACGGCGTGACGGCCTGCGAGATGCCGTCGATCGTCGTGCGGATCTTCGTGTCGACCTGCTTCTGCCAGTCCTCGAGCCGGTGCTTCGAGTGATCGATCCACTCGCGCAGCGACTGTAGGCTGCGCTTCTTCATCATCGCCTCGTCGGCAGCGGCCGACTCGGGCGTCTCGGGCGGCGCATCCTCGGTCCCGTCCTCGGGCGAACCGTCCTTCTTCTTCGCGCCGGGCAGGATGCTCTGCACGCGGCGCTGCGCCTCGGCAAACCACTCGCCGCCGCTCTGGATGATGTTGCGCATCGCTGCGAGCGGGAGGAAGCTGCGTTGCTTCTTCTCTTCCTCGAAGATGATCTGAGCCAAGGTGACCGTGGTCAGGTCTTCCTTGGTCTTGTTGTCGACGATCTTCACGTCGTCGCCGTTCCGGATCATCTCGCTGATCTGGTCGAGCGTGACGTACCGGCTGTGCTCCGTGTCATAGAGCTTCCGGTTCGCATATCGCTTGATGATCCTGGTTTCGGGCATCAGCGCTCCAATGATTCCAAAAGTATCACGCACCGCGGCATGACCTCAACGTGCCACAATGCCTCGGTGGGCCCAGACCACATCCTTCCGCGCCTGAAGGCCATCCGCGACGCGCGGATGCGGGTCCTGGCTCTCGTCGAAGGTTTCCGTGAGGGCGACGCGGGAACCTGGGTCGAGGCCTTCGAGGCCATCGTGAGTCGCGCCCACCTCGTCGCCGATCCGGATGCCCTGGAGGCGCTCGAGGCGATCACGCACGCCGCGGCGGAGCCGGGGCTGTCCTACGAGATCAAGAAGGCGATGTACACGGCGGCGACCGAACGCGGGATGTTCGCGATCGCGCGGCTGTTCCTCTCGGTCAGCCCGAACATGGCTCCCGATCCACAGCTCAAGAAGGCGCTCGCGTCCGAGCGGCCGCTGAAGCCCGCGGGTCGGCCGCTGACGCTCGGCGAGCGCAAGGCACTGGCGCGCACGCACCGCCGCGAGGAGCTGCTGCTGCTGGTCCGCGATCCTCACCCCGACGTGGTCGCGATCCTCCTCGAGAACCCGCACGTCACCGAGACCGAGATCCTGAAGATCGCGTCGACGAGACCCGCGGTGCCAGCTTCGCTCGCGAAGCTCGCTGCGCACCCTCGGTGGTCCGTGCGCCACGCGGTGAAGCGCGCGCTCGTGATGAACCCGTCGACGCCGCTGGCCGACGCGATCCGGATCGTCACCACGCTACGCGCGCAGGAGCTCGCCGAGCTCGCGGCCGATCCGGCGCTGCCCGAGCCGCTGCGCCGTCACGCCGCCGATCTGCACGCTGCCTCGCAGCGGCGACCTCAGGCCTGAAGCGATCAGGCGTCCGACGCGGACTTCTTCTTGCGCCGCACGACGACTTCTTCCCACTCGCCGTCATCGCTACCCGAGCCCGCATCGAGCTGCTTCGCGGGCTTCTTCGCCGCGAGCTGCTTCTTGCCGTCGGTCGTGTCCTTCTTCTCGTCGTCCTCGTCCTTGTCCTCGCCGGCCGAGGCACGCTTGAAGTTCTTGATACTCCTGCCCAGCGCGTCGCCGATCTGCGGAAGCTTGCTGGCTCCGAAGACGACGAGGACGATGAGGAGGATGATCACTAGCTCGCCCATGCCGGGCATAACGGTCTCCTTGGGTTACGCGCAATCTAGCACTGTTTCCCTGCAGGGCTGAAAACCGCCCTGAAAACTTGGTTCAATCCCGTCGAGCCGCCTATGTTCGGCGCATGCGCGTCGTCGTCGGTCTGACCTCGCTGGTCATCTGCGCAGCGGTGGGCATCGTGCGCGGGCAACCGCTGCCCGAGACCATCGTGCATCCCGGCCCACAGGCCGCACCGCCGGTTCACGCGGCCGAGCCAGTGCTGCCGCAGCAGCTCGATGGCCGTCGCTCCGTGCGTGGTTGTGCGGTCGGCGAGACCTGCAGCGCACCCGGTGATGCGCTGAAGGAGATCGACGTCGAGCTGTTCCCGCGCCCGGGGGCGAGCCCGTGGATCGACGAGCGCTCCTCACCGCCGAGCCGGATCGAGGCGGGCCCGGCGCGGATCGTCAAGCGCCCGAGCGAGCTGCGCCCCGATCAGCCGTGGCTCGATCAGCTCGAGCTCCCCGACCTCCCGGTGCGGTGGTCGCAGAAGCTCGTCGACTACCTGGTGTTCTACAAGAACGATCCGCGCGGCCGCTCGATCATCTCGAGCTGGCTGGTCGCGCAGGGCCGCTACAAGGATCTGATCAGCTCGCACCTGCGGAAGGCGAAGCTGCCGCAGGACCTCATCTACGTCGCGATGATCGAGTCGTCGTACGACAACACCACGCTGTCGTCGGCCGGCGCGCTCGGCCTCTGGCAGTTCATGCCCGAGGGCGGAAAGATCTACGGGCTGCGGCAGGACCGCTGGGTCGACGAGCGTCGCGATCCATTGCGCTCGACGATCGCGCAGATGGACTACTTCAGGGACCTCTACCAGCGGTTCGGCGACTGGCACATCGCGATGGCCTCGTTCAACGTCGGCTACGGCGCGATGCTGCGCTCGATCGCGCGCTACAACACGAACGACTACTACCAGCTGTGCGAGTACGAGAACGCGGTCCCGTGGGAGACCTGCCTGTACACGCCGAAGGTGCTCGCGACCGCGATCGTCGGCCACAACCGCGCGCTCTACGGCATGGACAAGCTCAAGGTCCTGCCGCCGGAGTCGTGGGACGAAGTCGCCGTGCCGGGTTCGATGACGCTCGGCATGATCGCGCGTGCCGCCGGCGCGAGCGAGGCGGACCTCAAGCGCTTGAACCCACAGCTGCGCCGCGGTCGCACGCCGCCGGGTGAGCCGGGCTACGTCGTGCGCGTTCCGGTCGGGAGGAAGGCCGACACGCAGCGCCGGATCGTCGAGCTACAGACCGAGTGGGACAACCACGATGCGTACGTTGTCGCGCACGGCGAGCGGTTCGAGGACGTCGCGACCACGTTCGGGCTCTCGACCGGTGCGCTCCGCAGGCTCAACGGCGTGGAGCACGAGTCCGAGGTCACCGGGGGCACCGTGCTCGTCGTGCCGCGGGTCTCGGCGGAGCAGCGGGACAAGAACCGCAAGAAGGCGCGCTCCAAGCTGCTCGGCTCGGGCATCGACCAGAAGGATGGCGAGGCGCTGATCGTCCCGGTGCCCGACAAGGACTACGTCGCCGACGGCAAACAGCGCGTGTTCTATCGCGTCGTCACCGGTGACACCGTGAAGTCGATCGCGAAGGCGTTCGGCGTCACGCGCGCGCAGCTCGAGAAATGGAACGGCCTCGACGAGGTCGCGAACCTCCACCCGAAGATGGTGCTGGTCGCGTGGGTGTCGCCGACGTTCGACGCGGAGAAGCGCAAGGTCGCGCTGCTCGACGAGCAGCAGCTCGTCGTCGTCACGCGCGGCTCGCCCGAGCACCTGGATCTCGCCGAGGCACGCACCGGCCGGGTGCGCGTCGAGTACGTCGCGACCGGCAAGGAGAAGCTGGCGGACGTGGCGAAGCGCTTCGGCATGGGCAAGGGCGACCTCGCGCGCATCAACCGCATCTCGTACGAGACGGTTCTGAAGAAGGGCGACAAGATCATCGTGTATCAGGTCGCCGATCCGACGCGGTCCGCACGCGCGGAGGAGCAGTGGAAGAAGACGCCGCGCGCACGCCGCGGCAAGGTCAGCGGCCAACGCGCACAGACGACGGCGAGCAAGCCGAAAGACGATGGGGACGAGCCTGAGGTGGAGGAAGCTCCGGTCACGAGGCCGGGGCAAGTCGACTGAACGACAAGGAGCTCTCGATGACGATGACGCGCAAAGAATTCCTGCGCACGCTGGTGGGGGCCGGCGTGGGCGCTGCTGGTGTGGCCGTGATCGCCGGCTGCGGAGACGATGGTGGAGCCGCGACGCCGGATGCGGCGCCGCTGACCTGCGCATCACCGTCGGCGTCGATCAGCGCGAACCACGGACACGTGCTCGCGGTGTCGATGGCCGACGTCAATGCCGGCGCGGCGAAGACCTACAACATCATGGGCACCTCGCTGCACGATCACACGGTGATGGTGACGGCGGCGCAGTTCGCATCGCTCAAGACCGGCACCACGCTGTCGATCACGTCGTCGAGCGACGGCTCGCACACGCACACGGTCACCGTGATGTGCGCGTCCTGAGCTAGAAGTCGAGACCGACCGAGATCCCGATCGTGCGCTGCGAGGGCGAGGTGTCCTTGGCGTCGCAAATCGACGTGGTGGAATCCGGCATGCACGGATCGGTCGTGCCGCTGCGATCGTCGACCGAGCTGCCCGCGAGCGCGAACTGCGCCTCGACGGTGATCTGGAAGATGTAGTACTGGACCTTCGCGCCGACGAAGATCCGGTGCCGGTAGATGTTGTCCTGGTCGCGGAACACGAAGTTGAGCTTGCTGTCTTCCTGGTTGCCGGGCGCGAGCTGATCGATGTGCGGCGTGGGATCGATCACCTCGCTGCGCGGGATGATCATCAGCAGGTTCCAGCCGGCGAAGGGATCGAGGCGCCAGGTGCCGCCGATGCCGAAGTGCTTCGAAAGCGTGAGGTCCAGCGACGCGACGGTCAGGTCGAGCTCGCGCTGCGTCATCATGCGCGACACCGCGCCGCGCGCCGCGAAGCTCGGGATCGGAAGGTCGTGATAGCCCTCGTGGAGCGCAAACTTCGCGTAGACCTGCCCCGTCCACGCCTGCGAGTCGACGAGGTGGATCGCGCCGGCGCCGATCTCGAACGACGGCAGCGGGAACCACATCCCCTTGCGCGCGAAGAGACCGATCGTGGTCAGCGAGCTCGGACCGTGCGCGGTACCACCGGCGCCCGACGGATCCGGGCTGCCGAGCCGGGCGCGCCAGTGCGCACCGTTCGGATCGATCGTGGTGGTCGCGTAGTCCGCGGTGAGCTGAAACCCGCCGAAACCCACGGTGTCGGCGGGCGTCAACAGGTGCGGCGCGAGCACGACGCCCATCTGCGAGGCCAGGGCGCGGAACTCGCGGTTCTGACCGATCACGCCGGTCAGCTCGCCCATGTTGTTGGTGATGCGCGTGCCCAGCCGGCTCAGCACGAGGTCGTTGGGATCCGCGGACGCAGCGCCGGGGGCAAGCAGTGCCAGCGCGAGCGTGCACCCGAGGGCGCGGCGGACCATGTACGAAGCGTAGGCCCCCGCGCGACCGGGAGTCAATCGAGTGATACATAGGCCGTATGTCCGACTACGCGACGATCCTCGTCGGCGAGCAGGGGCCGATCGCCCGGCTCACTCTCAATCGTCCCGACAAGCGCAACCCGATCGGTCCCGCCACGTGCGGCGAGCTCGTTCACGCACTCGCCGCGATCAAGGCGAACCCGGCGCTGCGCGTGGTGATCCTGACCGGTGCGGGCGTCGCGTTCTCCGTCGGCGGCGACCTCGCGGCGATGCAGCCGCGCCCCGGTGGTGCTCCGCCGGCGACGCTCGTCGAGCTGCTCTCCGCGATGCACGAGCTCGGCAAGCCGATCATCGCGATGGTCAATGGTCCCGCGCTCGCCGGCGGTCTCGGGTTGATGGTCGCGTGCGATCTCGTCGTCGCGTCCGAGACCGCGCAGTTCGGCACCACGGAGATCGCCGTCGGCCTGTGGCCGATGATGATCACTGCCGAGATCACGCGCTCGGTTGGGCGCAAGAGGACGCTCGAGATGATGCTGACCGGCAAGAAGATGGATGCCGCCGAGGCGCTCGAGTGCGGGCTCGTCAACAGGGTCGTTCCCGCGGAGTCACTCGAGCAATCCACGCTCGCACTCGCGGCAGAGCTCGCCGATCGCAGCCCGGCGGTGATCTCACTCGGCCTCCACGCGTTCTATCGCTCGCAGGACATGGACTACGAACCGCAGCTTCGCTACCTGCAGGCCGAGCTCGGCCGCGTGCTCGCGCTCGAGGACGCGGCGGAGGGCATCGCCGCGTTCCTCGGCAAGCGAAAGCCGGTGTGGAAGGGGCGCTGAACCGCATCGCGATCCTCGCCGCGCTCGCGGCGTGCGGAGGTCGTGAAGCCGGCGTCGCGGGTCCAACGGATCTCGCGCCACGCTTGCAGCTCGTGCGCTGCAGCGTCGCCACTCCGCCACCAATGATCGCGGATGACGGCGTCACCTTCGGCGGCCTGACGAAGGCCGAGGTGCTCGAGCTCAAGCGAGGCTCGCGGATCACCGATCCCACGTCCTCGCTCGTGCTCGGCACCGCCATTACCAGTGGCGCGGTCGAGCGGGCGGACGTCGACCGCGTGTTGCGCTCGCAGTTATCATCACTGCAGTCGTGCTACGAGCGCGCGTTCGCGAAGAAGCCGTCGCTGTCGTCACGGATCACGGTCACCTTCCCGGTCGATCCCGACGGCAGCGTGCCGACGGCTTCGGTGGTCGGTGGGCTGGGCGAGATGCAGCCGTGCGTGATCAACGTCGTTCGCAAGCTCAGGTTTCCGGGTCCACCCGGCGGCGGAAGCACGCAGGTATCGTTTTCGCTGTCGCTGGAGAACGCGCGGGCGGCCGCAATTCCGGAACCCACGGTGAAAGGCCCGCCAGCGCCGTGGACACCGTTCGCGATCGACGCTTCGCCGCCGCTCGACGGTGCGCCCGCGATCGCGGGTGCTGCGGAGATCGCGGTACGCGCGCGCCTCGATCGCCTCGCGACGTGCTTTCGCGGTCCCACGCCCGCGGGCTCGTTGCGCGCGATGCTCGACCTCGATGCCACCGGACTCCTCCGCGTTGCGCGGATCGGCGGCCTCGGCGACGAGGCGAGCGCGGTGTGTCTGCGCCGCGAGCTCGCGGGGTTGCGTGTGAAGAGCGCCACGCTGGATGCTGCGGAGGTCGCGTGCGATCTCGCGCGCGGTGATGCACGGCGCTGGCGCGTGGACCCGGGCGAGTACGACGTGATCCGCGCGACGAAAGCCGGCGTCGAGCACGCTGGGACACGCATCGCCGTCGGTGTCTCCGAGCCCGATGCGCTGCCCGGCAATCGCGTCTACCTCGTGCTCGCCGATCACGACACGCCGGGCACCGTGCTCGAGCTCGCACTGACCTGGGCGTTCGTTGGCGATGCGACGCTCGTCGCGATCGCGGATGGCACGCCGAGCCCGCCACTTCTCGGTGTGGGCCGCTCGACGTTCGCGCTCGGCGATCCGCACGACGCTCCCATCGCCGTGCCCGTGTCGATGGAGGTCTACGCCGATCGCGTGATGGTGTGCACCGGCGCGTCTTCGCAGGAAGCAAAGCTCGCCGATGGCCCGAAGGCGCTCGATATCCTCGGCGCGCGCCTCGCGACGTACTGCGGTACTGGTCGCTGCGCCGAGACGATCGGGCTCGCCGTCGACGGCGACACTCCGGCCGCGGCACTCCCGCCCGTGCTCGATGCGCTTCGCCGAGCCGGGTTCGAGCGCGTCCTCGTTGGCGGCGGAACCGGTTGCCGACCCACCCGCTAGCTCAGCTGGGTTCGTCCGGACCCAGCTCGCTGCGCCAAGACGTTGATCTCCCGTCGCTGGAGTGCGGCACGGAACCTGATAGAAGCGCAGGCGGAGGTCACATCATGATTCGCGCTTCGATCCTGTTCATCGCTCTCGCATCTCTCGCCACCACCACTGCCTGCGGAAAGAAAGACGGCGACAAGGGCGGCGGCGGCGCGGCCAAGGCCGCGGGTCCGACCAAGCTGCCGGCGCTCAACCTCGCCATCGAGGTCCCCGGCGACGTCGAGCTCGGCGATGCCGTGATGGGCAAGGGACACATGCTGACGGGCGCGGATATCGGCGCGATGCAGGTCGAGATCGCAGAGAAGCCGCAGACGCTCGACGAGGCGAAGTCCGACGCGGACATGTACTCGCCGAAGAACGTGAAGGCCGACAAGCTCGCCGACGGCTGGGCGCTGTCGTTCGACAACACCGGCGGCGCGGGCGCGAACTACTTCGTCGAGGTTCGCCGCGACATCGATGGCAAGACCTACAAGTGCACGACCACGCAGGGCGACAAGGATCGCGCTGCCACCGTGCTAGCCGCGTGCAAGACCCTCAAGAAGGGTTAGTCTCCTCGGCTGATGGCGCCACGCCGACGAGCGCTCCTCGCTGGACTCGCGGTCTTGGCGCTCACGGCGCTGATGTTCCCCTGGAATCCCACGCAGGGATGCGGGGAGCCGTCGGCGACGCCACCGATCATCGCGTTCGAGCTCGCGCTGGATCGCGAGGACCTGGCCGCCGTGTTCGGCCCTCCCGGACCGTGTCGCGATGCGATCGTCGCAGATCTGACGACGTCGACGGGTATCGACTTCGCGTTCTTGGTGGCGTACGGCGCGATGCTGCTCGCCGCGCTCGCGGCACTTCATGCGCGTCGCTCGATCCTCGCCGTCGCGCTGATCGCGCCCATCGCCGATGCGATCGAGAACGTGGCGCTGTTCAGCATCGACATCGATTCGCCCGGCAACTGGCTCCACGTGCTCGCGGTCGCAGCGCGCGCGAAGTTCGTGCTC
>JACCRC010000108.1 GCA_013813765.1 Deltaproteobacteria bacterium | reverse complement strand
GGCCCGGCTCGGCGCGCGCCGCGAGGCAGTCGCGTCGGCGCCGGCCAGCGCACTCGCGAGGCCGAGCTTGCCCGAAGGATGCAGCATCGTGCGCGTCAGGATCTCGAACAGCATGCAGCCGAGCGCGTACACGTCGGCGCGTCCGTCGATCTCGACATCGCCACGGACTTGCTCCGGCGACATGTAGCCCGGCGTGCCGACCTGCATGCCCGGCAGCGTGGCGAGCGCCTCGTTGTCCTCCGAGGAGCCGCTCGCGACATCGGCGAACGAGTCGTCCTCGCCGCCGACCTTCGCGACGCCCCAGTCGAGCACGTAGACCTCGCCGAAATCTCCGAGCACGATGTTGTCGGGCTTGAGATCGCGATGAATGATGCCGCGCACGTGCGCGAACTCGACGGCGAGGCAGACCTCGACGAACGCGCGCAGCAGCCGCTGCTGCGTGACCTCCGGCTGCAGCGGGCCGAGCAGCTTCGACAGCGTCGTGCCGGTCAGCTTCTTCATCGTGAAGAACGGCTGCCCGGCTCCGTCGCGGCCGAGGTCGTAGAGCGGCACGATCGCCGGGTGCTCGAGGCGGCCCTGGATCGAGGCCTCGCGCATGAACCGATCGATCATGCGATCGCTCGGATCCGCCTTGCGGATGCGCTTGAGCGCGACCTCGCGGCCCACGTTCGTGTCGCGCACCGCCATGACCTCGCCCATGCCGCCCTTACCGAGGCGGCTGAGCACCTTGTAGCGCTCCGTCGACACCCGCCGAACGGACTCGCGCGCACTGGGATCGCTCTCCGCCGCGGTCGGACGACCGCCGCTGGTCGCGAGCTCGGTTCCGTCGGGGGAGTCGTTCATCCCCCGAGGTTAACTCACGCGAAGTTCTTGTTTGCGAACTCCCAGTTCGTCAGCGTCCAGAACGCCTCGATGAACTTCGCGCGCGCGTTGCGGTGGTCGATGTAATACGCGTGCTCCCAGACGTCGAGCGTCAGCACGCAGGTCTTGCCCGGCTGACCGAACGGCGTCTCGGCGTTCGAGGTGGTCTCGATCGAGAGCCCGCCATCGGCGCCCTTCACGAGCCACGCCCAGCCGGAGCCGAACTGGCCGAGCGCGGCCTCGGTGAACTTCGCCTTGAAGGCGTCGAAGCCGCCGAACGCCTTGTCGATCGCCGCGGCGACCGCGCCCGTCGGAGCGCCGCCGGCCTTCGGGGCCAGGCAGTGCCAGAAGAACGTGTGGTTCCAGACCTGCGCCGAGTTGTTGAAGATCTTCTTGTCGCCGTCGGTGCGCGACGCCTTGACCACGTCCTCGAGCGACATCGACTCGTACTTCGTGCCGGGCGCGAACTTGTTCAGGTTGTCGACGTAGGTCTTGTGGTGCTTGCCGTAGTGGTACTCGATCGTCTCCTTCGACATGGTCGGGTGGAGCGCATCGGGTGCCCAGGGGAGCTCGGGAAGTGAGAAAGGCATGGCGCGGTTGTAGCCCCCGCCGCTCGCCTGCGGGAGGCGGGAGCGGGGTAAAGTGACGCCGTGTTCCGGCCACTCGGTCACGTCGCCTCGGGTCTCGCATACCTGGCCACCGCGCGCCGCCAACAGACGAGCGATCAGCTAACCGCTCGGCAGCTCGCATGGGCTGCTGATCGGTCACCGCTGCCGCCCGGGCTCACGCTCACGTGGTTTGGCACCGCCGGGTTTCGCCTGGCGTACCAGGGCACGGTGATCTGGATCGACCCGTACGTGACGCGGCTATCGCTCGGTGCGCTGGTGCGCCGAAAGGTGGTGCCCGCCTCGAACGCCGCGGTCGAGCGCTGGATCGACTCCGCCGATGCGGTGCTCGTCGGCCACACGCACTTCGATCACGCGCTCGACGTCCCCGCGATCGCCCGGCTGCACGACTGCAAGGTCTACGGCTCGAGCTCGCTGCAGCACCTGATGGGGCTGCACGGTCTCGCCGAGCAGGCCGTGGTCGTGGCGCCGAAGCAGGACTATCGCGTCGGCCCGTTCAAGTTTCACTTCGTGCCGAGCCTGCACTCGAAGCTGCAGCTCGGGCTTGGCATCCCGTACTCCGGCGAGCTCACCTGCGATCACGTCGACGAGCTCACCCCGCAGGCCTACAAGTGCGGCCAGGTCTGGGGAATCCTCATCGAGGTCGCGGGCGTGCGGTTCTATCACCAGGGCTCGTGCGATCTGATCGAGGACGAGATCACCGACAAGAAGGTCGACGTCCTGCTCGCCGGCATCTCGGGGCGCCGGTTCACGCCCGACTACTTCGCGCGGATCATCCGCGCCGTCGAGCCGAAGCTGATCGTGCCCACGCACTACGACAACTTCTTCCGCCCGCTCGAGGCCGACACGAAGTTCTCGTTCAACGTCAACCTCACCGGGTTCGCCGACGAGGTCCACGCGGCGACGCGTGAGGTACCGCTGCAGACGCTCGAGATCGGTGTGCCCGTCGGTAGTGCGTCGTGAGCTACTGGTTGATGAAGACGGAGCCCGACACGTTCTCGATCAAGGATCTGGAGCGCGTGAAGGTGGAGCCGTGGTCCGGCGTGCGCAGCATGTTCGCGCGGTTCCACATGCGCGCGATGAGCGTCGGGGACCTCGTGCTGTTCCACCACTCCAGCTGCAATCCACCTGGTGTGGTCGGGACCGCGAAGGTCGTGCGGATCAAGGTCGTCGATGAGACGCAGTTCGATCCGAACAGCCCGTACCACGATCCGAAGGCGACGCGCGAGAGGCCGATCTGGGACTGCGTGGACGTGGAGTACGTCTCGACGTTCCCGCACCTCGTCTCGATGGATCGGATGCGCAGCGATCCCGCGCTCGCCGACATGGCGGTCCTGAAGATCGGCCGCCTCAGCGTGCAACCCGTGCGCGAGCACGAGTTCCATCGGGTCGTCGAGCTCGGTCGGGTCGAGCCGCCGCCAGTGGAGAAGAAGAAGAAGGTCGCCCCGGTGAAGAAGAAGGCGAAGGCGCCGGCGAAGAAGAAGAAGCCACCCGCGAAGAACAAGACGAAGGCAAAGCGATGACCGCTGACGACGAGATCAAGTCCGCCTACGCGCACGACGCGGAGGGCCGCGAGCACGAGGCAATCAAGCACTACGACGCTGCCTGGCAGCTCGGCGTGCCCGCGGACAAGCGTCGGCGCTTCATCGTGGGCTACGGATCGACGCTTCGTAACGTCGGACGCGCGGAAGAGGCCATCGTGCTGCTCGCGGAGGCGCACGAGGCGGATCCGGACTATCCGGCGTACACCGCGTTCCTCGCGCTCGCGCTGCTCTCCGCCGGTCACCCAAAGGCCGCGCTCGCGACGATGATCGGCTGCGCGCTCGACGCGGTCCCGCGCGAACGATGGGACGGCTACGACCGCGCGCTCGGCGAGTACCAGAAAGAGCTACTCGAGACGTAGTGCAGAAAATGGGGTCGGACCCCCTTTGTTGCACACGACGTGCACAAAAGGGGTCGGACCCCATTTCCCCGGCCGAGCCCCGGACGTCGCTAGAGTGCGAGCCAGCGCAGCAGCTCGTCGCTACGCACCGCCGGGAGATCCACGCCGGGTTGCGACATGGCTTCTTCGGGACCGTGCCAGTCCGAGCCGCCGGTGCACACGAGGCCGTGCTTGTCCGCGATCTGGATCCAGCGCTGGCGTTCGCGCGCGTCGTAGCCGCCGACGTACGCCTCGATCCCAGCGAGACCATCGGGCGCGTACTTCTTGACCAGGTGCACGCTCAGCTCGTCGTAGGTCGCCGGGTGCGCCAGCGACATCGCTGCGTTTGCCGCGCGACCGAGTGCGAGCGCCTCGGTGATCGGCAGCGCGTGGTGCGGCACGTCGACCGGTCCGCCGTCGTAGAGGTGACGCGAGAACGCGTCCTTCATCGAGCTCGCCGCGCCCGAGGCGACCATCGCGCGCGCGAGGTCGGGCCGGCCGACCGCGCGGCTGCCGGCTGCCGTGATCAGCGAGTCGATGTCGATCTTGATGCCGCGATGCTCGAGCCGCGCGGCCATCACGCGCAGCCGGTTGACACGCGCTGCGCGGACGCCATCGAGCCGTGACTCGAGCGCAGCCCAGCCGTCGCCGCCGCGATCGAACGCGAGCACGTGGATCGTGCGGCCGTCGTGATCGCACGACATCTCGACACCGCGCAGCACGCGCGCGCCCGCGACCGAGAGCGCTGAGCCTGCGCACGTGTCGTGATCGGTGAGCGCGAACACCTCGACCTTGCGCTCCGCGGCACGCGCGGCGACTTGCTCCGGGCGCTCGGTGCCGTCGGAGCAAGTCGAGTGGCAGTGCAGCTCGAACCGCATCCGCCGTGTATACCGCGTGGTCCTCCTCGGGGCGTCGGCGTAGGCACATGTAAGCGCAAACAGTCCGGGCGAACCTGCTAGAATTTCGACTCGAATGGCGATTCCCGGGGCCCAGGCGCCGCAACGCCTTGGCCGTTACGAGCTGCTCGCGCGGCTCGCAACGGGCGGCATGGGTGAGATCTTTTTGGCGCGCATGGAGGGCGCGCAGGGCTTCGAGAAGCTCTTTGTCGTCAAGCGGATCCTGCCCCACCTCGCGGATGACCAGCGCTTCCGCCAGATGCTGATCGCGGAGGCGCGGCTCGCCTCGAAGCTGTCGCACGCGAACATCTGCCAGGTGTACGAGCTCGGCGAGACGGACGGTCAGCTCTACATCGTGATGGAGTACATGGAGGGCGTCACGCTCCTGCCGCTCCTGCGCAAGCAGTCGAAGGAGCAGGGCGTTCTCGACTTCGGCTTCGTCGGCGGCGTGGTCCAGCAGACCAGCGACGCTCTGCACTATGCGCACGAGATGCGCGATCGCAGCGGCGAGTCGCTCGGCATCGTCCACCGCGACGTGACGCCGTCGAACGTGTTCCTCACCGAGTCGGGCGTCGTGAAGATCCTCGACTTCGGGATCGCGAAGGTGAAGGACGCGTCGGCGAACACGCAGACCGGCACGGTGAAGGGCAAGTACGCGTACATGGCGCCCGAGCAGCTGCGCGGCGCGTCGATCGATCGTCGCGTCGACGTGTTCGCGCTCGGCATCTGCGTCTACGAGATGCTGGCGCTGCGTCGCCTGTTCCGGCGCAAGACCGACTACCTGACGTTCCGCGCGGTGATGGAGCAGCCCATCCCGGATATCCGGCGCTACCGCCCCGACGTTCCCGACGCGCTCGCGATCGCACTCGCGCACGCGCTGGATCGCGATCCCGCAAATCGCTACGAGACCGCGCGCCAGTTCGGTGCTGCCGTGCTCGATGCGATCACCGCCGTGAAGCGACCGTGGACGCAGGGCGAGATCAGCGACTTCATTCGGCTCGAGTTCAGTGACGATCTGCGCAAGCGCAGCACGCAGGTCATGGGGGCGATCCACAAGACGAACGTGGACTCGCGCTCGCCGATGCTGCTGATCGCGAACGAGGACGCGACGCAGCCCGGCACGCACGAGGACGACGACGACGACGAGTTTCCGTCGGTCGAGTCGACCATCAGCGAGACTCCGCTCGAGATTCGCGCGACGAACCCGCCGCGGGACGGCAAGGACTTCACCGGTCAGGTCACACCGCCGCCGTTCAGCAACGAGACCAGCACCAGCGGCGTGAGCCTGAAGTCGATCGGCCAGACGGGGCAGGGCGCCGGCATGTCGATGCCGCAAGCGCACATGATGCCGCCGCGACAAGGCCGCAGCATCGTGTGGCCGCTGGTCGCGCTCGCGGGGGTGGGTATCGCGGCCGCCGCGCTGTTCCTGGTCTGGAAGCAGATGCAGCAGCAACCACCTGCTGTCGTCAACATCACGTCGTCACCCGACGACCGCGTGCCGCAGAAGACCGAGCCGGAACCGAACGTCGCGACCCCCGACACGGATCCGCCGCCCGACAAGGATCCACCGCCTGACAAGGCCAATCCCCCCGGCAAGGATCCGCCGAAGAAGCCACCGGTGAAGCGCGGCGATCCCTACAAGGAGGCGATCCAGGCCCATCGCTCCGGCATCAATCGCTGCGCGCAGGAACACGGTGCGCCGCCGCCGGGCGTGAAGGTCGTGATCACCGTGTCCACCGAGGGCAAGGCGAAGGGCGTCGCCCTCGAGCCGGCCCAGCTCAACAACACGCCGCTCGGTACGTGCATCAAGAACGTGCTCGGCTACGCCGCGTTCCCGAAATCAGCGGACGAGAAGCAGGTCTCGGTCACGCTCAGCGCGTCGTAGCTGCGAGTCGCGCGAGATTCGCACCGCGATGTAGCCTCGCTACGAGCCGGTCAGCTGCGGCTTCTTCGACATCAGGATCTTCTCGATCTTCGCGAGCTCCGCCGGCTTGATCAGGTGCTCGTCAAACCCGGCCGCAAGCGCCGCGGATTGATCGCTGGGCGCTCCGTAGCCCGTCAGGGCGACGAGCGTGACGTCGTCGAACGCCTGGTCCGCACGGATCTTCTGCGCGACCTCGTAGCCGGTCATCACCGGGAGCCCGATGTCGATGAACGCGACGTCGGGACGCTCGCGCTGGAGCACGTCCAGCGCGCTCGGTCCGTCGGCGGCATCGAACACGGTGTGGTCACGCGACTCGAGGAGCATCTTCAGCATCTCGCGCGCATCTTCCTGGTCGTCGACGACCAGCACCCTGCGGCGGTTTGGAGTCGTGCGGATGCCCGCTGGCACGGCCTCGCCCCACGCGTCCGCCGCGTGCACGCCCAGCGGGATGGTGACCTTGAAGTCGGCACCTTTGCCGGCACCGTCACTCTGCACCTCGATCTTGCCACCGTGCTGCTCGACGATGTTCCTCGCGAGCGAGAGCCCGACGCCGAGACCGCCGCGCGAGCGGTCGAGCCGCTGCTCGGACTGGACGAACAGATCGAAGATCTTCTCCTGAAGCTCGAGCTCGATGCCGACACCGTGGTCGAGCACGCGCAGCACCGCGGCGTCGCCCTCGACAGCGACCAGCAGCCGCACCTTGCTGTTGCGCGGCGAGTAGTTCGCGGCGTTCGACAGGAGGTTCACGACGACCTGCATCAGCCGGTTCGCATCGCCGCGCACCGGCATCGCGCGGTTAGGCAGCTGCGAGATCAGCTCGACGCGGCGCTCGCCGAACAGCGGCTGGACCGACTCGATCGCTGCCTCGATCGGCTGGCGCAGCTCGATGTCCTCGAACCGGAGCTCGAACTTGCCGCGCGTGATCCGCGAGACATCGAGCAGATCGTCGAGCAGTCGCTTCATGTGCTTGGCCTGGCGCTCGATCACGGCCTGGCATCGCCCGATCGTCGGGGGCTCGATGCTGCGCTTCAGCAGCGTCGTTGCGTTCAGCACGGCAGCGAGGGGGTTGCGGAGCTCGTGCGAGAGCATCGCGAGGAACTGCTCGCGGCGGAGGGCGCCGTCCTTGGTCTGCGCGAGTAGCGTCGCGATCTCCTGCTGGCGCTCCTCGAGCTCGCGGTGCGCCTGGACCATCGCGGAGATGTCGCGGGCGATCGCAGAGACGCCGCATAGCTCGCCGCTCGCGTCGAGGATCGGCGACATCGTCACCGACACGTCGAGCCGCGTGCCGTCCTTCCGTACGCGCAGCGACCGCATGTGGTCGACTCGCTCGCCGAGCTTGATGCGTTCGATCGCCGAGGCGAGCTCGCTCTCGGCGCCCGGCGCCATGAGCTTGCTCACGTTCTGACCGATCGCTTCCTCGGCCGTATAGCCGTACATCTGCTCGGCGCCCTTGTTCCACGTGGTGATCGTGCCGTCGAGCGCCTTGCCGACGATCGCATCGTCGGAGGACTCGACGATCGCCGACAGCTGCGCGAGCCGCGAGCGCGCCTTGTCGAGCGCGGTGATGTTGGTGATCGTCAGCACGACGCCCTCGATCGCCAGCTCGCCGCGCGGGCTCAGGTCCTGCTTCACGCGGTACGGCAGGATGCGCAGGAAGTACGGCGTACCGTTACTGTCGCGGACCTCGTCCTCGATCGTCTCGCCGTTGACGCGTGCGCGCTGGATCTCGTCGATCAGGCCGTCGCGCTCGATGTTGTGCGAGAAGTCGCCGATGAAGCGGCCGACATCCTGCGCGATGAACCGGAACACGCTCGCGATCCGTGACGTGAACCGGCGGATCCGCAGCTCCTTGTCGAGGAACACCGTGCCGACGTCGGTGCCCTCGAGGAGGTGCTGCATGTCCGTGTTGAGCTCCTTGAGCTCCGCGATCTTCTGCTGGTACTCGGCATTGACGGTGTACAGCTCCTCGTTGACGGAGTGCAGCTCCTCGTTCGTGCTCTGGAGCTCCTCGTTCGACGCGACGAGCTCCTCGTTCGTTGCCTGCATCTCCTCGTTCGAGGTCTCGAGCTCCTCGATCGTCGCCTGCAGCGTCTCTCGTGTGTACCCGAGCTCGGTCTCGAGCGTATCCATCCGTTCGCGGGTCGCTTCGTCCGCGGACACCTCGTAGCGCGGTGCAGGCATCGCTCCAGGGCGAGGTGCCTCGTCCTTCGCTTGAAACTTGAACGACACCAGCACGTGCCGCACGCCGGTCCGCGGATGGAACAGCGGCTCGGCCGACAGCGTGCTGCGCACCTCGCCGTCCTCCGTCGTAAGCGGGACCCCGGTGTACACGACGGCCGCGCGCTCCTTGAACGCTCGCTGGATCGCCCCGGCGACGATCGACCGCAGCTCGTCGTCGAGCAGGTCGAGGAGGTTGCTCGAGGGTCGCCGGCGGCGCGGCTTGAGCAGCTTCTCCGCTCCGGCGAAGCTATCGACCAGGTTGCGGTCCTCGTCGACTAGGAACCCCGGCGGCATGAACTTGTCGAGCAGCTGATCGTAGGTCTGGAGGATCAGCGGATCGGCGCCGCGCGTCCGCGGCAGGTCGACGGGCCCCGAACGCCGTGTCGAAGGGCGCTGCATCGGCAGCCGGACCTGGCTGAGCAGCTGCACGTCGCGTCGCTTGCGATAGACCTTCCAGTGCTCGTCGAGGACCGTGAACTCGTCGGCGAGCGAGCCAGGGGTCTCGCTCGCACCGAGGAACATGACGCCGCCCGAGACGAGCCCGAAGTGGAACAGCGAGAACACCGTCCGCTGCGCGTGCGGCTGCAGGTAGATCAGCATGTTCCGGCACGAGATGAAGTGCATCTTCGTGAACGGAGCGTCCTTCGTCAGGTTGTGACGTGCGAACACGATCAGCTGCCGGAGGTCCTGGGAGACCTGATAGCCGCTCGAACGCCGCGTGAAGAACCGGGCCATCCGGTCGTGGCTGACATTCGCGAGCTGTTCCTCGCCGTAGACACCGGCGCTCGCGTGCTCGAGCGATTGCTGGTGGACGTCGGTCGCGAGGATCTTGAGGAGGATCGGCCGATTCCGCGCGGTCATCGCCTCCCAGAACAGCATCGCGAGCGAGTACGCCTCCTCGCCGGTCGCGCAGCCTGCGACCCAGACGCGGATCTCCTCGGTGATTGGTGTCTTCTCGAGTAGCTGCGGGATGATCTCCTTCTCGAGCAGCTCGAACGCACCTGGATCGCGGAAGAACTGGGTCACGCCGATCAGGAGGTCGTGATAGAGCGCGTTCAGCTCGTCGGCGTCGAGCTGCGCGACATACTCCGCGAGGCTGTGGAATCGCAGCAGATCCACGCGGCGCTGGATCCGCCGGCCGACCGTGCTGGTCTTGTAGATCGAGAAGTCGATCCCGAACTGGTCCCGCAGCATGCGGAACACCGAATCCATCGCCGGGTCGTCGCTGAGCGTGTCGATATCGGTGTCCGTGGGATCGAGCGGCGGTAGGCCGCAGAGAACGCGAGCGATGTCGCGCGGGCCGTGCACGTGTTCGACGACGCCGGTAGCGGCGGCCGACATCGGCATGCCATCGAACTTCGCGGTCACCGGCGACTCCGCCATGACGAGACCGCCGGCACGTTTCACGTCGACGATGCCGCGCGAGCCGTCGCTGCCGCTGCCCGAGAGCACGACCGCCACCGCCTGGTCGCCGCAGTCCTGTGCGAGCGAGCGGAAGAACGTGTCGATCGGCAGCGAGAACGTGTGCGGTTCCTTGTCGGTGAGGACGAGGTGTCGATCGCGGATGATCATCTCCTTGCGCGGCGGCATCAGGTAGATGTGATCCGGGCGCACCGGCATGCCCTCCTGTGCGATCTGCACCGGCATGTCGCTGTGCCGAGCGATCAGCTCGTCCATCAAGCTGCGGAAGTCGGGCGACAGGTGCTGGACGACGATGAACGCCATGCCGGTATCGGCAGGCAGGGATCCGAACAGCTGCTCCAGTGATTCGAGGCCACCGGCAGAGGCGCCGATCCCCACGATCCGACCCGTCGTCGGCTTCTCCGGCTCGGGCTCATCCACGGGCGGCGGGGACTTCAAATCCCGGGCCGATGTTCGGCTCGAAGAGGCGCTTCG
Organism: Deltaproteobacteria bacterium; assembly: GCA_013813765.1. GTDB lineage: Bacteria > Myxococcota_A > Polyangia > Haliangiales > Haliangiaceae > JABFXX01. Next base: position 5,453 of record JACCRC010000108.1, on the reverse strand, counting down.
GCCGTCTCGGAAATCCGCGAAGTTTCGAGCTGAGCTGCGCTTCCACGCGCGGGGGCCGCGCAAAAAATGCACGGTGCGCGCTTTCGCTCGCGCGGAGGTTTCTGAGCGGCCTGCGTTAGCCCCTCTAACCCAGCGAGCTCACGAGCGCTGGCCAGTCGACAATCGGAGCCGCGAGCCGGCCCTCGGCACGGTCCGCGCGCCCGCCGCCGCGGCCGCCGAGCTTCGCGGCGAGCTGCTTCCATAGTGCGCCGCAGTCCACGGTCGAGCCGGCCGCGCGAAACAGCACCACCGCTGCCCCGGTGTCATCCGGAGCGCAGAGCAGGGCATCGCGGCCGGCGCTGACCAGCTTCGCGCCGATGCTGCGCAAAAGCTCGGGGTCCGCGGGGATCGAGGCGATCACCGGGCCGTCGCCGGGAAGCGTCGCGATGATCGCGTTCGCGAGCTGCCCGCGAAGCGCCGTCATCTCCGTGCGCTGTGCCTCCGTATCGCGACGCAGCTTGTCGATCGCGGCGGGAACGTCGGTCGGTGCGCACGAGAACTGAGTACCGAGCGCGCGCAGCACCTGGTCGTGAGAGAACAGCCCCGAGCGTCCGCGGCGTGCCGCGGTGAACGTCACGCGGGTCATCCCCTTGTAGCGCTCCGCGCCGGTGATCCGCACCGCGCCGAGCTGCGAGGTGCGCACGCAGTGCGTGCCGCCGCACGGGGAGAAGTCGAAGTCGCCGATCGCGACGACGCGGATATCGGCATCGACCTTCGGATCGCGGCGCAGCTTGATCGCCGCGAGCTCACCCGCGTCGGGGAACCACGCACGCACCGCGAGGTCGTCGTCGATCAGGTCGTTCGCAAGCGCTTCGGCGGCCGCGAGCTCGGCCTCGGGGATGCGATCGCGCTGGACGTCGATCGTCAGCGTTGTCTCGCCGAGGCGCGCCGAGGCCGTGGGGGCTGCAGCGCGCTCGAGCAGCGCCCCCGACAGCAGGTGCTGCCCGGTGTGCTGCGCCATGTGCTGGCGGCGTCGGGCCCAGTCGAGCTCGCCGGTGATCGTGGTGCCGATCGCCGGAGCGTCGGCTGCGAGCACGTGGATGATCGTCCCTCCGTCGGCTTCCTGCGTGTCGAGCACCTCGATGCCGTCGAGCGTGCCGCGGTCACCGAGCTGGCCGCCAGCCTCGGGATAGAACGCGGTCGCGTCGAGGATCACCGCGGGCTTCCCGGCCTGCGTGATGTGAGCGATCACGGTCGCGTCGAACCGGCGCAGCATCGCGTCGTCGTGGTAGAGGCGCCGAGTGGACATCGCGGATGTCTATCACGGCTTGATGGTGATGACCCACGAGTCGCAGCCGCCCGGGCCATCGATGCAGACGTCGTCGTGCTCGTCGGTGCGCAGGATCGTCGCGCCCTGTGCCTTCAGCTCCTCGATCACCTCGCGGTCGGGCAGCACGATCTTGCCGTAGCGCTTCGGTCCGCTGGACACCAGCGCGAGCGAGGCACGCACGGCCTCGAGGAACGCGCGGCGGCTCGAGGTCTTCGATCCGTGATGACCGACCTGCAGGATGTCGGAGCGGATGGCCTCCTTGTGATGATCGATCAGGTACTCCTCGACGTCGCCGGGCGGATAGACCGGGTCCTTGCGATCGCCCGACTCCGCGTCACCGACGAGGAGCAGGCGAGCGCTGCCGAGCTGCACCGCGAGCACGATCGAGTTCTGGTTCGGATCCTTCACCGGCTTGCCCTCGGCGTGAAGGATCGTGAACTGCGCACCGGCGCCGAGCTTCACGACATCTCCGTCGGAGAATCGCTCCCAGACCGGGATGCGGACCCTCATGTCCCTCACCGTGACCTCGCGGCTCGGCGGCACCTCCGCGGCCGTGCGATAGACGAGTCCCGCCGTCTCGCTGATCACCGCCAGGAGCTCGCGATAGAACACCGTGGGGTGGACGCGCCCGGAGTCCCAGAACGTGCGGACCTCGTAGCAGTGCAACACGAGGTCCATCGCGGAGGCGTGGTCGAAGTGCGGGTGCGAGAGCACGACGTGATCGAGCGAGAGCTTGGCCCCCTTCTCGGCGCCGCCCGCGCACAGATCATCGCCTGAGGGACCGACGGCCGCGCGCAGGTACTCGATCACGCGCGTTGGCTGCTCCTCGCGGTCGTTCGAGCCCGCGTCGTAGAGCATCGTGAAGTCGGCACCCTGGATCAGGATCGACAGGCCGGTGCCGACGTCGATCAGGTGAATGCGATATGTCCCGACAGCCGGTGGCTCAGCAGGGATCCCATCAGTTCCAGTGACGCGGACCCAGGATAGCTTTTCGGTACCGCCGGGCGGCAGCGGCTTCACCGGGGGCTTGCGCGGAGCAGGGCACGCCGCGAGGAGCCCCACGATCAAGAATGGGACGAACCGTTCCACCGAAGCGCATCGTTTCACAAGGCGCACAGCTATGGTGTGCGAGAGATGTCGCGGATCGACTACCGGGCAGTGTTCGAGGCGAGCGTGAACCCCTACATGGTGGTCGACCGCGAGCTTCGCTATGTCGACGCGAATCCGGCGTACCTCGCGATCACGGGCACCACGCGCGAGCAGCTGATCGGTCGCGGCGTGTTCGAGGTGTTCCCGCACGATCCCGCCGACAGCACGAACGCTCCGGCGCGCATGCTGCGCGAGTCGCTCGAGCAGGTCGTGCGCACGCGCCGCCAGGACGTGATCGCCCACATCCCCTACCGCGTCCAGCGCGTTCCGGGCGGCCCGCTCGAGGACCGTCTGTGGAGCGCGACGCACACACCCGTGCTGGATGAACATGGCGACGTCGAGCTGATCCTCCAGCACACGCAGGACGTCACCGAGCTCGCGGACACCGCGCAGGCCGCGAGCGTGCTCGAGCGCGCGTTCCGCGTGCAGCAGGAGCTGGTGCAGCTCGAGGCGCGCGTCGACAACCTCCGCGCGATGTTCGACCAGGCTCCCGGCTTCGTCGCGTTCCTCGAGGCACCCGAGCATCGCTTCGTGCTGACGAACCGCGCGTACGATCGGCTGATCGGCGGCCGCAGCGTGATCGGCAAGCCGATCCGCGAGGCACTCCCCGAGCTCGTGGGGCAGGGCTTCCTCGAGCTCCTCGACAGTGTGTTCACCACGGGCACGCCATTCGTTGGCCACGCGATGAAGGCGGAGCTCACCGATCCGGTCACCGGCGTGCGCGAGCAGATGTACCTCGACTTCCTGTACCAGCCGATCCTCGGTGTCGACGGGACGACGCGCGGGATCCTCGTTCAGGGTCACGACATCACGGAGCAGCAGCGCGCGCTGATGCGGGCGCACTTCATGATGCGCGCGACCGAGCACGCGGCGGTGGCAGTCGGTGATCTCGACCTGGCACTGCGGCGGATCGCGGGCGCGGCGGTGGAGGAGCTCGCCGACTGGGCATTCATCGATCTCTACGACGACAACACCTCGCGCAGAATCGCGGCGGCTCACGCGGATCCAGCAGCCGCGGAGATCGCGGCCGGTCTCATGGCGTTTCCGTCGCCGAGTGAGCTCCCCCCGCGGCATCCGCTCCACGCGCTCTCCACCGGCGTCCAGCTCGTCCCGGAGCTCACCAACGAGATGATCGACGGCATCGCGCGATCGCCCGAGCACGCGCGGCTGCTGCACGCGGCGGGATTTCGCAGCCTGCTCAGCGTGCCGCTGTGGCAAGGCGGGCGACTGTTCGGCGTGATCGCGATCGGCTCGACGACACGCACGTTCTCCGACGAGGACAGCGAGACCATGGTGGAGCTCGGCCGGATCGCCGCGATCGCGATCGATCGCGCACGCCTGTCCAACGAGCGCGCGGCACTGCTGCGCAGCGAGCTCGAGGCGCGACAGCGCGCCGAAGCGTCGAACAACGCGAAGGACGAGTTCCTCGCGATGCTCGGCCACGAGCTGCGCAATCCGCTCGCGCCGATCCTCACCGCAGTGCAGCTGTTGCGCCTCCGCGGCGAGACCAGCTCTGCGCGCGAGCAGGCGATCATCGAACGCCAGGCGAATCACCTCGTGCGGCTGCTCGACGATCTGCTCGAGGTGTCGCGGATCGCGCGCGGCAAGATCGAGCTGCGCAAGGAGCCCCTCGAGATCTCGGTCGCGGCGGCGAAGGCGGTCGAGATCGCGTCGCCGCTGATCGATCGCAAGGGCCATCAGTTGACCATCGAGATCCCGACGCGCGGCCTGCGGGTGTTCGGTGACGAGGCCCGCATCAGCCAGGTGATCGCGAACCTCTTGACGAACGCCGCGCGGTACACCCCGGCCGACGGCCACATCTGGCTGAGTGCGACGCGCGAGAAGGGCGAGGTCGTGATCTGCGTGCGCGACAACGGCATCGGGATCGCACCCGAGATGCTGCCGACGATCTTCGAGCTGTTCGTGCAGGCGCCCCAGGCACCCGATCGCGCGGAGGGCGGCCTCGGCCTCGGGCTCACACTCGTGCGCCGGCTCGTCGAGCTTCACGGCGGCACGGCCACCGCGACCAGCGGTGGGCTCGGCATGGGCACCGTGCTGACGATCCGGATCCCGGCGGTCACCTCCGAGCTCCCCGTGGCGGCTGAACCGAAAGCGCAAAAGCTGATGGTCGGGCTGTCTCAGCGCGTGCTGCTCGTCGACGATAACGAGGATGCGGCGATGCTGCTCGGCGAGTTGCTCAGGGGACGAGGGCACGAGGTCCACATCGCTCACGATGGACTCGAGGCCGTGGAGCTCGCCGTCCGACTGCGACCTGACATCGCCGTGGTCGACATCGGCCTGCCGACGATCGATGGCTACGAGGTCGCGCGCCGGATGCGCCAACGACTGGGCGAACGAGCGCCACGGATGATCGCGCTCACCGGTTATGGCGCCGCGCACGACCGCGCGAAGGCGATGGCAGCTGGCTTCGAGGCCCACATCACGAAGCCGGTCGGATCGGCACGCATCCTCGAGCTGATCGACACGAGTAGCGCGGCGTAGGGCTACGGCAGGATCCGCTCGACGGCGCCGCCGGGAACCCAGCCTGCGGTTCCGTTCGCGACTCGTACGCGCGTCCACGCATCTCGACGCTCGAGCAGCGTGACCTCCGTTCCGCGCGGCAGCGGCTGCGAGAGCGCGGCGGGTGCGCCGGCGCTGTCGGCGGCACGCAGCACGACGTCGTCCATCACGACCGCGTCGTCCTCGTGACGATCCTCGAGCACGACGGATGCGACCATCGCGATCCACACGGCAAACGGCAGCACCGAGAGCGCGGAGAGCGCGCGACGGCGGCGGCCGGCCCACGGCACGAGCAGCAGCACGCCGATCGCGAACGCTGCGGCGCCGACGATCATCTTCCGCGCACGCGGCCACGTGTGGAAGAACAGCAGCGTCGCCGCGGCACCGCCGGTCGTCGCCGGCCGGAATGCATCGGCCTGGCGGGTGCGGATCCACGTCAGGTTCTCCTGCGCGCGCGAGCTGGATGGATCGAGGG